>NZ_LVYY01000009.1:0-184303 GCF_001909085.1 Paenibacillus sp. P32E | reverse complement strand
ACGTCGATGAGTCTTGCAGGTCATTTCCCTTTGTGTGTTTTCCTGTAAGATATACGATTTCGTATAGGTTTCCCCGTTTTTACGGCGGGTCACCCAGCATCGCCGCCACCTCTGGTTCACTGCATTCCGGGCTGGACTTTGCCTGCAGGCCCTTCGGATTCTTCCTTACGGAAGACACCCTGCCCTTCCGGCAACCTTCGGTTGCCGGAAGTCTGCTTCGGCTACGGCACTTTAAAGGGTAAAGTCACCGGGTGGATTTGAACCACCTAGATAGTGCGACTGTGAGGCGCACGCAAAAAGGGAGCCCTCCGGCTCCCCTACGCTGCAATACAGCTTATCTGCAAATGCAATAATGAAAATTACTGTTTTAATAAAATCCGATAGTCGACGCAGCGTCCTTCATCCATTCCCGCTTGCGGCCTTTATCTAGCTCGCCGCGCATCCCCCGGACAAGGGCCTCGACATCGGCCCGCCCGTTCTCGTGCCATTCCAGTGCGGCGCTGACATACAGCTCACCGAGCTGGGTCAGTGAGAAATCCGCCGTCAGGCGCGCTGCGGTGGCCACTCCCTCTTCACCGGCAAACGCCGTGAAGCCGCGCAGCTTCAGATACTCCATCCGCAGCTCCTCGTCCGGCATTCGGATCTCATAGGCCCGGTCGAAGCGCCCGGCGCGGTTCATGAGTCCGGGATCTATTTTCTCCGGATAGTTGGTGGTCCCGATTAGAAAAACCCCTTCCTTGGAGGTGGCCCCGTCCAGCGTATTCAGGAAAAAGGATCTGACCTCCTGCGGCATCGAATCGATATCCTCGATCACCAGCACCATAGGCGCCAGCCGGGCTGCGGCTTCGAACACCTCATTCACCGATTCACTGCTGGTGTATTCGGTAATCTGCCAATAGACGACCGGACCAGGCACGCTTCCTGCAATAGATTTGACCAGCGTGGTCTTCCCGTTCCCCGGATGTCCGTACAGCAGAATCCCTCTTTTGTAAGGAATGTCATAGGTTACATAAAAGCTGCGGTCCGAATCAAAAAACTGGTCAAGCGAACGGAAAATTTCTTTTTTGATTCCCGCTTCCAGCACCACATCCTCACGCCCGACAGAACGTGTAATCGGTTCATCCTCACGGAAGATTCCATTGCGTCTGTCGGTGTACACCGTCACCTTATTGATATTCTGTTCCCGCTGCCGCTTGCGCACATTGCCGAGAAAAAACTGCAGCTGCCCGTCGGAGGCAGCAAACACATAGTCCTGGAAGTTGATGCCGTTCTCCTGAAATACAGGGACCCGTGCAAGGGCCACGCCCATATCCGGATAGGCCAACACGTTATTGCGAATCGACAAGTGGATACTGTATTCCGGCTGCTCCTTGTCATCGTCATATACAAATGTCCGGTCCTCCAGGCGGTCAAAAATCCGCGCCACATGCTCCACGCCGGGATTGCCGCTCTGCACATCATTCTCCAGCAGCTTCCAGTATTCACTGTTGGGGTCGTCACTGGCATATAGCTCATAACGGACACCATAACGGGTGTGCAGAGCCTCAAGAATACCGTCCACCAGACGTGCGTAGGCATCGTAGCCCTTGATCATACCAGCAGTATTTTCGTCGTATTTATAAATTACAGTATGCTTCGTGTTCTCCTTCTCCATGGTTACTTGGTCCCCTTTATCGCTGCGAGCGGCTTGCATTTGGCTACGACTGCAGCCAGCCCGGCGCCCGTAACGCTCTCTATTATCTCATCTACATTCTTATAGGCTTGAGGCGATTCGTCAATGATAGATTCCAGGGAATGCTGATTAACCACAATCTCATCCTCTTTGCCTACTCTCATCGACTTGGAAAAATCATGAACCGACACCAGCCGCTTCGTTGCAGATCGTGAACGGATCCGTCCGGCACCATGACAGATGGAATAATAATTCTCTTCCCCTCCCGGGAGACCGACCATGATATACGAGGCCGTACCCATGGAGCCCGGAATCAGCGCCGGATGGCCGGTAGCCGCATACGGCCGTGGGTTATCCGAGTGTCCGGCCGGCAGCGCGCGGGTTGCCCCTTTGCGGTGGACGAATTTGGACCCCGAAGCGGTCTGTTCCTGCCAGGCATAGTTGTGCATCAGGTCGTAAAGAGTCCGCAGCTCACATTTGGGTCCGAACACTTCGCGGAACCCCTCGCGGACCGCGTAGCCGATCAGATGGCGGTTCACCACTGCATAGTTCAGCGCTGAGTACATCAGATTGACGTAGCGCTGGGCCTGAGGATGTGCCAGCGGTGCATAGATCAGGCGCGGATCGGCACTGCCGAGACCCAGTTGGCCCATCACTTTGGCGAAGGCCGGTGTGCAGAACTGGTTGACGATCCCTCCCCAGGCCCGGGAGCCCGAGTGGATCATTACGACGATCTGGCCGTCATGCAACCCCCAAGCTTCAGCCAATTCACGCTGCTCCTCCGCAACTTCAATCGACTGGATCTCCACAAAGTGGTTGCCCCCGCCCAGGGTTCCGAGCTGGCGGTGTCCCCGGTGCCAGGCCATGTCGGGAAGCTCATTCAGAATCTCCTCGTCAAACGTGAGCTTGCTGATCTCAACATGCGACAAAGCGCTCGACTTCTTCGGGGTATAGCTGTCCGGCACATATTTGTTTGGCAGCCCATGAATCCCTTTGCGAACAATGTTCTCCAGCCGGATATCACTGTAAGTCCCCCTCTGCTGCTGCTCCATCGGTAAATATTTCTCAATGGCGCGCACCAGCTTCCGGCGTAGCTTCACTTCACGGAGATCATCCTTATGCAATGTCGTCAGATGCACGCGCATGCCGCAGCCGATATCACTGCCC
This sequence comes from Paenibacillus sp. P32E, assembly GCF_001909085.1. Taxonomy (NCBI): domain Bacteria; kingdom Bacillati; phylum Bacillota; class Bacilli; order Caryophanales; family Paenibacillaceae; genus Paenibacillus; species Paenibacillus sp. P32E. Next base: position 181,464 of record NZ_LVYY01000009.1, on the reverse strand, counting down.
ACAATGGAGGGAGACACATACCCTTCAGCGGCATCCCATACTGCCGTAGTGCCAATGCAGGTTCCGACGCCTACATGCACATCCGGGGTGTAGCTCATATATTCGATATTGGGAATTTGCAGATTGTTGTTCGCCATCTCAAGCACTTTGTAATCCAGTGTGGCAAACAGCTGCTCACTGGCATATACCTTCAGGTCGCCGCCCGGCAGGGCAAGCTCATGTTTATAACGGGGCGTATCATTGCCCGCAAGTTGCATGTTCATATTCATAATTGTTGTTCAATTCCCTTCAAAGTGTAAGCTATTAATGTGTGGAGCAAATAAAATGGGTACGCAAAAAGAGCCGCAGATCATCATTCTGATCCACGGCTCTTCGCAGAGTTTCCGTATATAGCACCCTGCCAAAGGTTCATTACAGTATGCCAGTCGCACCTGTCCTGTGTAAATTCAGCAGAACAGGCCGGTGCACATCATGTTTCCCGGACGGGGCCGATGAGATCAGATCTTCTATATGCGGTTATAAGCTGTGTATTTCCAATCATGACTCATCGACCTCCCTTTAATTTGATAAACCCAATATAAACGCACGTTCCGGTTCATGTCAATCCTTTTACTGGAAAAATGTTTATTTAAATTTGTGCCAATCCTGGCTGCTGTTCTCCAGCAAATGGGCAAAATCATTCTCCAGACGCTTCTGCTCCGCCTTGCGCTGGTCCTCCACCGCCTTACGGGCAGCTTCTTTTTTGTCGTTCTCTTCGGCCTTAAGGGCATCACCCTGCGCCTTCAGCTTCTCCAGCACATCGCTGCTCAGCAGATCCTTCAGAGTTGCCGGAGCCTCCGGAGCTGCGGGGCGCGGTGTATGGGCTGGCTTTTTCTTTTTTGCCACTTCAATCATCCTTTCGGGGAAACGCTTTATACTTCAAATTTGTTTTAGTTAAAGGTCTTTTCGTTTATAATGTTAATTAAGAGGTGAGCCTTATGAAATCTACAGACTTGTGTCCACGGTTACAAAAAAGCATGGATATCATCGGCAGACGTTGGACGGGCTTAATCATCTACCAGCTTCTACAGGGACCCCAGCGGTTTAGTGTTATCGAAGCCTCTCTGCCGGTCAGCGGCCGGTTGCTCTCAGAGCGGCTCAAGGAACTTGAACAAGAAGGTATTGTCCTCCGTGAGGTGTTTCCTGAGACACCTGTTCGAATCCAGTACTCTTTGACAGACAAAGGCCGGGCGCTGGAATCGGTTATTCGGGATCTTCAGCAATGGTCAGATTCATGGATTACCGCCGAAGAGTGCCAGTCTGAATCTGTCCGTCCGCATTAAGCCAGAACACGGGAATGATACCGGAGAAGCTGACATTCCTCACAGTTTACGGCCGATAATCACCAGGTCACGCAGAATGCCGTCCATCTCAGCAACACCGGGCAGCAGGCCCCACTGTTCAAAACCGAATTTCCGCAGCAGCGACAGGCTTGGCTCATTATGGCCAAACACAAAGCCGACCAGATTCTGCAGGCCAAGACGCGGGCACTCCTCCAGAGCCTTGGCCAGCAGCAGGCTACCTGCCCCTGTGCCGCGGAATTTTTCATTTACATAGACGCTGATTTCCGCAGTACCGTTATAGGCCGGACGGCCGTAAAAAGACTGGAAACTAAACCAGGCGGCGATTTCACCGTCTTTTTTGAGCACCCAGAGCGGCCTGTGATGACTGTTATGCTCCTGGAACCACTTCTCTCTGTCCTGAATGCTCACCGGTTCCAGATCAGCAGTCACCATCCTTCCCGCAACAGTTGAGTTATAAATATCTACTATAGCCGCTAAATCCCCAGCCACTGCATCTTCAATCCTGTAATTCTGCGCTGCCATTGATCCATTCCTCCTGCAAATATATGAATTTCAAACGTGCCCGGTCTGATCCAGACTCCACTGCCACAATTGTGCTGCGGCTGCAGCATCCCGCGCTCTGGGGGACAGCTCCTGAACCTTACGGCGGTAATAATACTCTCCGCTTACTTCCCCCAGCTCCGGCGCTGTTGCCAGCCAAATGGCTGTATCTGCTCCCTGCTCCGGCGTCAAAAAGAAATGAGACAGCAGCTTCAGGACCGAGCGTCCAAAGCCAGTCTCCCGGTTCACCCCGATGCTTGTTCCAACCGCACCTGGATGCACGGCGTTCACCGTGACCCTTGTCCCCTGCAGCCGTGAAGCCAGCTCCCGGGTGAACAAAATATTGGCCAGCTTGGAACGGGCGTAAGCCTTCGCCGGATTATAGCCGCGCGAGAGAGTATGATCATCCAGATGAAGTTTGCCGATTTTATAGGCTCCTGAGGCAACCACTACAATCCGGCCCTGCTCTGCCGCAGCCAGCGGCTCCAGCAACAGATTGGTCAGCAGAAAGTGGCCCAGATGGTTCACACCAAAATCCATTTCATACCCGTCTGCCGTGAGCTGTCTCTTGACTGTAACCACACCTGCGTTATTAATCAGCACATCAAGCACGGGATAGCCGGCCTTGAATTCCTCCGTAAACGCGCTGATGCTCTTGAACGAGGCCAGATCGCACAGCATCAGCCTGATATGATCGGACCCGCTTTGCCGCTTCACTACTGCCAGCGCTTCTTCTCCCCGCTGGCGGCTGCGGCAGGCCATAATGACCGCCGCTCCCCGCCGGGCCATTTCAATGCTTGTCGCCAGTCCCATACCGGAGTTGCCTCCGGTGACCAGCACCGTCTTCCCTAGCATGGGCAAGTCCCCTCTCCTCCAGGTGGATACGGCTCCGCCGTTCTTTTTTGGACGGCATCCGCTTCGGCCTGGCCTTTACAAAGCACATGATTTAAGATTATGTTACATCATATCAGGGGATGAAGAAAAGCTCTAATACACAAATAGGCTGGCCTGCCCGTAGAATGTTAATCTGCGTGCAGGCCAGCCTTTAGTTTATGATAGGACAGTTTACTCTACTTAAGTTGATAAAGTCTGTAGATCAGTGCTGCTGCTTCTGCTTTGGTTGCCGTTTGTGCTGGACGGAAGGTACCGTCTTCAAAGCCCCCAAAGAGCTTGCTGCTCTTGGTCAGAGCTACACCTGCAGCTGCCCACTTGGCAATTTTACCGTTATCGGTAAAGGCTGCATTTACATTCCCTGGATCGGAAACGTTCTTAGCCCCGTTATAGAGAGTAAGAGCACGTGCCAGCATTGTGGCCATTTCCTGGCGGGAAATGGTCGCCTTAGGGTCAAAAACCGAAGCAGATTTGCCTGTAATGATTCCTGCTGCATAAGCAGCGGCGATTTCATTATAACCGGCGCTTCCGGCAGCGAGATCTTTGAATGGCAGAGTCAGCCCTGTGCCATCCAGACCATAGGCTTTGGAAATCCAGGCAGCAAACTGTGCGCGGTTTACCTTATCCGAAGGATTAAACTTGGCCGTCTGCTCCACAATCCCCTTAGTTAACAGGTAATTGATTTCTTTCACAGCCCAATGATTTTCAGCTACATCCGTAAATGCACCTTTTCCCAGCATTACGGTATAACGGCTGAAGTGACCTCTTAGCGCAGTCACGGTTTGTGTAACCGGATCAAACTTACCGCCAACCGCTTCCCAGGTCAGGCTGGTCTCATTCAGCACATACACTGTGAGTTTTTCAAGGCTGGCTGCCGAGTATTTGGATGTGTCAATTGCAGATACGTCGAAGGACACGTTGATCGGCTTCTCGAAGCTTTTGACTGCCTTATCTCCTACCTTTGCGCTGAATTCCATCACAGGCAGGGTAGCCAGCGGTTCCGCCTGGCTAGGCTTGCCGATTACAGCATTCTCCACAACTTCAGCTGCAAGGGTAATCTTCTCCCCGGCTTTCACTGTACCGAATGTATCCGGCTCAATGGTAAATGCTGTTTTTCCCATCTGTAGCTTGAGTCCATCAATACCATTGTTCTGTATCATCGTCAGAATCTCCGATGGGAGCGAAGTGTTCAGCTTATTCACACCTTCACCAACCGGAGGGATCTCTACGGTCAAGGAAACTTTGAGTTCACTGGCCAGACCCGCACCGAGCTTGGCGTTCAGGTCCTCTGATACAGCAGCCAGAGCTTTTTTTGAGGCTTCAATCTGCTTGCTGACCAATCCTTCTGTCAATTGAGAGGAGACAGAGTTTCCCTCCACCGTTACGTATTCCTTGGCGATCGTTACTTCACCAGCTTTGTTCAGGGCCGCTTGGCTGGAAGACACTATGCCATTCTTGATTTTCAGGATATCGGCCGCAGCGACCCCCTGTGCGTTATTCAAGACTGCTGCTGCATTCTGAATCAGTGACTGTGCAAAAGCAACTGCCTTCTCACCGGTTTCCAGATGATTCAGCACATAAGGAGCGCTGCTTACCAGATCATTGACTGAGCTGACAATCTTCAGCTTCTCTGCCGGATCTTGAATCGTTGCGAGTAATTGGGCAGCGCTGTCCAAGGCTTGGGACAAGCTCTTGCTGTTCTGCTCAGCCCCTTGAGCCGTTGTCACGGATTTGAGCGAATTAGCAATACTGCTTAGTGCGCTTTGAGCTGCGGCTGCCCGCTCTGCCGGTGTCCCTGTCACATTTTTGATCAGTTCCTGAAGCTTGGTGTTCTGTTCATTTACGCTTACATTCGGCGCTTGGGTTGGTACAGGAGTTGTTACTGTACCGCCACCTGTGCCACCGCCTGTACCACCACCTGTACCACTACCAGTGCCGCTGCCAGGATTATTTCCGTTTCCTGGTGTGCTGCCACCGTTCTCTAAATCTTCACCTGGAGGAGTGGTTCCCGGATCAACTATTGTGCCCGCTTTCGTTTCCAGTACGATTTTCTTGTTAAGGGTGTAAGTTTTTCCGTCAATAGTAACATTCGCTTTCACTACATAGCTTCCGTCTTTCAACACTACGGAAGCATTCAATGGATAGCTTAACGAACTTCCTTCATACAGCTTGTTCCCCGCTTCATCCTCAATGGTGTAAGAAGATGCTTCCGGATTAATCGTGGTGTGACCGCTGGATGAACCATAGCTTGTAACCAGAATTCTTGGTTTGGACAGTTGGCTTATTGCGTTACCTGCTGTATCAACCAATCCGATATTCAGCGAGTTATAGGCACTGCTGCGAACCAATTTCCCATTCTTCAGACCCACTATATCCAGTCCGGCAATAGCGCCGGGACTCAGCTCGTTGAAGGTTCCCGCTTTGAGTGTATCTCCTGAAAGGTGGATATTATATTGATACTCCAGACTACCGATCATCTGATCCAGATTCACAATCACTTCGCCGGGTGTCAGTTGAACCTGTGTAGCGTCATAAGCATAACCCCTAAGCTTCGATTGATCTGCTGTGATGTAATCCACCGTGTAGATGCTTCCTGATTCCGGTGCAACGACCGTAGCCAGATCACTGGCAGAATCCGTATACAGCCATGTGTTATCCCCTTTGGTGACTACTACATTATCACGATAAATGAAAGTGTCTCTGCTGGTATGAGCTAATACACTGTAAGTTCCCTCTGTAGCATAGAAGTAGTTCTGATCACTGCTGTTGCTGTCGATTACATAAGGAACATAATCCACTCCTGACAATCCTTTACGGATAAGAGATAATTCCTCCATATACTCTGTAAGCTTGACTTTACTTACCTCTTGAAGAGGATCTCTGGCATCCAGCACCAGTGAATATTCCTTGCCTGGATTGGTTTGCACAGAACCGTACATATAATACCCGTATTTGGACTCTACTCCCATATTGCTGCGGTTGTAGCGCATAAAGTCTACACCGACTACCGAAGGTGCCTCTACAATAAGAAAAGCCTGCTGGTCATCAATGTTGATATACTCAGTCTGTTGAATATATGTGCCGTCGCTTTTCTTGATTCTAGCCTGCACATAGGCATAATCCAGCGGCACTCCGCCGGCATATTCCCCCTCCGGCTTATCGAGTCCCCGGACCCGTATTACGGATTGCGTTTTCGGATCAATTACAGCTACCGATACCGTTTTGGACAAGTAATCCGATTTTTGGAAGAAGAACTCTCCAAGATAGGAGCTTTCGCTTGCAGGCAGTGTGAATTGCCCCTCTGCATCAGTGATTCCTATTTCCTTTCCATAACGAGTAATTTTCACACCTGGAAGAGCCTTACCAACAGCCCCTGTTACATGTTCACGTACAGTGAAGGTAACCTTCCCGGCTTGATCCACGGTTAGATAAGGTTTATTCACCAAGTCGACCAGCTTACCAGCCTTATCGCGGACTTCCACTTCCAGTTCCTGCTTAGACAAGACTTTCAGGTCGGCTTCAGCAAGAACTTCACCCTTCACATATCCCCCATTCTGATAGAAGTAAGGGACAAATTGGACTTTATAGTCTCCGGACTTCACAGGTTTCCATTCCCGTTTGTTCACACGCTGGAGATAGCCATCCTTTTCTTCCGTAGTCCAATAGAGCGAATTCTCTTCAACGATAGCTCCGGCTGCATCCAGAATCTGAATTCTGTAGTTGCCGTTCAGATCCACAACATTCTGATTCTCGTCAGTCATAACCACCCGCGTCTCCAGGTTTTCACCCAGAACGATCTGGTTGCGGACTTCGTCCTGAGCATAATAATTGGAGCCCAGCACATTCAGAATAATTTGCGATTTGTAGCTGCTTCCAGCCTTAAGGGAATACTCTTTCTCTACCGGCGTGAAAAAGGATTTCAGAACAACCTGATTCGTATAGCTGCTGCTGCCATTATTTCCGATTGTTGTTGTCGCAGTCAGACGGTGAATTTCTTCCCCTTTGTGAACATACACGGTTGAATCCGCTGAAGGCACTGTTACGCTGGCCTGGTTGAAGTTCAATTTGGCATTTAAAAAGGATACCTTGATCTGACCTTGACCTTGTCCCCGATCCGGGACCTGGAGCTTCAGTGCACTGAAGTCCTCAGACTTGGCTGCATACTCTATGGTACTAACCGGTTCACCCGGCTTTATCTGATGATGCAACACAACTCTGCTGTCCGTTCCCGGAATAGCGGCAACGGCTGTGACATCGTATTCGATGTCTTTCTTAACGTATAATACATTTGCAGTTATATCCTGAGAGATGTTGGAGCTGCTGAGCTGTTTATAGTGATTATTCGCTGTAACAGAGACGGATTTCACCTCTAATGGCGCTCCATCCCAAGAGTACTTCAGGTTCAGGCGGCTATAGTCACTGCCATTCTGGATAATGGCAAGATGACTTCCGTCTACGGCGGAGTACAGCGCCGATTGGCTCGTATGGAACATATACATTTCATTGTTTGCGGATTTAATGAGTGTTTTGAAATCACCTGTTATACCGGCTGTTTTTAGAACCAGCACATCTAGTCCAGAAACACCAATTCTTTGAACAACACCGTTTGGCCAGCTAGAATTGTCATAGTTCTGGCGCATCAGATTACCATCAGCATCAAGATAACGGATAGCAGCTGTATATGTCCCTGCCTCCTGCTTATCCGTAATATACACTGGTGTGGCCTCATAGTTATCCGTTCCTGATTTGACAGAAAGGATCAGGACAGAGTTCACTAATGGGAAATCTGCTTTGCCCACCAGTTCGATCTGACCTAGGGAATTGGTAACAAAGCCATTAGAATACTTAGCATACGCCGATACTCCAATTCTCTCATTTACCAGCGGCACCCCATTGCTCATAAACGAGATTCTGATGCTTTTATCATCACTGCGAACTTCCCCTGCAGCGGCTTCCACGTATGTATCCGAGTCTTTGGCCATATGTTCTACGACCACTTTAATTTTTGTTGAAGCAGGGATTGTTATGCTCTGGGGATCTGTAACGACTACCCCCGACTTTCCCTGGTACTCTGCCCGCAGAGTGTATTCCTCTCCTGCATTCAGCCCCTCAAAGGCAATGTTGGAATAATAGACAGAGTAAACCGAGTCTGCTGCAGACATATGCTCGATCTGGTATTTCGACCTCGATTGACTGGCTACTTCATTCCCTTCCTTAAGAAGGGAGAATTTCACCGTATTTAGCGTCGTATAATCACCGTAGGTTACATCCAGTACGCTGTTGACGGAGATTTTTTGCTTCCCGTTCAGCATTTTTTCCGAGGTTACCACCCCCGCCTTCAAAGATGCCGCCGATACCTCCAGCACACTTAGAAAAGATAAAAGTAAAACTAAAACCAGTGAAACCGTAGTTCTCAACCTTTTTGAATACATAGATGTCTCCCTTTTCCCCATGATAGTATCCTACCCATGACTACTCCCCCAGCAGAATTGTCATAATTAGATAGACCTAGTGGAAATCCTACCCAACGGCCTATTAGATGTCAATCTATTCCTGTATTAAAATCTCGCATTTTATCGTAAAAAAAGATAATTTGTCACATTCCCCCAATAAACCCAAGATAGAGATAGGACTAAAGTTGTGCATTTCACGAACATGTAAGAAATACATGATTATCCGTTTCCCGTTCAATAACCAGCGTCACTGCACGTGCACCCTGACGAGTTATGATCTATAATGAGAACGTTGATTTTAACGTGAATCCGAAAGGGGAACTAATGAAATGAATAAGGCTCTATCCACTTTGGAGCAGGGAATGGCTGGCGGGAGCCTGGATGCGCTGCTCGTCACCGATCCGAAGCATGTGTACTATTTGACCGGATTTGCCAGCAATCCTCATGAGCGTTTTCTGGGACTGCTGCTGATCCGCGGCGAGGAGCCGGTGCTGATCGTTCCCGCACTCGATGCCGAAGCCGCTTCTGCTGCCTCCTCAGTGACCAAGATTCTGACACACAGCGACACGGATAATCCGTATGAGCTGCTGAAATCATGTTTTGCAGGCTTGAGGCCCGGAACGCTGGGCATCGAGAAGGAGCACTTCACCGTGAGCCGTTATGAACAACTGGCAGAAGCGGTTCCTGCGGATGTTTTCCGTGATATCGGCCCTATCCTGCGGGCGATGCGCGCGAAGAAAACCCCGGAGGAAGTCAGCCGCATGAAGCATGCCGCCGAGCTGGTGGAGGAGGTACTCCGTCAAGGCCTCACTCATGTCAAAGCCGGAGTCAGCGAAATCGAGCTGGTGGCCGAGCTGGACTATCTGATGAAAAAGGTTGGCGCTTCCGGCCCTTCCTTCGATACGATGGTCCTCTCCGGTCCGAATACCGCACTGCCCCACGGTGTGCCTGGCAGCCGGGTCATTCAGCCGGGTGACTTCCTGATGTTCGACCTCGGCGTATACGCCGCAGGCTATGCCTCCGATATCACCCGCACCTATGCCGTTGAAGAGGCAAATCCCAAGCTGGTTGAAATCTACAACACGGTTCTGGCTGCCAATGAAGCCGGTATTGCTGCTTCGCGGGCCGGAGCGACCTTCGGTTCGGTGGACCGCGCGGCCCGTGAAGTGATCGAAGCCGCAGGCTACGGCGAGTATTTCATGCACCGGGTCGGACATGGCCTCGGGATGGACACACATGAATATCCTTCACTGCACGGAATGAATGGGGATTTCATCGACATCGGCAATGTCTTCACTGTAGAGCCAGGTATTTATGTAGCGGGTCTGGGAGGCGTCCGGATTGAAGATGATGTCTGGATTACACCAGAGGGTCCCAAGACGCTGACGACTATGCCGAAAGAGCTGACGGTGCTGCATTTATAGATTTATAGCGTAAATCCTTACATTAATAAAAAAGCAGCAAACCAGCTCCTCCCGGAGTGGTTTGCTGCTTTTTTTGATGCAATGATAAGGCACCCTCTGTGGTGCGGCGATTCTTCTCCCAGGCTTCAGGAAGCGCTGCGTGAATCTGCCGCCGGTTGAGCAGGCAACTCGTCCTCTGCAAATTTGAAGGAACGGGCAATGTACAGAATTGGTGTTCCGGCACCGGTAAGCAGAAATTTCACGATATACGTGGTCAGCAGAATTTCTGTCCATACCCGCAGATCATAAGTTCCGGCAAAGGCAATGGTGCAGAAAATTAGTGTATCAACAAAAGAACTGACCATCGTACTGCCGTTGGAGCGGATCCAGAGCTGTCTTGAACTGCTGTAATATTTGCGAATCCAGGCATACAGCCGGACATCAAGAAACTGGCTGATAAAATAAGCGGTTAGGCTTCCCGCCGCGAGACGCGGCATCAGACCAAAGATGATCTCGAGCGAATGTTGGGCGAAATCCGTCTCCTGGGGCTCGAACCACAGCACCATCTGCATGATTACCGTAGTCATCAGCAATGTAAAAAAACCAAACCACACCGCATTCCGCGCCTCGGCTCTTCCATATTTCTCATTCAACAGGTCATTGGTCATATAGAGTGTGACATACATCGTGTTGCCCAGTGTCATCACAATATCGAAGGGCAAGGCAATCGTCTTGGCGACCTGAATGTTGGCGATGACAGTAGCCACACCGACCCAGGCATACAGGCCTTTTTTGCCAAAAAGCCGGTAGCAAAGCAGATAGAAACCAAAATTGACAACTACGAACAACATTCCCCACAACAAATTAAACACGAATCTATTATTCCTCCTAGTTTTGGTTACGCGGGATGGTTACGAACCGCGGCGTTCTTTTTTTGAGAACAAAACATTTCTACTCTACCACAATCAAAGCTAACATGCTATGAAATATAAATTCATTTTTTTCATAAAACAGCCAAAGTATTCGATAAATATACATAAATTTTCTGAAAATTCTTCATCATTAAGCAATTTTTCACTATTCAACCTGAGGTTAATTCTATAGAATAGTTATCAATCACATTCCCGGAAAAGATAGCTTCATATATGACCCTACCTACGGAATATATTGCTGCTTGCCTGCCCGAAAAGCATTGGCATGGGATAGAAGGATGTAATTGAAGGAAAAGGAGAGAATGAAATGTTTCAAGTCAAGAAATCCATTGGCCGTAGATTTACGTTTTTGCTGTTCATTGTTCTGTTGCTGTCATCTGCTTTATTAAGTACCAGCTATTATTTCATATCTATCAATACCTTTGACAGTTATGTGATCCCGCAGATTGACAAGATTCTGACCAGTTCCGCGCAGGACATCTATAAAAATATGAATGCGACATATGCCCAGCAGACTCTGAACAAAAACGAACAATCAATGACAACGATTGAATTTTATTTTCAGGATAAACGAAAACAGCATGGCTTGGAAACCATCTTTCTCATCGATTTGAAGGAAGGCAAAGCTACTGTATTAACTGCAGATCATGGAGCGAAGCTGCAGCCGGATGAGAGCATTGAGGTACAACCCGCCATGGAGCAGGCGACCAAGGGAAAAGCCGGACTTAGTGAAATATACAGTGATAGTCACGGAATACATAAGACCGCGTATGTCGGGGTTCCCGGCACTACAATGGTCATCGGAGCAAGTTCAGATGTTGCTTTTATCCAGAATAAAATGAACAGTATCCTTTGGGTTAGTGCAGGAATCACGTTGGGTGTGCTGATCGTTGGTGTGGGCGCTGCGCTGCTTATGACTCGCAGAATCACACGTCCGATCACACAGCTTGCAGTCTACAGCACGAAGCTGGCCAGCGGGGACTTCACCCAGCATCTGGAGATTAAAGGCAACGATGAAGTAGGCCAGCTGGCCGAGAGCTTCCGGACCATGAGCGAGAGGCTGAGAGAGATGATTGGACAGGTTCTGGATACCTCCAGCATTGTGGTCGCGGATTCCAATGTCTTGAAGGAACGCACTGACATTCTGAACGGGATGGCTGAGGAATCCGCCCTGTCTGTTGTGGAAATCGGCAAAGGCAGCACGGCCATTGCCGGCAGCGCGCAGGATAATTCCCGGGCGATGGACGAGATCAATATCGGCATCCAGCATATTGCTTCAGCCGCAGGTGAAGTTACCGAACAGATCATTGAGGCTTCCCAAGAGGCCTCGGGCGGCAATGACATCGCTCAGAGCGCTGTGGATCAGATGCGCCATGTGGCAGAGGCTTCGGTGAAGTCGCTGGAGCAGTTCCGCATCATGAATGAGCGTTCTATGCAGATCGGTGAAGTAGTCCAGGGAATTACAGAGATCACCAAGCAGATTCAAATGCTCTCGCTGAATGCTTCCATTGAAGCCGCACGGGCGGGTGAACACGGCCGCGGTTTTGCAGTGGTTGCCGGAGAGGTCCGCAAGCTGTCCGAGCAATCCAAAGAATCGAATGAACAAATCCGTGAGTTCCTGCTTAGCCTACAGGAGGATATGAGCCGTTCGGTGGAAGAAATGAATCATGTGAATGCTGAGGTGGCTTCGGGTGTGGGCAAAGTGTCTGAGGCCGGAAATGCTTTTAGCCACTTGCTGATTCTTATTCAGAGCATCAACCACAGCGTTCAGTCCGTATCTGCCGCTACACAGCAAATTTCGGCAGGCACCGAGGAGGTTAGTGCCTCCGTGGAAGAAACAGCCCAGATCACTTCCAAGTCACAGCAAAATGCCGACACGCTTGCTGCCAACTCCGAGCAGCAGCATCAGGAGCTTGAAGTTCATGCAGAGACTGTAGAGCATTTGTACCAGCAGGCCGTGAAGCTGCAGGAAGCGGTGCAGCAGTTCAAAATTTAGTCCGGCGGAGATTGTGATAATCGCCGAAGAAGCATACAGCAACGGGTGCCGTCCTATGAAGGAACGGCACCCGTTGCTGTTTTTGTGTGCATGTGGTGCGGCCTTGAGTCCCGGCACACTGGTGAGCACTCACGCTTGCTGCCGGTCAATGTCTGGGAGCCCAAAGAATGACGGCCACTCCGATTACACAAATGCCGGCACCGATCCAGTCGTAGAGATCTGGTGTTTTTTTATCCACCAGCCAGCCCCATAGCACGGCCAGCACGATGAATACCCCGCCATAGGCTGCATAGACTCTGCCGAAGGAAGGAAACTTCTGCAGGGTAGGAATAATGCCGTATGCTACGAGAATCAGCGCTCCAACTCCTCCATACCAGAGCGGACGCGATTCGCGCAGCCACAGCCAGACCAGATACCCGCCGCCAATTTCGGCCAGACCGGCAACGATAAAGAGAAGAATCGCTATGGCCATGGTTACCTCCCTGTTTGAGTTAACCCCATGATCTCATAGACTGCTGCCATGTCAAGGTTCGCACGCACGCTATCCGCCAGCCGGTCAAACTCCTGTTCACGCAGCGCTGCTGCCGAGAAGGTCTGCGCAAGCGGTATCAGCCCTTTGGAGAGTCTCAGACCATCAAGCCAGGCTCTGCGTAAGCCGTCATTGTGGAACAATCCATGCAGATAGGTTCCCCAGACCTGGCCCTCCGGTGTTCCCCAACCTTCGAGCTGCGTACTCCCTTCCGGTCCCTTCAGCAGAAAGAGGCTTCTGACCAAAGAGGGATCATGGTTCACAGTGGTTCCCATATGAATTTCATACCCTTCAATAGAGAGTTCCGTTACCGATCCGGGAGGCGTTCCGCCTAAGAGCAGCGGATGGTTCTGAGCCAGTACACCGCTGGCACGGACCGTAGTCTTCTGCTGGAGAAAAGAAGTGGACAGTGGTAAAAGCCCAAGCCCTTCTCTTTCACCCGGTTCTGAACTTTCTACCGCATGCGGGTCATACAGCTTCAGGCCCAGCATCTGATACCCTCCGCAGATGCCAACAAGCTGTCTGGTCCCCTGGTTCATTGCGGCTGCGATAGCTTCCGGGAAACCCTGTTCCCGCAGATAATCCAAATCGGCACCTGTGTTCTTAGTCCCCGGCAGGATGATGGCATCCGGCGTGCCCAGCTCATCAGCGGCTGCCACATAGCGCACAGCAGCATCCGGCTCGTCCTCCAGAGGATCAAAATCGGTGAAGTTGGAGATTCTCGGGTAGCGGATGATGGCGATATCCAGCTCTTTGCCCTTCATCGCCCGCAACCGTCCAGTCGTTCCTTCCAGAACCACGGAATCCTCAGCTTCGATCCGCAATTGAGGCAGAAATGGCAGAACTCCCAGAACCGGTATGCCTGTCCGCTGCTCCAGCCAATCGAGCCCAGGCTGCAGCAGCGACAGATCGCCGCGGAATTTATTGATAATGAAGCCTTTGACACGAGCCCGCTCATGCGGCTCCAGCAGCTCCAAGGTACCGACCAGAAAAGCAAACACACCGCCCCTGTCTATGTCGGCCACCAGTAGCACCGGAGCATCCGCCCATCCCGCAAGGTTCATATTGACGATGTCCCTCGCCTTTAGGTTGATCTCAGCCGGGCTGCCTGCACCCTCCATCAATACGACATCATAAGAGCTCCGCAGCCGTCCAAGCGCATCCATCACCGTGCTTTTGGCTTCCGGCAGGAATTTCTCCCGGTATTCGCGGGCGCTCAGCGCTGCATGCGGCACGCCGTGCACTACAATCTGCGCACTCATCTCGCCGGAGGGCTTCAACAGAATCGGATTCATATCGGTGGTCGCGGTAGTGCCGAATGCTTCAGCCTGCATGCCCTGGGCACGGCCGATTTCCTTGCCGTCCACAGTGACGTAGGAATTCAACGCCATATTCTGCGATTTGAAAGGCGCTGTCCGGTATCCGTCCCGGGTCATAATCCGCCCAATAGCGGCGGTAACCAGACTTTTCCCGACATCCGAAGCTGTTCCCTGGATCATCAGCACAGCCGCAGGCTGTGGCTTCATACGTGTAGTTACTGCTTGATCTTCCATTGCCAAGCCTCCTTGCTATTATTCTGCTGCCGGAGAAATATAAGGATGATTGTTAGCGTGAAACATATAAATGCTTATATTCTTAAAATAAGCCGGCACACAGGCCGGCTATGATAAGCGTTCTAAGGCTCGGCGCGCTACAGGTTATGCTGTAACAGCACCAGAAGCAGCAGGAGCAGCGCCTCCAGCAGCTCGTTCAGTGCGCCGTACACATCGCCGGTGAGCCCGCCGAGCCGGCTGCTGATCCGCCGGGCCGCAAGCGTGCCGCAGGCCAGCGCCAGAGCCGGCGCAAGGATGGCCGCCGCCAGCAGCTGCGGCCAGGCGCTGTCCGCGCCGAGCGCCAGAGGCGCGGCGGCTGCGGCCAGCGAGAGCAGCGCTGCCAGCAGCAGCGTGCGCCGCTCCTGCCGGGCAGGCAGCCCCTTGAAGCTGGCGGCCAGCCCTTCATTGCCGCGGGCGAGCGGGTAGCGGGCCATAGCCCGCACCATGTACCAGCGGCCCCAGACCGGCGGCAGCAGGAGCAGCGGCAGCTCCGCCCAGGAGCCGCCTTCGATGAATGCCGCTAGCAGCGAGGCCTTCAGCAGCAGAAGCAGCACGCAGGCCAGCACCCCCATGGCCCCTACGCGGCTGTCCTTCATGATCTCCAGCATTCGCTCACGTGTACGGTAGCTGAGGAGCGCATCCGCACTATCCATCCAGCCGTCCAGATGCAGGCCGCCGGTCAGCCCCACCCACAGAATGAGGGTGATCACAGCGGCCGGCCAGGCAGGCAGCAGCCAGGCCGCGATGCCTGCACCCAGCGCTGCACTCAGTCCGATAGCTGCGCCAACCAGCGGGTAATAGACCACACTGCGCTGCAGCAAATCGCGGGAGAAATCTCCGCCACCCTTGACCGGGAACCGCGAAAGAAACTGAAATGCGGCGGCAGCATCCCCACGTACGCTCATAACAGATACTCCCTGCTTTTCAGCTCTATCGGAATGCCGGCAGTGACCAGAAAGACCTGCTTACTGCTCCGGGCCAGCAGCGCATTCATGCGTCCGGCCAGATCCCGATACAGCCGGCCAAGCGCATATTCCGGCACAATGCTGTCCCCCACCTCATTCGTCACCAGCACCAGTGTACCCTGAAAAGACGATACACTGTGCTCCAAGCGGGCGATTTCCCGCTCCACCCGTTCCTGTCTGTCCTCCTGATCCTCCACGGCCAGCAACACATTAGTGAGCCATAGTGTCAGGCAATCCACAAGCACCGCCTTTCCGCCGGAGAGACGGTCCAGAAGCGCTGGCAGAGCATGCGGCTCCTCCAGCGTCTCCCAGGCACTGCCATTCGCTTCGCGAAGCTTGCGGTGCAGGGTAATTCTTGCCTTCATTTCTTCATCAAAGGCTTGTCCGGTAGCTACATATACGGCCTGATCCGCCAGGGAGAGCGTCAGCCGTTCGGCGAAGCCGCTTTTTCCGCTCCGCGCTCCTCCGGTTACAAGGATGCTCATTTTCCCTCAGCCCCGGAAACTCCGGCGCTCTCAAAGGTAGCCATCTCCGTCATGATGCGGCTGACCGCGTCAATCAGGTGAAGGCTAAGCACGCCTCCCGTTCCTTCGCCCAGACGCAGCCCCAAATCAAGCAGTGCTTCCAGTCCCAGGCGCTCCAGCATCAGCTTATGGCCCTGCTCATTCGACACATGGGAAGCAATCATATACGCTGTGGATTCAGGCGCAATGGCCTTCGCCACAAGTGCAGCGGCACCGGAGATGAATCCGTCCAGAATGACGGGTACGCGGAGTGCAGCGGCTCCAAGAATGAGCCCGGCCAGACCAGCGATCTCAAGTCCGCCTACCTTGGCAAGCACATCCAGCGGATCTGCCGGGTTTGGAGAATTCACGCGCAGTGCACGCGCTACGACTTCAATTTTATGCAGCAGCCGTTCATTATCAATCCCTGTTCCGCGGCCCACAGCAACCTCCGGCAAGATGCCCTCCAGAGCGCACAGAATGGCGGCACTGGCCGTTGTATTACCGATGCCCATTTCACCGGTGATAAAAATCTCCGTTCCGTTCTTAACTGCTTCCCGGGCAACATTTACACCGACAAGTACAGCCTGAAGAGCCTCTTCCCGGCTCATGGCTGGTCCTGCTGCCATATTGCCCGTTCCCGGCCGCACCTTGCGGTTGATCAGTTCCGGATGCTCAAGCTCCGCATTGATTCCGATATCCACGAACTGCACGCTTGCTCCCGCCTGACGGGCCAGGACATTGACCGCCGCCCCACCGGTGAGAAAATTATAGGCCATCTGCACAGTAACTTCCTGCGGAAAAGCACTAATCCCCTCACAGCAGACGCCGTGGTCGGCAGCCATTACAACAACGGTGCGTGTGCCGTAACTGGGCTGAGCCTTCTTCGAGATGCCGGCCAGCCGGACAGCCAGCGCTTCCAGGCGTCCGAGGCTTCCCGGCGGCTTGGTCAGACTGTTCAGGCGAATCGCTGCCTGCAGTTCGGCTTGTTCATCCGGCGGAGCAATCCGTCCCGTTACTTCTTCAATTGCTGAAATCATCATTATAGCCTCCTGTTTGTTCTTGCATTGAAATTAGAAGGGCCCCCTTCTCTGAAGAAGTGGGCCCTCTGCTGCGGATCGCCAGCTATTCCGTCCCTATTACTCCCTATTTCTTCCTTATGGATTATAGGGGATAGAGATTAATCTTACAATTACATTTTTACCTTCATAAAACCTTCCATCCGTTCAAGCGCTTCGGTCAGCTTCGCTGTGGAAGCGGCATAGGAACAGCGGAGATGACCTTCACCGCCCATACCGAATACGTGTCCCGGCACAGCTGCAACCCCTGCTTCCCGCAGCAGGCGAAGCGCAAATTCTTCTGATGTCATTCCGGTATGTTTAATAGAGGGAAAGGCATAAAAAGCCCCTTGCGGCTCATGGCAATGCAGCCCGATGGATCTGAGTCCTTCAACAAACAGAGAACGGCGTTGCCGGAAGCATTCTTTCATTGTATTCTTGTCCGGCAATCCGTGGCGCAGCGATTCGATCGCGGCAATCTGGCCCAGAACAGGCGCGCACATCGCCGTATACTGATGGATTTTCAGCATTGCAGACAGCAGCTCCCGGTTCCCGCAGGCATAACCGACCCGCCAGCCGGTCATGGCAAAAGCTTTGGAGAAACCGCTGATTACGATCGTCCGCTCCTTCATGCCGGGAAGCGAAGCAATGCTGACATGTCTGCTGTCATAGGTCAGCTCGGCATAGATTTCATCCGAAAGTACGATCAGATTATGGGCCTTTACGATTTCTGCAATCGGAAGCCAATCCTCATAAGACATTACTGCCCCTGTTGGGTTATTCGGGAAGTTCACCATCAGCAGCTTGGAACGCGGGGTAATGGCTCTGAGCAGCGCCTCGGCGGTAAGCTTGAAGCCCTGCTCCACAGTAGCCTCCACTTCCACCAATGTTCCCCCGTTCAAATAGGCGATCGGCGAATAGGCGATGTAACTGGGCGAAGGAATGATTACCTCATCACCCGGCGCGGTGAAGGCACGCAGCGCCAGATCAAGGGCTTCACTGCTGCCCACCGTTACCAGCACCTCCTCCAGAGGCTGATAGGACAGTCCGAAGCTTTCCTGCTGATAGCGGGCAATCTCCTCCCGCAGCTCTGGCAGACCGGCATTCGGGGTATAACTCGTCTCTCCCCGCTCCAGGGCACGGATACAGGCAGCTCTGATATGCTCAGGGGTAGTGAAATCCGGTTCGCCTACACCCAGTGATATAATCTCGTTGTTACCCGCACTGAGATCAAAAAAAGCACGGATGCCCGAAGGCACTATCTCCCGTACACGCGGTGCAATCAGTTCGCTCAGCAGGGCGCTGTGATCCTGTTGCTGAAACCGTTTGTGTTTATCCATAGTGGACAGCCCCCTGCCGCACAGTCTGCAGTGCCTGCGTGTCCCGCAAACTCTGAGCGTCCTGCTTATTTTCGTTGCCGTCTTCTCCCTGTGCGCGCCGGACTCCCGGTATGCCTGCTGCGCCTGAAACCTCCGGCCCCGCCGCGATCCCCCGTCGCTCTGCAAGCGAGCCGGAGATAATCTCATCCAGCAGCCCGCTGAAGGTATATCCGGCAGCAAGCGCACTTCTTGGCAGCAGGCTCGTTTCGGTCATGCCCGGCAATGTGTTTACCTCAAGCACATAAGGAATGCCGTCCTTTAGCAGCATATCCACCCGCGCATATACCGTACACTTCAGCGCCTGATAGCAGGTCAAAGCCGCCGCACGCACCTGTTCATCAAGCTCTTCTGGCAGCTGAATGACCTGTTCCTCCGCACCGCCCAACTCATATTTGGCACTGTAATCGAACCAATCCGCTCCCAGTGAGCGGATGCCGATAACGGGCAGCATCTTTCCTCCGAGAATGGGACAGGTGATTTCCTGACCCTCGGTATATTCTTCGATCAGCACCGAACGGTCAGCGGCAAAAGCCTTCTCTACTGCGCTCCGCAGCTCCGCACGGCTGTTCACCTTTGTCATGCCGATGCTGGAGCCGCCTGAATTTGGTTTTACCATTACAGGATATCCGAGCTTCTCTACAGCTTCCGGCACGAAATCCTCCATACGGTCCAAGCAGATCCAGGCGGGCGTATGCACCCCTTGGCTGCGGAGAATGGTCTTGGACAGTGCTTTATCCATGCACAGGCTGCTTGACAGCACACCGCTGCCGGAATACGGAATACCCAGCGTTTCCAGCGTCCCTTGTACGGTTCCGTCCTCGCCGTAGGCTCCATGGAGGGCAAGCAGCGCGAAATCCAGATCTTTTACCGCATCAACCAGCTCTTCCCGCGAAGAAATGACTACCGGGACGCCTTCATATTTATTGCGGTCCAGATGCTTCAGCATTTCTCTGCCCGTATTCAGCGACACCTCATATTCCGAGGATACCCCGCCCATAATTACGCCTACTTTTCTCATTCCCTTAACCCCTCTTCATCCCAGTAGTTGCCGTGCAGTGCTGCCAATAATTTCAACGCCCTTCCGGATATCCCCGTCAGCCACTCTGGAGAACCCCAGCCGCAGTGTGTTCTGCCCTTGCCCATTCGTATAGAATATATCTCCCGCTGTAAAAATAACCCCTTGCTCCCGGCATGCCGTAAGCAGCTCCCTCGTGCTGAAGCCCTCGGCAAACGTTATAAAAAGATGCAAGCCCCCATCCCCGGTGAGAGATGCATACGGAATATGCTCCTGGCAGCAGGCCAGGGTCAGCTCGTATTTGCGCTTATATTCCGCTCTCGCCCGTTTCAGGTATTTCTCCAGATTGCCGCCCAGCAGATATTGATACAGAATCGATTGATCCAGTGTTGAGGTATGAATGCTTCGCGCTCTTTTGACGCTTTCCAGGTAATAGATCAGCTCCTGATCCGCAAGCACCCAGCCCACACGCAGTCCGGGAAAAAGCACCTTGGAGAAGCTTCCCAGATAGATCACGCTATTCCCGCCGCCCGCTGCTGCGATCAGAGGAGCCACGTGGGAACCCGAATACCGGAGTTCCTCGTTAAAACCATCCTCGATCACCGGTACCTTGTACTCCGTCATCAGCTTCATCAGCCGCTGTCTTTTCTCGGGAGACATGACGATGCCCGTTGGATTGTGGTAGGAGGGAACCAAATATGCACAATCATACTCACGCGCCTCAAGCGCCCGCTTCAGCTCACCCAGATGGATGCCGTCCCGCTCCATAGGCACACCCGCAATCTCAAAACCGTGCAGCTTCATATTCTTAATCGCCGTGTGATGCGTCGGATTCTCGCAAAGCACCGCCCCAGCCTTGCGGCCAAGCGCGGACAATACCACATCAAACCCTTCCGTAAATCCGTTCGTAATCAGAATGTCCTTGCCCCGCGTATTCACACCCTTGTGCTCCATATATTGCAGCAAATAGTCTATTAAAGGCTTATACCCCTTGGCATAGCCATAGTTCAGCAGAACATTGCCTTCTACCGCCATGCGCTCCATAAATGCCCGCTTCACATTGTCCAGATCGAACAGGCTCTCATCAGGCGCGATGCTGGTAAAAGAAATCGTACCCTTCGCCGCGCGTATTCCGCGCTTCATAATATCCAGTTCCTCGGCCAGCCTGGCCTGGCTGCTCAGCCGCTCTTTCCAGTCCACCGTCCAAGCAGAATCTCCAGGACTTCCGGCTTGATCAGCCGCTGCTTGTGATACATAGCTGCCCTGGCCCTGCACCGCATAGGTAAAGCCATCATCCGCAAGTGCCTCGTAGGCGGAAATGACCGAATTGCGGCTGACACCCAGCAGTGTGCTGAGCTCGCGTGTGGACGGCAGCTTTTGGTCACCCTGGAGGGCGCCTCTGAGGATCAGCTGCTTCATGTAATCTTTTACTTGAATGAATACCGGCCGGCCGGCAATGAGCCTGAAATCCTTGAACATGCTTCCATCGCCCCCATAGCTATCATGGCACAGTCCTCTTCGTAAAAAAAGAACCACGGCCCGGAATTTTCTTCCGGCCGTGGTTCTTTGGCTGTAGAAGCTGAAAAGGCCCGGTACCCAGGGCGATCGCTTACAGCCTTTTTTGGAAATACAAATCCCCTATTTACTAGGTAGATAGCTTTGGTGAATTTATCCACTTCATTCTGCTGAGAGACCACCACGGAGAGGCTTAACGGGAAAAAATCCATATCATTCCCCCAGATAGCGCTGGATGGATGGAAATGGAGGTGATTAAATCTACTTTTCCACCTATTCATCGAAAAATCGATGAAATTCACAAATTAGTTTTCCTTTTTCCACTTTACTCAGTGGCAACTGCCCTCTTCCCCTCCACGCCACCGCAGCCTCACCGTGGTTGCCGTTCCCGGCGGAGGTGCGGCAGCTTCACGGAAGCCAAGCCCAGCGGTTGTCCGTGCCAGCATCTGGCGGATAACGCCGCCATGAGTCACAATCAGCACACGAATAGGTCCATTCCTAAGGCCAGGCGCCTCGGCAGCTATATGGAGCATTTCGGACAAAAAACTCTCCACACGTCCGGTGAATTCTGCCCAAGATTCTCCGTCCGGCGGAGTAAACGCCGTAGGATCATCAATCCAGCTACGATAGCTTGGATTACTCTGCAGCTGCTCATAAGTCTGTCCCTCCCAAGCACCAAAGCTCATCTCGCGCAGCCGTGAATCGTACACTGCCGACTGCACAAGTGATGGGGCAATGACCGCCAGTGTCTCGCAGCATCTGCGCAAATCACTGCAGTACACACGCCAGAAGCTGCCGGCAAGTTCGGGCTGGTGCCGAAGAGCAGTCAGCTTCACCTCCGATTCAGGCAGCAGCGGAAGATCGGTGCTGCCCAGGTAACGGCGTTCGGCATTCCACTGGGTATGTCCATGGCGGATCAGCACCAGCTCAAGCTCAACTTGAAGATCTACTTTGCACTCATATGCCCGTTCACTCACAGGGTCTGGTTCACTCTCAGAGTCTGGTTCACTCTTAGGGTCTGGTTCACTCTCAGGGTCCGCATCCTGTACAGGGTTTGGTTCATACTCAGGATTCAGTGCTGCCTCAGGTTTCCTTTCATTCCGGGCGCCTGGCATATACTCAGAATGCAGTACATGCTCAGCGTCCAATCCGGCTCGGTTATTTGCCATCTCTCTGGATCAGCCTCCAATCCCGTGCCACAGCATAGCCGCCGCTGCACACAGGCAGACGAAAATTGCGGAAGACCACATCATCAGCCGTGAGGCAAGAATGATATCCCCCGGCTCCATAGTCCGGAGGGGGTCGCCCATATAGGCGCGGAACGTGGCTACGCCGTGGTATACATTTTCGCCGCCCAGACGGATGCCAAGCGCTCCGGCTACGGCCGATTCGGGGAATCCGCTGTTTGGGCTGGGATGGCTGCGCGCATCGCGCCGCACAATGCGCCAGCTGCTGCGCCAGTCCAGACGCAGCAGACAGGCGCACAAGACCAACAGCACTGCTGTCATCCGCGCCGCTATGTAATTGGCTACGTCATCGAGCCGGGCGGAGGCCCAGCCGAGATCACGGTATTTGTCGTTTTTGTAGCCGACCATGGAATCCAGCGTATTCACCGCACGGTAAGCCATAGCCAGCGGTGCTCCGCCGAGCAGGGCGAAGAACAACGGAGAAATAATCGCATCGACAATATTCTCCGCCACAGTCTCCACCGTGCCCCGGACAATATCCGGGCTCTCCAGCTTGGTGGTGTCGCGGCCAACGATCATCCCGAGCGCCGTGCGGGCTGCAGGGATATCTCCCTTGCGCAGCTCCACATAGACGGCCATCCCGGCATCTTTTAGTCCCTTAGAGGCAATAGTTGTAGCGATCAGCCAGACCTCCGCTGCCCAGCCCAGTCCAGGCGATACCCGGGACAGCAGCAATAGAAGGGCTGCTGTCACTCCCCAGGCTCCGCCTGCGACCAGCAGCGGAAGCAGGATTCCTGCGGGTTTCAGAGTGCGCGGCTGCGTGCAGAAGCGGCGGATCAGCCGTTCAAGAGCTGTAATCGCTTTTCCCATAAGCACCACAGGATGAGGGATAGTGCGCGGGTCGCCTATGATCCGGTCCAGCACATAGGCTGCAAGTAAAATAATCGCAAGCTTCACCGGGCAGCACCCGCAAGCGGCTTGTTGCTTATACGGCTCATTGGCTGTCCATCCTTGCCAGTTGGGCTGCTTTCACTGATCCGAGGCTTGCCGTTACAGCGGCATACACCAGCCTGCCAATCGCTCCGCCCAGGTCGGTGGCGGTTCCGGCGTAGACATGCTCTGCGGCGTAGCGTACGCTCCCACTCACTGCGAGCACGACAGCATCTGTAGTGGTGCCAGTGGCAATCAGGCCATTCTCAGGATCCGTGACCCCGAGATCGGCGAGCGCGGCAGCCTTCGCCTCGGTTGCCGTCGTCACGGCATTGACCATCGCAGACGGAGTCAGTCGACCGTCAATGCCCAGCATGATGTTTATCGTCCCGGAGCGGTAAGCGGCCAGCACGTTCCGCCGGACTCCGGCGCGCGCGGCATTACCCGAGGCTGCGGTAACACAGCAGAAAATACCCGCCGAGCCGATATCCTCCTCGGCAACGGCAGCATGCTCCAGCGGTACCGCTGTCATCAGACCGGCGCAGCCTTCCAGCGGATAACCCCATTCGCGCAATTTGTTCTCCATATCGCGCACCGGATTGCTGCACTCATAATCACGGCTGACGAACTGGTTGACCGCCCGTTTCAGACGGACCATCCCGCCGCCGTACACCGCGCTCGACAGCCCTTCCGCTTCAACCGGGAATTCCAGCAGCAGATGCTCCTGCTTCCATTCGAGCACAAGTCCAGGCCAGACGCTAGAGTGATACACCGCCGCGCCGCTGCCTGGGTTAAAAGGAAGCTGTACTTCACCCATTTGATCCCGCTCCTCTCACAGCATTAATGTTCAGTAACTACTATAACTACCGGAAACAATAAATCAGAAAAAGAGTTAGACTTAAAAATGTTGTGATACACAAAATTCTATTTATCTTCATAAGACACTAGAAGTGATTTCAGATCATATCCAT
Source organism: Paenibacillus sp. P32E (assembly GCF_001909085.1). Taxonomy (NCBI): domain Bacteria; kingdom Bacillati; phylum Bacillota; class Bacilli; order Caryophanales; family Paenibacillaceae; genus Paenibacillus; species Paenibacillus sp. P32E. Next base: position 157,262 of record NZ_LVYY01000009.1, on the reverse strand, counting down.
CTTACACAGAAAAAACGCTAATTCTCAAATGAAATAACGTTACCACATGTTCCATCATGATATATAAGATTTGGACAAGATTTTATGATTTCATATTTACCATCCGTATATTCATTAATAACGCTATCCCAAAATCTAATAGATGAAATATTATCCGGGTGTTCTCCTATTTCCCATTTCCCGCGAAACATGTCAAATACAGCTTTTGCTGCATATCGTCCTACACCGGATCGACGATACTTATGCAAAATAAAAAACTCACCCATTGAATAATCATAATTAGGATGTAATACGAAATCATCATCAATTAGGACAAACCCTGCTAATATTCCATTAACTTTTACGAAAAACGGATAGTGTTTTTCTTTATCCCAATAATCAGAAATATGATGTTCAAATTCATATTCGCCTTTGTCATTTACATCAAATTTATTATACTGTGACCACTCGTAGCAATACATTTTCAATAGATTTTTCAATATTGCCTTCTCTTCCAAAGGTACTTTTACAACTTCTATACTCATAATTTCAAACTCCTAAAATGATTTTTCAGTACATCAGTACAATAGATGCATAGTTTTATATCGCTCTTCTTACCATTATGTATGATTTGATATAAACATCATACCATTCCAGTGGAATGGGGAGATACTCAGACGACCTTGATGTATAAGTGGAATTCCTCCCACGAATCTACACCTGTCGGCTCTCCGGAAGGAACTAGTTGGAAAAAGTAAACCTAATCCGGCCCTCTCAGCTGATATGTAGGAGTTTCGCCTGATTTAGTTGTAGAAAATCCCACTAATGCCCGCTGCAGCGTGGATTTCTGCAAATTAGTTATACTAATTCCACTTAGCAATCAACCAGGCCAACGAGAAGAGGCATTAGGTATTTGTCTGTACTCATTCCGCTTATCTGATTCACGCTTATCTCATTCCGCTATCTCATTCACGCGTATTTCATTCCGCTGTCAGCCTGCTTCCCTACGCTACCGTTCTCTAGTCCATCCTTCCGTTTCCTTCATCCTTTACTCCCGCCCGCAGCGTCTCCTCCAGTTGGTGAAGAAGACGCGCGTTGTCCTCGTTGCCTTTGACCGCGACGCGGATATGCCCCGGCGTAAGGCCCGGATACATTGCGCAGCTGCGCACAAGAATGCCGCTGCGGCCCAGCCGCTCCTGCATGGCTGCAGCGCTCCACCCTGCGGGCAGGCTGAGCAGCAGGAAGTTCGCTTCGCCCGGCGGGACCTCGCAGCCGAGCCGCAGCAGACCCTGCCGCAGCGCTTCGCGCTCTGCGGTAATCAGCCCGCGCGTGCGCTCCTCATACTCGCGCCCGCTGCGCAGGCAGGCTTCCCCGGCCAGCAGCGCCAGGCCGTTCACGCTCCAAGTCACCTGCTTGCCGGTCATGGCCGCGGCAAGCTCCGGGGCTGCGATCGTGAAGCCCAGCCGCAGCCCCGGAATGGCATAAAACTTCGTCATCGAGCGGATCAGCACCGTATGACGATAAGCCCCAAGCTCCGGCAGCAGCGACTGCCGCCGCTCTTCGGGGATGAAGTCGATGAACGCTTCATCCACCGCCAGCACCGCCCCGCAGCGCTCCGCCTGCTGCGCCAGCACCCGAAGTTCGTCCAGCGCATACTGAACGCCGTTCGGGTTATTCGGCTGTCCGAGGAACAGCAGATCCACCTGTTCCAGCAGTCCGGCGATGTTATCCACACCGGCACGGTAGCCCTGCTCCTTCGTGCCTTGAACGGACATGACCTCTGCACCGAACTGCTCTGCGAGCTGGCGGTATTCTGAGAAGCAGGGCTCGATGATGCCCACCTTACGCGGTTTCACAGCTAAGAGCAGCAGTGCCATCGATTCCGCCGCCCCGTTGCCCACCGTAATGCAGTCGTTGTCTACCCCCAGATTCTCCGCAAGCAGGGACTTCAGTCTGCGGTGCCCTGGATCGGGATAGGCCGTTATGGCAGTTAATGAATCCCGCAGCAGGTCCAACACACCGGGCGGCGGACCAAGGGGGTTAATATTTGCGCTAAAATCAACAAAAGCACCGCTCCCCTCCCCGTACAATTCCGCAGCCGTCAGCAAATCACCGCCGTGGCCGTATTTTTCAAGCATGCCTACACTCCTCTTTATCTTTCTATTCACTCATTGTCCCCATTATTGCCCCATTGCCGGAAATACGTCAATGTTTCGCATCCCCGTACCGCAAGACAATGCCGCTTGCCGCAGACATGCCTCTGCCTCACAACCATTGGTTCTTTTGTACAAACCGCGCTTTTGGTTTAAAATAACTACAGCAGTTCATCATGCCCAAGCGGAGGAATTTACTATGCTTTTTATCGATAACACCGGAATTACAGACGCATCGATCAATCTTGCGATTGAGGAATTTGCGCTCAAGAATCTGCCGATGGACGACAGCTATTTGCTTTTTTATATCAACAGCCCGTCCATTATCATCGGCAAACATCAGAACACCATTGAAGAGATCAACCAGGAATACGTGAAGGACAACAATATTCAGGTCGTGCGGCGGTTGTCCGGCGGCGGAGCTGTCTATCATGATCTCGGAAATCTCAACTTCAGCTTCATTACCAAGGACGACGGACAGTCTTTTCATAATTTCCTGAAATTCACCCAGCCGGTCATCGACTACCTGCAGTCCATGGGTGTGAATGCCGAGCTGAGCGGACGCAATGATCTCCAGGTCGGGGAGCAAAAAATCTCCGGCAATGCCCAGTTCTCCACTCGCGGACGCATGTTCAGCCACGGCACCCTGATGTTCGATCTCAATCTGGACGATGTGCAGGCCTCCCTGAATGTGAACCCGGAGAAATTCAAGTCCAAGAGCACCAAATCCGTGCGCAGCCGTGTGGCTAATATCAAGGAACTGCTTGGAAGCGACATGACCATTGAGGAATTCCGTGAGGGCCTGCTGCGTTCCATCTTTGGCATGGAGCCCTCCGAGGTTCCGCAGTACAAGCTGACCCAGGACGACTGGGTGCGGATTAACGAAATTTCCAAGGAGCATTACCAGAACTGGGATTGGAATTACGGCCTCTCGCCAAAAAGCAACGTGAAGCATACCCGCAAGTTCCCGGCAGGGCTCGTCGATATCCGCATGGACATTGAAGATTCCTACATTAAGGATATTAAAATCTATGGCGACTTCTTCGGCGTCGGCGATGTGGTGGACGTGGAGAACGCGCTGCGCGGCAAACGCTATGAAGATGCAGAGGTCAGAGACGCCCTATCCGGGCTGGACCTGAAGCATTATTTCGGCCGGATCGAGCCGGAGGACTTCATCGGTTTGATTTTCCTGGAGGAATAGCTCCCGGTTAGCGGAGCCGAATCTGGAAAGAGGGATGAGCCACTCTTGCAGGAACCAGCCCTCCCTTTTCCCAACGACCAAAAAGGCCTTCTGTGAATGATCTGCAGAAAGCCTTTTTGATGTCCTCGGGCAAAAGCACTTTAGATACCGGGAGTAAGCACAAAAACATACGTAACCAGTGCAAGTGTAAGCACGATGCAGAACTTCTCCACCGCATTGCCCTTCTTCGTCCCGGTGCTCATCAGCTTCAGGCGAAGCTTGAAGGGCAGAGGAGGCAGCGGGGTAATGCCGCGCTGGGTCAGGGAATCGGCCAGCAGGTGCAGCGCGTAGGACATGCCTCCCGCAATCCACAGGCTGCCTCCGTCATTCATGCCAAGCGAGGCAAAATAAAGCAATGCTCCCCAGCCAGCCACGCCGTACAGCGTATGTGTTAGTCCGCGGTGCGGAACAACCGAGGATACGACAAGCACACAGGCCGCAATGTAGTTCCATGGATCGTAGTCCTCCGCGAACGCAAACAGCCCCAGTGCCAGCAGCAGCATCACCAGATGCCGCAGCCGCCTGCCCGGCAGGAAGGATACGCTTCCGACAAGCAGCGCCAGCGCGATGTTCCATGGCGGTGCGGCGATTCCGGCAAAATACAGATAGATGGCGGCCCCAATTAGAGCCACCTGCAAGATCCGCAACAGGAACTCCGGCAGGGCTTTGCGCACCAGCAGTGAATTCGGCTCATCGATATCAGGTAAGAGGGCGCTAAGTCCCGCTACGGCAACCGCCGGAATCGTAATCTCATGGCCGAGCAGGCTCATGACGGATAGGGTAACCCCGGTGCTGATGATGAAATGGGATTTGCCCATCATGGTGTACCCGCTCCTTTCTAAGGTGTAGGGTTATCTTATGCAAAAATAAGAACAAGTGTACGGTTATCGAAGTATATCAATTGCTGGCTTTTTTGTCCAGTCTTTGGCTGTTTTTCGGGTGCCGAGGCCCTTGTCCCGCCTGCCCTGCGCACAGTTCTGTCTTGTCCTCCCCCCTGTTTTAAGATACAATTTGGACAACTTGATCCGAAATTCTCGTACCAAGAAAGGATGACCTCTGTGAATCGCTCCCGAATAGCCGATCTCAGTCTGCTGCTGGTGGCGATGATGTGGGGATGTACGTTTCTGATTGTGCAAAACGCAGTCAAGGTGCTGCCGCCGCTCGTATTTAACAGCATCCGGTTCACCGGTGCCGCCCTGCTGCTGGCGCTGATCACCGCCGTTTTCTACCGCCGGGAATGGAGGCTGCTGAGCTGGCGCATGACAGGGCACGCCTTACTGCTAGGCCTTTTTCTGTTCCTGGGCTATGGCTTCCAGACGATGGGACTGCTCTATACCACTACGTCCAACACCGGATTTATCACTGGACTGTCGGTAGTGCTCGTCCCTTTCCTGTCGTTGGCCTTGTTACGGCATGCCATCTCACGGTATACCTGGTTCAGCGCGGGACTCGCGGTGGCAGGCCTCTACCTGCTCACCTTCACCGGCTCCGCGCTGTCCCTGAACCAGGGCGATGCACTGGTCCTGCTATGTGCTGTCGCCTTTGCGCTGCAGGTCGCATATACCGGCGTATATGCTCCGCGGTATCCGGCGCTGCCGCTGGCCACGCTGCAGCTTGCCTTTGTCGGGCTGCTCAGCGCCCTCGCTTCCCTGCTTGTGGATGGGCCTGCCCCGCTTGCGCACAGCGGGGCACTGATCCTGAAACCAGAGGTGGTGTGGGCACTGCTCGTCTCCATCGGACCGACCAGCGCGTTTGCCTTCTGGATTCAGACCGCCTGCCAGAAATACACCATACCCTCCCGGGTGGCGATTATCTTTGCCACGGAGCCGGTATTCGCTGCCCTGACAGGACTGGCGTTTGGCGGGGAAACGCTCGGCGTGTCGGCGTTGCTTGGCTGTCTATGTATTCTTGCAGCTATGCTGATGGCCGAACTTAGCCCTGAACCTGGACCTGCAGCCCAAGAAAGTGAAGAACCTGGCCTTCTGATTTCATCAGATAAATGATTTGATCAGACAAATTGCGCTTATGTACAGATATTCACCCGAACGATGCTTGAAGTAAAGGCAAAATGCGGGATGACTTGAGGGAACCTGATCCCAGGCAGCGAATGCAGCATTTTAGAAAAAAAGCCTGAGTTCCCCCAAGTTCTCCGCCTATTAGAGAAAGAGTCTAGCCTTCCGCATAGGCTCACAGCATGATTACTACAGCGTATCTCACGGGTGTGGAAACACTCATTGGCTGCGCTCACCAAACCATTAGGAGAGAACCTGCATGTACAAATTGATTGCAATCGATATTGACGACACCCTGATTACGGATACCAAGGAAGTTACCCCTGCCACACAAACAGCACTGGAACAGGCCGTTGCCGCAGGCGTTGTGGTTACCCTGGCTACCGGACGCGCCTATGCTTCCGCCCAGGCTATTGCCCGCCAGACCGGACTGAACGTACCGATTATCACCTACCAGGGTGCACTTGTGAAGAACCTGATGGATGAAAAGGTGCTCTACGAGCGTTATGTGCCACAAGATGCCGTACGGAAGCTGTTCAGCTATTGCGTAGAGCATAATCTGCACTTACAGACCTACATTGATGACAAGCTGTATGCACGTGAAGAAAATCAAAAGCTGATTGACTATGCCACACTCAACGGAACCCAATACTTTATTGAGCCGGACTGGGAAAAGCTTGTTCCGCAAAAAACACCAAAAATGCTGATCATCGACGATCCGGCCTTCCTGGATGAGCTGTCACCGATTCTGCGCGAGCTGCTGGGCGATTCCGTACACATCACGAAATCCAAGCCGCATTTCCTGGAGATCATGCACCATGAGGGTACTAAGGGGCTGGCTCTGGAGTTCCTGGCAGCCCACTTCGGCTGCGAGCTCTCCGAAACCATCGCCGTCGGCGACTCCTGGAATGACCACGAAATGCTCGAAGCTGCCGGCCTTGGTGTAGCCATGGCTAACGCGATCCCGGCGCTGAAGAACATTGCTGATTTCATCACCCTCAGTAACAATGAGGACGGCGTGAAATATGCCATCGATAAATTCATCCTGCACACTGTGGAATAGGGAGCGTAAGCTTGCTCTAGCGCAGTACAAAGGGTGCCTTTCTCCGGTTGTGATCCGGCTGTAAGGCACCCTTTGTGTTACTGTAAGATAACTTAAGATTCGTACAGTTTCATAACAATGTTACGAAGATTCAGCGAACCGGTAGGTCCAGAACTGTTCTGTTCCAAACCGGTTCCGCATTTCCTCTTCCGTAAGATCCTGGTTCCCCACAAGCTCTGCCGCTTGGAATTGCGTCCGGTGCGCCTGAATCGAGGCCATTTTCTTCGCAAGGAATGGGGTTACGTCTATGGTCACATCCGCTTTTCCGATCATTTGCTCGCGATTGCTGGCGAACGCGCTGCAATATACCAATGGGCGCTCTGCCGCAGGGAGCCGGCCAATCGTCCGGATGACAGCAGCTCCGGTGGCATCGTGATCGGGATGCACACTGTACCCTGGGTAGAAGGTGATGACCAGCGATGGCGTCAGTTCCTTTAGCAGCTGCATAATTTGAGAGTCCAGAAGTTCCTGGTCTTCGAATTCGATCATTTTATCGTGGAACCCGAGCATTCTTAGATCCTGGATACCGATCGCAAGGCAGGAGGCTGCCAGTTCATCCTTACGGATTGCCGGCAAGGTGACACGGTTCGCGAACGGCGGGATGCCCATGTTGCGCCCCATCTCTCCTAGGGTCAGACAAGCATAGGTGACCTCAGCACCGCTTGCTATGTACATTGATAACGTCCCTGATGCAACAAAAGATTCGTCGTCGGGATGGGGGAGCACAACCAGGATTCGCTGGTGTTCGGCTTGATTATGATTCATAGATGTTTGATCCTCCGCTTTCATCAAAACTTGTCCCGGCTTAGTTGCAAGGCAACGATTAGCTTTCCTTGACTGTCATGCCCTGCCAGGATTAGCCGATCCTTGTCCATTTCATCAATGTGTGTAAGGCCTTCGGCATAAATCCAGCCTAGCGTTGTCTTTAAGCCCACCCGGTATGGACCTGCACCAGAGATGGAACCTTGCGTATACCGGATGACCGCATTGGAGATGAAGGCTGATGCCGGATGCCGGGTACTGTCCAGATGACTGGCATAGGCGCCTGTCGTAAGTTCAAGGTGTACATAAAGCTCCTGATTGGCAAGTTGATCGATCCGGAACTGGATATCTTCGGGGGGTATCGGCTGCATGGCGGCCTCCTTGTCTGGTAGAATGTATTAGTGCCATTTTAGCATATGACCCGGGAGAATATACAATAGTGCTGAGCCCAGGTGACTATTCACCGAAAGGGGATGACCTGAATGATTACACTTAGAACAATCACGCTGGAGAACCGGCGTACCCTATTCAATCTTGAAGTTTCAGAAGATCAAAACCGCTTTGTAGCGTCCAATCTGTCAAGCGTGGCTTCGTGTTATGTCCTTGCAACCAATGGGGGGCATCCATTTCCATTTGCCATTTATGCGGATGAGGAGCCAGTCGGGTTTGTGATGCTGACTTATGGAATTACCGGATACGAACTGCCGTCCATCGCAGACGACAGCTATTGCATCTTGCGGCTGATGATCGGCAAGCAGTATCAGAACCGGGGCTACGGCCGGGAAGCCATGACAAAAATCCTGGAATTTATCCGCACCTTTCCGGCCGGGCCCGCACATTACTGCTGGATCCCCTATGAAGCCGATAACGTCGCCGCCAAAAAACTGTATGAAAGTTTCGGCTTCCAAGACAACGGTGAAATCTGCGACAACGAGCCGATCACCGTATTGCGGCTGTGATATGCAGCAAGCTCAACAGGTTTTTTTTGCCGTTCTGATCTCACCAGGTCTTTCCGGCGCAAGGTCCGCCATTTATCCAATACACGTGGCTTCATTGTTCTTTTAGATAATTATCATTTATGTTCATGTTTACCCCTCAAAATTTCAGCTTGGAGTGAGGAGAGCCCCCTGCTTATCCCCATACTCCTCATTCGTTGACCTTTCTTCCTGCCCCTCTGTCTCCTCCTGCTCCAGCTGGGACTTGTAGAGATCATAGTAGCGCCCTTCTGCCGCAAGCAGTTCCTCATGGTTACCGCGCTCTACAATCTCCCCGTTCTCCATCACCAGAATGACGTCGGCGCTCTGAATCGTTGACAGACGGTGGGCAATAACGATGGTGGTTTTGTCCTTCATCAGCTTGCGGATGGCCTGCTGCACCATTTTCTCCGATTCGTTATCCAGCGCGGCTGTTGCTTCATCCAGCAGCAGAATCGGCGCGTTCTTCAGCATCGCTCTTGCAATCGAAAGCCGCTGGCGCTGGCCGCCGGAGAGCCGCGAGCCATGCTCACCGATCTCAGAGTCTACCCCTTCAGGCAGCTCCATTACGAAATCATAAGCATTGGCCTGACGAAGCGCCTCTATTACCTCTTCCTCCGAGGCATCCTGCCTGCCATTGCGGATATTTTCGCGGATACTGCCTGTATACAGCCCGGACTCCTGTGGCACATAGGCAAAATGACTTCTAAGCTGCTCCAGACTCATCCCCTGAACCGTTTGTCCATTAATTAAAATCTCGCCTTCATCCGGATTGTAGAAGCCCAGCAGAAGCTTGAATAACGTAGACTTCCCGCCTCCGCTCGGCCCGACCACCGCCATCTGCATCCCCTGCGGCAATTCAAGACTAACCTGGTTTAAGCTGAGCTTCCCGGCACCGGGGTAACTGAACGTTACCTCCGACAGACTAAGCTGCTCAAACTCGGGATGCTGCATTTGTTTCTCAGGCAGAGCCTCTACCTCAGCAGGCGCATCCATCACCTCAAAGATCCGCTGCGCCGCTCCCAGCGACTGCTGCATGGAAGCCACCAGTCCCGGCAGCGCCGAGAAAGGCATAACCAGATAATTCATCAATTGAATGAATGCGATCATGGCTCCTACCTCAAGCGAACCTTTGGCGACAAAATATCCCGCGATGACCAGAGCCAGCAGAAAGGTGAGATTTCCTAATACAGAGGACAGTGCCCCCGTAGCCCCTTCAATCCGTCCCCGATTCTGCTCTCCGGCATTAATGCTGTCACTGTAGCCTTTGTACTGCTTCATCAGTCTGCGCTCAATCGAGAATGACTTGAAGACCATACTGCTGCCCAGAATATCGTTCAGAAATGAAGTCGTCCGGCTCATATTCTCCTGTACCTGCACACTGTTCTTCCGCATCGCTTTGCCAAAAACCTTACCGACCAGATAGAGCAGCGGCCCCATGGTAATACAGATCAGTGCAAGCAGCCAGTTAATATAGATCAGATAGGCAAAAGACGCCACAGCCAAGAGCGGATTGCGCAAAAGATCAATCATAACCTGTCCGCAGGCTTCTCCGACTGATTGATTATCATTGGTAAAACGGGACAATAGATCTCCAGAATGATTGCGGTCAAAATAGGATTGCGGCAGCAGCAGCGTATGGTTCATCAGATCCAGGCGCAGCTCATTTCTGATCTTGGCGGAAATATTGATTTTGAGGTAGGCACTGAAATAGCTGCTCACGCCTGCGGTAATCAGGAAAAGCCCCCCGAACCAGGCGAGTCCGCTGAAAGCCTCCACATCCATACGGACCGCCGCATCCGTAATTCTGGCCAGAAACCAGGCCATTGTCAGATCCAGAACAATGCTGAACAATGTAATCAGCAGCAGTACGGTATAGAGCAGCTTGTGCTTCAGCATATATGTACTCAACCTCGAAAATGCGCCTTTCTGCTTCAATCCATCATCTCCCTCTAAAATTCAGTTCTTCGCAAATTTCAATTTTCAACCAAATCAACCACAAGTGATTCCCATTATATAGGCGGCTATCTTTCTTTGAAAGGAAAATTAATATGCAGGAGCAGAACCTATGCAAGGAAACCCATAGAAAAACCGCCTTTCGGTTCCAGAAAGGCGGTCATCCCTCTTACACAAACACAAATCACTCATGCGTCCCGCTCTCTTCCCAGGCTATACGGGCAAGCGGAAACGGTAAAATCGCCCGCTCCAGAATACCCTGGACATAGGCAATCGCAACGCCATAATTGACGATGGGCACCCCGGCTCTAATCGCTTGCTCCACCCGCCAGAGCATCTGTCTGCGGTTCAGCATACAGCCCCCACAGTGCACAATAAGGGAGTAATCATCCAGATTGTCCGGGAACTTCATGCCACTGGCGTATTCGAATTGCAGCTGCTTGCCGGTGGCTTGCCGGATCCAGCGCGGAATTTTCACTTTGCCGATATCATCTGCCTGCCCGTGATGGGTACAGGCCTCGGCAATGAGCACTCTGTCACCATGCTGAAGCCTGTCGATGGCACGCGCGCCCCTCACCATCTCTTCCAGATTACCTTTGTGCCGGGCAAACAGGATAGAAAATGAGGTGAGCGGAATGTCTTTGGGTGTATCAGCTGCAGCCTTCAGGAATACCTGTGAGTCTGTCACCACAAGCCGGGGCTTCTTCCCGAGACTCTCCAGCGTTTCCTTCAGCTCGAATTCCTTCGTAACCACCGCAATGGCATCGCTCTCCAGCAGGTCACGGATGGTCTGCTGCTGCGGAAGAATCAATCTGCCTTTGGGCGCTGCCTTGTCAATCGGAACCACCAGTACGACCAAGTCTCCCGGCGAGACCAGGTCGCCGATAATGCGGAATTTATCTTCGGTATCCGGCACAGCAGCAATCAGTGCCTTCATCAGTCCGCTAATTCCCTGCTGCTCAAGTGCAGATACAGGGATCACCTTACAGCCCAGTTCCTGCTCCGCCTGGTCAACAAGTGCAGTAAGACCACCCGCATGAGATGTCTCCTGGTCCGCTAACCAATCTATTTTATTCAAGATGCCCATTGCGGGGATGCCCTTACTGCGGACGGTCTCGGCAATCTGCCGGTCATATGGGTTCACACCGCAGCCAGCATCGACAACGATCAGCGCCATATCGGATTTGTTAAGAACCTCCAACGTCTTCTGTTTCCTCAGCTCACCCAGCTCACCCGCTTCATCCAGACCAGCGGTATCAATAAAAACAACTGGCCCGAGCGGCAGCAGCTCCATCGCTTTATACACCGGATCTGTTGTCGTTCCTTTGACGGGTGACACAACCGCGGCATCCTGTTTGGTGATTGCGTTGATCAGGCTTGATTTCCCTGCGTTGCTCCTGCCAAACAGGGCGATATGCAGGCGATTCGGGCGCGGGGTATCGTTCACACTCACACGGCTCTCTCCTTCCCCCCAGCGGCTAGCACCGAGCTGGACTTATTTACCGGGTACACCCGGTTTGGTTACTTGATAGGGATTCAGGATTTGATCCAGCTCAGCCTCCGGTAGAAACTGAGCCTCCAGCAGTACCTGCCGCACCGTTTTGCCTTCTTGGCTTGCCCGCATGGCTACCTCGGCACTTTTCTCGTATCCGATGTGGTGTATCAGCGCGGCTGCCAAAGCGGAGGAATTCTCAACCCTTTCATAACACCGCTGCTCACAGATCCGGATGCCGCGGACACAGCGCTCTTCGAACAGCCGTACAGCATTGGCCAGGACCTCCAGGGACTCCAGGAGCGCATCCGCAATCAGCGGCATGAACGCATTCAGCTCCAGCTGGCCGCCCGCAGCCGCCAGCGTTACCGCGGTATCATTGGCAATGACACGCATCGCCACAAGCCCCGCCATCTCTGCCATTACCGGATTGACTTTACCCGGCATAATGGAGGAGCCTGCCTGCACCGCCGGCAATTCAAGCTCCCCCAGACCCCCAACCGGCCCGCTGGCCAGCAGACGCAGATCACCGGAAATTTTCAATAGATTAATAGAAGCTGCCTTCAACAGCCCGGATACTTCAGCAAAAGCATCCATATTCTGCGTAGGGTCCATCGGATATTCACTACGGGCCAGCCCATATCCGGTCAAATCCTGCAAAATATCAGTCATCAAAAACGTATATTTTACCGGTGCATTGAGGCCCGTGCCAATTGCAGTTCCTCCAATGTTGATCTCCCTGAGCCGCTCCTCCACTTTGTACAGGCGCCAGCGGTCCCGGGCCACCGCTTTGGCATAGGCTCCGAAGCCCTGCCCTGCCATCATCGGCAAGGCATCCATGAGCTCGGTACGGCCCAGCTTGAGCACATCGGCGAAGGCATGCTCTTTCTCCTGAAGGGCTTCCTGCAAGGACGCAAAAGCTTGACTCAGCCGCCGAACCAGCCCGATTGCGGCAATTCTTAGTGCCGTGGGATAGATATCATTGGTGGATTGGCAGCAGTTGACGTGATCCAGTGGATGTACCCGTGAATAGTCTCCCCGCTCTCCGCCCATGAGCTCAATAGCACGGTTAGCGATGACTTCGTTCACATTCATATTGGCCGATGTCCCGGCACCGCCCTGCATGGCATCTACCGTAAATTGCTCCCTGTAGGCACCGGCCAGAAGCTCATCACAGGCCTGCACAATCGCCCGGGCTATCGCTGCCGGATAGGTATTTAGCTGCAAATGAGCCTGTGCCGCAGCTTTCTTCACTGTTATTAGGCCATGAAGCATATGAACGTTGACCGTTCTGCCGCTTACAGCAAAATTGTCCATAGCCCTAGCGGTATGAATCCCGTAATACGCTGCTTTTGGTATATTCCTGACACCTAGTGCATCCTGCTCTTCGCGGAAAGATTTCAGCGGGTTCTCCACCCTGGACAGCCTGCTCAAGCCTTCACTTCCAGGACTTCCAGCACACGCGGCAGAATCCCGTGAAAATAGGCAAAAGCGATGCCATAGTTGGTAATCGGCACGTTTTGCACACCCGAGCTCCGCAGCCGCATCATCAGTTGCTTCCGGTTGAATATACAGCCGCCGCAGTGAACGATCAGCTTATAACTGGAGACGTCATCAGGGAAATCAGGCCCCACACTTGTCGTAATATCCAGCCCGCCGCCAGCCATTTCCTGCAGTTTGGCTTTGACGAGCATACGGTCGATCTCTCCGTTATGCGGGTGGTGGATACAGGCCTCTGACAGCAGCACCTTGTCCCCAGGCTTCAGGCTGGATATCATCGCGGCACCGGTCACAAAGGTTTTCAAATCCCCCTTAAAACGCGCCATCAGAATTGCAAAGGTGGTTAATGGCACACTCGCTGGTATAATCTCGTTCACTCTGTCAAATACCTGCGAATCGGTAATAACAAGATCGGGCAGCTTGTTTAAGCGCGCGAGCAGCTCAGGCAGCTCTTCTTCAGTAACCGACAACGCTATCGCGTGATGATCGAGCAGGTCGCGGAGGATTTGCTGCTGGGAGGCAACCAGCCGGTATTTGGGAGCAGGTATCATCTCCGGCATTACCATAACGACCAGGTCCCCCAGGTTCACGAGATCACCTACAATGCTGTTTCGTTCAAATTCAGCAGGAGCCAAGGCGCTCATGGCATGGCGCAGACTGCCAAGATTGGAATTCCGCTTCACACTGAGCTTCACGATGGGTACATTCAGAGTCGCCTTCAGCGAATCAATATCAACATAATGATCGTCGGTTTTGGCAATGACTCCAATGACGGGAATGTTCCGTTTGTCCAGTTCGTGTACCCATTCCTTCTCCAGCTTGTAGTCGCCCGCTTCATCCGAGAAGATCATGATGCCCAGATCGGTCAGATCCATCACCTCTCTCGTCTTTTGCACGCGGAAGAGGTCAGCATCATCAATTCCGGCTGTATCTACGATAATAGCGGTCCCCACATTCTTGATCTCCACATATTGAAAAATGGGTTCAGCCGTCGTTCCGGGCTCATCACTGACCAGCAAGGTCGATTTCCCTGTGAGCGCGTTGATCAGACTGGACTTTCCGGCATTTCTTTTGCCAAAAACAGCAATGTGCATTTTGTTAGATTGTGGTGTAAATTGCATAGCAATTCTCTCCTCAATATGCGATTTTAGAAACGCAAATCCCGTTCACCATTCTCAATGCGCCGGAGCCGGTCCATCGTTGCTTTTCTCGCGGCTTCCTTCGGAATATCCTCAAGCCCCTTGCGAATGATCTCTTCCCCCAAGGTACGTGTTGTTTCATCTGCGTAATCCAGCAAATATTCTTTAAAAGTTAACAGAGAGTTCGGCTGGCATATATTATGAATCTGTCCGGATTTGGCGAGCCGCATAAAACGGTCCCCTGTCCGTCCTTCCCGATAGCAGGCTGTACAATAGCTGGGAACATATCCGTCCTGGCACAATCCGCGGATAATTTCCTCCGGCGAACGATGGTCGCTGACTTCGAATTGAGGCTTCTCTTGCGGCCGGCCTCCGGTTCCCTGTTTGGTCTCCATGTAACCCCCGACCCCCGTACTGGAGCCTGCACTCACCTGAGAAATGCCAAGCTTAATTACCTCGTCACGGAATGACGGTTCTTCGCGGGTGGACAGAATCATTCCGGCATAAGGAACGGCGAGCCGCAAGACAGCAACAAGCCTTTTGAAGTCCTCATCCTTCACCAAATGCGGATACACCTCCAGATTCACGCCCTCCGCCTCCCGCAATCTGGGAACGGAAACGGTGTGAGGGCCTACCCCAAACCTCTCCTCCAAATGCTCCGCATGCATCAGCATAGCAACTGTATCGTACTTATAGTCATATAGGCCGTAGAGAACACCTATCCCCACATCATCAATCCCTCCCATTTGCGCCCGGTCCATGGCTGTAGTGTGCCAGTCGTAATCGCTTTTGGGTCCCTTAGGGTGCATGGCAGCATAGGTGGGTCTGTGGTAGGTCTCCTGAAACAAAATATAGGTCCCGATTTCTGCATCCCTAAGCTTTGAGTAGTCTTCAACGGTAGTAGCTGCTATGTTAATATTCACACGGCGGATGCTTCCGTTATCCACCTTAACCGAATAGATGGTCTTGATCGCTTCGACAACATAGTCAATGTCACAATTCACCGGATCTTCTCCTGCTTCAACGACAAGCCGTTTATGGCCTAATTCCTGAAGCACACGGACTTCATCCGCCAACTCATCCAGATCCAGCTTCCGCCGCAGAAAATCCCCGTTGGTGTGTTTATATCCGCAGTACTCACAATTATTAACGCAATAGTTGCTTATATATAGTGGAGCGAACAATACAATGCGGTTGCCGTAAATTTTCTCTTTGATTACCTTGGCCGAGCGGTTAATACTGTCAAGCACCTCAGTCTCTGCGACTTCAAGCAGGACTGCCGCCTCCCGGTGGGTCAGTCCCTCGCATGCTCTCGCTTTTTCCAAGATGGTCTGG
Source organism: Paenibacillus sp. P32E (assembly GCF_001909085.1). Lineage (NCBI taxonomy): Bacteria > Bacillati > Bacillota > Bacilli > Caryophanales > Paenibacillaceae > Paenibacillus > Paenibacillus sp. P32E. The sequence continues at coordinate 141,618 of NZ_LVYY01000009.1, read as the reverse complement.
ACATAGGCGGAATCACCCGCCTTCACCTTGGCTTCTTCAAGACTCAGGCGGATTTCCTCATCATTGATAAAGTCCGCTGCTTCCCAATCCTTCCGCACATCCATCAACCTCCATGAACTAGACCTCAAAGCTTGTGGGCATAAGCCTAAACCTTGGAACGCTTAATATAGTAAGTATGCAGCAGTTCATGTGCCAGGTGACCGTTAGGCTCCCCTAAGAATTCTTCATAAAGAGCTTTGATGTAAGGATTGTTATGCGATTTGCGAACCGTTTGGGCCTCATCTTCTGTGTAGATGGCTTTTGCACGCTCTGCCTTAATATCGATCCGCTCGGAGGTTCCGGCATCCACGATGGGCTGACCCCCGCCAGTGATACAGCCGCCGGGGCAAGCCATGACTTCCATGAAGTCATAGGTCTTGTCACCCCGCTCCATCGCTTCCATCAGCTTACGCGCGTTGCCGAGACCATGAACAACAGCCGTACGAATCCTCTGGCCGGTGGGCAATTCAATGATGGTTTCCTTGATGCCCTCCATACCACGGACAGCGGTGTATTCGATGGTATCGAGTGCCTTGCCTGAGGTAATCTCGAACACGGTACGAAGTGCCGCTTCTGCGACACCACCGGTTGCACCAAAAATAACAGCAGCACCCGAACCCTTGCCGATCGGATTATCGAACGCTTCATCCTTCAGGCCCACAAAGTCTATACCAGCTTCTTTGATCATTGCCGCAAGCTCACGCGTGGTGAGGACCCAGTCGACATCCTGCAGCCCTTCCCTCGACAGCTCTTCACGCGCACCCTCGTACTTCTTGGCGGTACAAGGCATGATGGAGACAACAACAATATTCTTTGGATCTATCCCCGCTTTCTTGGCGAAGAAGGACTTCACCATGGAGCCTTCCATTTCATGCGGCGATTTGCAGGTAGACAGGTTACCCAGCCTGTCAGGGAAGTTATGCTCCATAAATTTCACCCAGCCGGGGCAGCAGGACGTCATAAGCGGCAGGTTCTCTCCGCTGCCAAGGCGGGAGAGCAGTTCGGTCCCTTCTTCCATAATGGTAAGATCGGCACCGAAATTAGCATCAAATACTTTATCAAATCCAAGCTTCCGCAGGGCTGCGACCATTTTACCGGTAACCCGGGTTCCAACCGGCAGGCCAAATTCTTCTCCCAGGGCTACACGAACAGCAGGCGCTGTCTGGACAACAACATATTTGGCCGGTTCTGCAAGATCATCCCACACATCGTCGATGTTCTCACGTTCACTAAGTGCGCCTACAGGACAAGCCATAATACACTGGCCGCAGTTGACGCAGGTGGACTCGGCAAGCGGACGGCCAAACGCGGTGGAGATCACCGTATCAAACCCGCGCTTCGCAAAGCTGATCGCACCCACGGTCTGCATAGTCCCGCAAGCCCCGACACAGCGGCCGCAAAGGATACATTTCGATGCATCACGGACGATAGCCGGGGAAGTATAGTCTTTCTCCTGGCTGGATTTCTCACCGGTGTAAGTCACTTTACGGATATTAAGATTACTGGAGACGTCCTGAAGCTCACAGCCGCCGCTGCGGGAGCAGCTTAGACATTCCTGATTATGATCGGACAGCAAAAGCTCGATGGAAGCACGGCGGGCGTCCCGGACCTTCTGGGTGTTCGTCTGAATCTTCATGCCTTCTTCCGCAATCAGCGTGCAGGAGGCAATGAGCCTCGGGCCCACTTCAACCACACATACCCGGCAGCTGGACGAGTGGTTGATTTCTTTCAAATAACACAGGGAGGGTATATCAACACCTTGATTACGGGCTGCTTCGAGCACAGTTGTACCTTTGGTGACTTCTGCCTCGATCCCGTCAATCATGAATTTAATCGTATCCAAAGTAATCACTCCTCTCGTCAGACTATCGCTACGGCTTTGAACTTGCATACATCGAAGCAGACCCCGCACTTGATGCAGACCGCCGTGTCGATGACAAACGGTTCCTTCATTTCACCGGAGATCGCATCCGTTGGACACTTTTTGGCACAAAGGCTGCAGCCCCGGCACAGATCAGAATCGATCTGATAAGAAATCAGCGATTTACAGACGCCTGCCGGACATTTTTTGTCGACAATATGGGCCATGTACTCTTCGCGGAAATACTTGATGGTGGACAATACCGGATTCGGAGCGGTCTGGCCCAAGGCACACAGGGAGGCATTCTTGATCTGGACCGAGAGATTCTCTAGCTTCTCGAGATCCTCCATACTTCCTTTGCCTTCAGTGATCTTGTCGAGCAGCTCCAGCAGACGTTTGGTGCCAATGCGGCAAGGCGTGCATTTCCCGCAGGACTCATCGCGTGTGAAATCCAGGTAGAACCGGGCAACGTCGACCATGCAGGTATCTTCGTCCATGATAATCATACCGCCGGAGCCCATCATCGAACCCAGACTGGTCAGCGTATCAAAATCAATGCTGCAGTCCAGGTGCTCTTCTGTCAGACAGCCGCCGGAAGGCCCTCCGGTCTGTACCGCCTTGAATTTTTTACCGCCCGGAATCCCGCCGCCGATTTCAAAAATAACTTCACGCAGGGTTATTCCCATGGGAACCTCAACCAGGCCGGTATTCACGACTTTTCCGCCCAAAGCGAATACTTTGGTGCCCTTAGATTTTTCGGTTCCGATACTTGCATACCATGCGGCACCCTTCAGAATAATCTGGGCAACATTCGCCAGGGTTTCAACATTATTGATGATTGTCGGCTGCTCCCACAGACCTTGAACGGCCGGAAAAGGCGGTTTGGGGGTTGGCATTCCCCGGTGACCCTCCACCGAGTGAATCAGAGCTGTTTCTTCTCCACAGACAAAAGCTCCGGCTCCAAGCCGTACATCAATGTTAAAGCTAAAGCCGGTTCCCAGGATATTATCGCCGAGCAGACCATATTCGCGGGCTTGGGCAAGCGCTTTCACGAATCGTTGGACAGCGATTGGATATTCCGCACGGACATAGATGAAGCCTTGACTGGAACCAATGGCATACCCGGCAATCGCCATCGCCTCAATGACCGAGTGGGGGTTGCCTTCGAGGATTGAACGGTCCATAAATGCCCCGGGGTCCCCTTCGTCCGCATTACAAATGACGTACTTTTGCTTCTTATCCTGCTTGGCTGCAAATTCCCATTTCAGACCTGTGTTGAACCCGCCGCCGCCGCGTCCCCGCAGACCCGATTGCTTGATGGTATCGATAACCTCCTGGCGTCCCATGGTCTTCAGCACCTTGCCAAGCGCCTGATAGCCGTCACTGCCGATGTACTCATCAATATTTTCCGGGTCAATGACCCCGCAGTTGTGCAAAGCGATCCGCACTTGTTTTTTGTAGAATTCCGTTTCTTCAAAGTTCAGGGTTTCGCCGTCCTGCTTGGTCTTCTCGTAAATTTTCTTCTCGTAAGGTTTGCCATGGAGCAGATGTGCTTCCACCAGCTTCGGAATATCCTGAACCTCTACCCTGCTATAAAATATACCTTCCGGATAGACGATGACGACTGGCCCGAGCTCGCATAGGCCGAAGCAGCCTGTGCGCACGACCTCCACCTGCTCCTGGATGCCGTGGCCTGCGATTTCCTGGTTCAGCTTAGCAATAATCTGATTGGAATCAGACGATGTACATCCTGTCCCCCCGCATACCATCACAGACCTGAACCGGATGGAATCAGGAGATTCTCCGGTGATTTTCCGGTTATCCAGACGACCTTGCGTAAGCGTTCTGATAGCATCAAGATCCGTTAAGAGCTTCATACTCATACCTCCCGTATCAAATGCGCCAGTGGCGCAAGAGCATCAATTGTATTCCTTCAGAATTTTCGGAATGTTATTGGGTACCAGCCGTCCATGGACTTTTTCGCCAATGGTCATGACGGGTGCAAGGCCGCAGGCCCCCAGACAGCGGGTCGCTTCAAGTGTGAATTTATTGTCTTCGGTGGTTCCTTGTACAGGGACCTTCAGCTCCGTGCTCAGCCGGTCAAGCACACCTTGTGCACCCTTGATATAGCAAGCTGTGCCGAGGCACACATGGACCACATTCTCCCCTTTGGGGGTCAGCGAAAAGAAATGATAAAACGATGCCACACCATAGATTTCACTCATCGGCAAGTGAAGTTCAGCAGACACGATCTGGAGAACGGGCTCCGGCAGATAGCCGTAGATATCCTGAATTTCATGAAGCACGGGAATCAAAGCCCCCTGAATCATTTTGAATTGTGAAATCGCGGCCTGGACTTTCATCAGCTTCTCGTCGGCCTCCGCTACGCCCCCACAGTTACTGATTGGTTGTTGTTCCATTAAGAATGCTCCTTCCACTCAAGGTAAAAAGTTGAGCGCGATATTTAGAAATGCAACATCTTTTGCTGAAATCCAAATAGAATATATTGAGAATGATTTTCAGTTAAAAAGGGTGAGGATGAGGCCAACCCCTTTATCTGTCGGCCTCCACACAACCCTGCCCTAGGGCAGTTAGAGCAGCGAACTCTCATTCTTGAGCTTCAACCGGCTCCAGCGGCGTTCAATTTCGGCTTCGAAATTTTGCAGCAGCTCTTCATCCTTCAGCAGATGTTTGGTTTTGCCCATTCCCTTCAGCCACTCTACAGCCGGGATGCGCTTGCCCTTCAATTCCGGATTGTAGGTGATGCTCGTGATGCCCTGCTCAATTTCATACAGCGGGAAGAAGCAGGAATCCACAGCCGCTTTTACCAGGTCATAGCCGCTATGGTCACTCGTCTTCCAGTTCAGCGGGCAGGCGCAGAGCAGCTTGCCGTAGGCAGTACCGACGTTGTTGGCATACCACTGTGCCTTGGCAGCCTTTTGCAGCAAATCCTGGGGGTTGGATTCAGCACCAGTAAATACATAAGGAATGTTGCAGGCCGCCAGAATTTGCGCCGTATCCTTGTGATGCCCTTTTTTACCCTTCTGCGCCTTCCCTACCCCGGAGGTGCTGGTCATGTGCCCCATCGGAGTGGAGTAGGACAGCTGGGAACCGGTGTTCATATAGCCCTCGTTATCATATTCAAGGATGATCATTTTATGGTTGCGGAGAGCCGCACCTACGGTTGCCCCCATGCCGATATCCATACCGCCGTCGCCGGACACCATCACGAAGGTGATGTCGTCACTAATCTGGACTTCGCCGCGCCGCTTCAATTCGTAGAAGGCATCCACCATTCCGGCGAGTGTAGCTGCACCGTTCTGGAACAGGTTGTGTACAAAGGTCTGGTTATGGGAGGAATACGGATAGCTTGCCGTTACCACATACGCACAGCCCGTCTGGAACAGGACCACCATATCGCCTTCGATTCCCTTGAAGAACAGCTCCAGTGCGGAAAGTGCACCACAGCCGGGACAGGCGCCATGCCCGGGGGCCAGGCGGTGCGGCTTGGCAGTCAGTTGACGGAGCGGGGGAAGCTTCACTTTCAGCAGGCCGGTATCTTCACTGGGAGTCACCTCAATAAGGCCGCTTTTGTACGCATCGCCATGCAGCGGTTCCATCACCGGAACAAGTGCATCCTTGGCATCCCCGGGGTAGTACCCATGATAGTCGAACGGTTTCTCGGCATACCCTTTATCCGCTGCATCCATAGCCAGTTGAAAAAAGGCTTCTGCATCATCTGCATAGAAATCCTTGCCGCCCAGACCAAAAATACGGGAGAGGATGATTGTCTTGTTGTCCGGATCTAGCTGCAGCGCAGAGCGGATCTCGTGGGTCAGGTTACCGCCCTGGGCCCCATAGGAATCAGCGCGTTCACCGACAAGCAGTGCCTTGACGTTCTTAAGAGCTTGCCGCAGCTGCTCCGCCGGGAACGGACGAATGAGGTTGGGACGGACCAAGCCTGCCCGGATGCCTTTAGCCCGAAGCGCGTCTACGGTATCCTTGGCGGATTCCCCTGCGGAGTTCAGCAGGAACACAGCGACTTCGGCATCATCCATACGGTACAGGTCGAGAACTTTATGTTCACGTCCTGACAACGCGGCATATTCCCGGGCGACCTCCGCATAGACCTCACCTGCTTTTTCTAGAGCCACCGATAGCTGATAGTGGTTGTTCAGCAGGTCATCACCACCCATATGCGCACCTATGGTCACCGGATGGGCAGGGTCCGAGACATTCGGATAGTTGGGATTGGGATTCGGACCTACAAAATTTTGTACAACTTCATTCTCTTTGAAGTATTGGACTTTGCGTTTCTGGTGGGAGGTGAAGAAACCGTCATAAGCAACGATTACAGGCAGACGCACCTCAGAATGTTCAGCTATTTTGAGGGCCATGATATTCATGTCATATACAGCCTGCGGGGTGCTGGCAGTCAGGATCACCCAGCCTGTATTAAGACCGTAGTACAAGTCAGAATGATCTCCACGGATATCAAGCGGCCCGCTCACTGCACGGGTAACGAGGTTAAGCACCATCGGGAACCGTGTCCCGGACTGGGTGGGAAGCTGCTCCAGCATATACAGAAAACCTTGGGAACTGGTTGCGTTAATCACGCGTGCACCCGCCATAGCCGCACCGTAGCATATCCCGGCAGAACCATGTTCACCATCTGCTGCGATTAGTTGAATATCGTGTAGACCGTTCGCTTTCATCTGATCCAAGTACTGGGCAACTTCTGTAGATGGTGTAATGGGAAAATAACCCATAATGTGGTAATTTATCTGGGCAGCCGCAGTAGCCGCCATTTCATTACCGGATTCGAAGTGAGTGACTTGTTCAGCTACAATGATCTCAGTCTGTGCATCTTCACTAACAGCCATTGTTGTTTCCTCCCTTTCCATCACTTGAACACTTGGGGAACGCGATGCTCTTCGGCAAAACCCACTTCTTCACGGATACTGGTGAGGGCTTCTGTGGGGCATACTTCAATGCATTTCAGGCAGCCTTTACAGTAGTGATAGTCGATGCCAAGCAGGATCTGCTGGGGCCGTCCACGCTTGTCTTCGCCTTCCTCCCAGACAAAACAGTTGTCAGGGCACACATTGTCGCATGCCGCGCAGCTAATACATGAATCCACATCAAGGACCGGCAGTACACCTGAACGCGAGCCGCTCAGATCCTTCTGAATACTGTTGCCCTGCGCGAGAATCACACCGCCGGGAACTTGTGTCTCGTAGCCGAGCAGAGACTGCGCACGCTTGAAAGGTACAGCCTGTGTCCCTGCAGGCACTTCGTAGGTTTTGAATTTCACTTCGTTATATCCCCGGTCGAAGGTGCGGATGTTCGGCTCCACCAGGTGCGGATATTTTTTCTCAAAGGTTCTGCGGATCACCTTGCGCATCGCTTCCGGATCAAGGAAATCACAGATACGGAACATAGCGCCAAGCATCGAGGTATTGACTTTCGTCTGCTCCTCAACGGCGATCCCCATGGCATCCACCAATGCAACCGTACCGTATTCCAGCTTCAGATCTGCCCGGACCTCATCGAAACCGCGCGAGGTATTTACCAGGACAACACCGTCCGGCTGCAGGCCACTGACCACGTTAACCGTCTTGTACAGGGCCTCATGAAAAACAGCAACCAGATGGGGCTCTTCAATTGGGCTATGGTCCCTGATTTCGACTTCAGGATCACAGAAGCGGACGAATGTTTTGATAGGAGTCCCTTTTTTTTCGGAGCCGTAAGACGAGAAGTTGGATGCATTGAAGCCAAGCTCAATCGCACCGGTCTCGGCAAGCATTTTACCCGCAAGGTTGGCCCCAAGTCCGCCGATGGATTCCAGACGGATTTCATAAAAACCCAGCGCATTCTTTTTTGGCAACGTTGACATTAAATCTCCTCCTAAAAGTTATGTCAGCATCCTTCTATGAGATCACGATCACTTCGTATAAAGCCCTCTTGGCTGCATGTATTTTTATCTCTAGGACATCGAACGTGAAATTATTCACTTATAAGCCTAAAATAAACCTTTCCCTCTAACTTTTCTCTGGTGTGCGGTTGAAGCTGCAGTGATCCCCTCTAGTGAGATCAATCTTATAGCCGGCGGCTGCGATCCTCATCTCCATACAGCTTCTGCATCGGGAAGCCTCGTCCCCCGTGCAAATCTTGTTCTCATATAACGCATATTTCCTGCGGACGCTCAGTGGGGAGAGTATGGGCATCACTACGTTACTACCCGCTGCAAGCGCCTTTTCCCTGCCTGTATGATCAAGAGTTCCCATTGCCGTTGTGGCAGGCATCAGCGCATCCGGAATGAGCAATCTTGCCATTGCAATCATCACGAGCGTATCTTCAACCGTCCCCCCCTGAGCATCTTTAAGCGGAGTTGCGCTATGCGGGATGAACGGGCCGATGCCGATCATTTCCGGATGGAGTTCCTTCAGAAAAAGGAGATCCTCTGCCAGGTGCTCATGGGTCTGTCCGGGAAGTCCTACCATAAAGCCGGCTCCAACCTGGTAGCCAATTTCCTTGAGCGTACGCAGGCAGTTCACACGGTTATCGTACGACATCCCCGGATGCAATGACTGGTACAGCGAACGTGAAGCTGCCTCGTGCCGAAGCAAGTACCGGTCAGTTCCTGCATCAAAAAGCGCACGATAAAAAGCTTCACTCCGTTCTCCAATGGATAAAGTGATTGCCGCTTCAGGAAAACGGATCTTCATGCTCGTGACCAAGCGGACCATCCGTGCTTCCGTGAAGTGGAAATCTTCTCCGCTCTGTAGGACAAATGAACGATACCCGAGACGGTATCCCTCTTCTGCACACTCCAGAATCTCCTCCTCAGTCAGCCGGTAACGCTCCGCCGCAGCGTTCGACCTGCGCAGACCGCAATACAGGCAGTCCTGTTTGCAAAAGTTTGAAAATTCAATTAGGCCCCGCATAAAAACGTTTTCATTATAGTGCAGCTTCCGGGTTTGTGCCGCGAGATCAAACAACCGGACCTTGAGTTCAGGAGTCAGATGCTGCAGAAAATAGACTATTTCTTCTTGATCCAACTCGTTTTGCTCAACTAATTTGCCAAGCAACCCTTCCATCGAGCGTGTTCCTCCATCCCGCATGTCTGCCAAGTAAAGACCTCTTTTTTCTCCGTCCGTTACCAGGCAAAACAAGCTTGCAGTGAACGAATTACTCTAGATTATGCAGGGGGTGTAGGTAACATGACGGCGTGATCTGCACATTTTTCGCTTTTTATGCATTTCTTTAGAACTCCTCCATGAAGTCCCGTAAAAAAGCCAATTGTGCTTGTCACCATAGCGTCGGGGGAACAATATTTTTCAGGGACAGGAATCAAAAACAGCGGGTTTCCGACAATCGGAAATCCGCTGCTATCTTAGATTTCGAACACAGCCGGGAGCTTATACGGGGAGAGAATTCTTGGGCCAGAGGCAAGCTCAAGTGGAAAAAGTGAACTTAGTACTTCCCTTTTCTATCCCCCGCAAACGCTAGTTGGACAAAGTAAACTTAATCTGGCCCATTCGCACACGTACGGGTAAATCCGCTTAGATTAGGTCTGCTAATTCCCACTAAATCCACTTTCCAACGCCTTGGAGTCCCATTTAAGTTCACTAATTCCACTCCGATTTCCCACGGCGCCCAGCACCCCTCCATTCCCATATTCACACCGAAGGAAGACCCTAATTTCCTGTGAAAAGCAAAAAGGCCCCCACTTGAGCAGCAGCAGGCATGCACAATGGGGACGCTAGGGGAGAGTTTCTCTTATAGGCTTGGCCTCAGTTCCGGATGTCCTGTCTCTCTCAGCCTCTTCCTTCACCATGGCCCAGTTGCAGCTTCAGTCCTGTTACCGCGAGGGTCACATTTCCCGGAAGGATGTAGTCTTTTCTGAAGTCCACATCATGCGACATATGGGTGTACACGGCACGGATTGGCTGTACGATGTCCAGCAGTTCTGCAGCTTCGGTCATATCATAGACTGAACGGGTGGACAGCTCAGCAGATTCATAATAAAAGCTTGTTCCCAGCACCAGAAGGTCCGCCCCATGCATATGCTTCATTTCCTCCGGCGAGAGGGAAATAGAGTCCGGGCAATAGACCCAGGTGTAGCCGTCCTTTTCCAGCCTGTAGGCATAGGAATAGCCGTTCTTCCCATGGTTGACCCGCCAGGTGCGGATCTGCCAGCCGTCCAGTTCAATTCCGTCATCACACGGAATCATATCGATGTGGCCGCCAAGCCACGGATACTGCCGCTGAATCACCGGAATCACCTCGGCCGGCGCATAGAGCTCCCCTCTATACCCCATCCAGCGGCAGCTGTCTGCCCATTCCGGCAATCCGCCGATATGGTCGAAATGGGCATGCGTGACCAGCAGCCTGCGCATGCTGCGCCGCCCCTGCAGCTCCATCTGGCGCCGCCAATCCGGACCGCAGTCTATGACCCAGAAATCACTGGCGTTATCAATCAGCACTGAGGAGCGCAGCCGGATATTTTCTCCGCTGCTTCTCGCCTCCATGCAGGTCTCACAGCTGCAATATACCCGGGGTACGCCCATGGCGTCCCCGGTTCCCAAGAATACCAATGTGTCCACAAGCCAGCCCTCCTTAAATTTCGCGTCACGCGTCACGGATGTTCAGAAACACTTTATCATTATAGAACAGCTCAGCCACCTATTGCACCCTACGGTAAGAAGTGGCTCCGGTCCATCGAACTAAGCCTAGCTCGACACAAAAAAGAGGGATCTCATCCGCAGGTTTTGCCCTGCAGGTGAGATCCCTCTTTTTCATCCGAATTCTCCATCCTAGATTCCAGCCAGCACCTGATACCAGATGCCCCGTTTCGAATACAGTGTAGTGCGAACCTCATTCCAGCCGCCGAGATACGAAATGTCGAACAGACCCGCAGGAACCGGATAACGGATCTCATTCTCTGCATAGACCTGCTTGTCAACGGGCCGGAACCCGTATTTGGCAAAGACCTCCTGCGCTTCCGGTGTAGCCAGATAATCCACCAATGCGTCCGCAGCTTCGCTGGTACCATGTTCTTTGGCATACTTATCCACGACCGCAGCCGGATTTTCAATCAGGATCGTATTCTTGGGAATAACCACCTCATATTTCACACCTTTTGCAATCCGGGCCAGCAGCTCATTCTCGTAAGTGACGATCACATCGCCAACCCCGTATTCAAAAGCCGCCATGGAAGCCCGTCCGCTTTTGTCCAGAGACTCTACGTTCGCGTGTATGCTCTCCAAAAATGCTTTGGCGGCAGCAGGGTCTTTCACCCCCTCCTGCTCCTCAGATAGCTTCAGACCCGCCCCGTAGATGGCGTTGATATCCCACTGTGCCCCGCCGGAGGTCTTTGGATTGGGATAGAGCACCTTCACCCCAGGCTTCGCCAGATCCGCAAAATCATGAATGCCCTTCGGGTTGCCCTCCCGGGTACCCAGTGCAACCACTGAGCGGGTCACCATTCCGTTCACCCCGCGGTCCTTCCAGCCAGGTTCAACAAGTCCAGCCTTAACCAGCTTCTCCACATCGCCTTCCATCGCCAGCAGCGTCACATCCGCTTCAAATCCGCCAACAATGGCCCGTGCCTGGGTTCCTGAAGCCTCATAAGACTGCTGAAAGGTGAGTGTCTGCCCCGTTTTGGCCTTCCACTCTGCTGCGAACAGGGGCAGAATCTCACCCATGGCATCCTTCGCAACACTATAGGCTCCAATCACTAGCGTAAGATCCCCATGCTGCGGGCTGTCAGCCGCCGTACTTTCCTTACCATTCCCGCAACCGGCCACGGCCAGTGCAAGCATTGCCAGCATTAAGGGCGCCAGCCATCCGTGCAGTTGTCTGCTCCTTTTGATAAGCCTCATCCCGGCGACACATCCTTTGACAAGATACCCCACAAAGTGGAGATTTGACTTCGAAGCGTACTCAAGTACTTGCGGGAACCCCGATAACCTAGAAATCCTTCTAGTATTAGATAAATACAGGCATTGGATCTTCCTTCAGTCCATTCTCTTGAATCCAGCTCCGATCGTCATTGAACAAGTAGGCACGGTGGACAAGCACAGCGATTTCCTGACCCGGCGTAAGGGTTTCTTTCTCCAGAGAACGGTAAGTCACCAGCTTGTGGCCGTTCACTTCTACCTCAACCAGCCATTCACTGCCGCGGAAATGCAGATGTTTCACGATGCCCTGCTCCGTGGCCGAAGCCATTTTGAATTCATTGAGGTTGCCTACTTCGATGTATTCCGGACGAATCAGCGCCTTGGTAGGCTTGCCGCCACCTGCATTGTTGAAGCCCTTTAGCTCGGAAGCGCTCCCGATCAGTGTGGATTCCCCGATAAAGGTTGCCACAAACGGCGTTTTCGGCTCTTTATAGATATCCCAAGGTGTACCCTTCTGCTCCAGCCGTCCCTGATTAATAATCATAATCTCATCCGCCACTTCAATGGCTTCATCCTGGTCATGGGTCACGAAAATGGAGGTAATGCCAACGCGCTCAATCAGCTCGCGAAGCCATGAACGCAGCTCCTGCCGGATCTTGGCATCAATCGCGGCGAACGGCTCATCCAGCAGCAGCAGCTGCGGCTCAGGTGCTAGCGCCCGGGCAAAAGCGACCCGCTGACGCTGACCGCCCGAAAGCTGATGCGGATAGCGTTTCTCAAAGCCCTTCAGTCCCGTAAGCTCCACCAGCTCGGCCACCCGGTGCTGGATCGTGTTTTTGTTCACCTTTTTCACCTTAAGTCCAAAAGCAATATTCTCATACACAGTCATGTGCTTGAACAGCGCATAGTTCTGGAATACAAAGCCGATCTCGCGTTCCTGAGGCGGAAGATTATTTACAGTCTTGCCGTGAAAAATGATCTCGCCGCTGTCCGGTGTCTCAAGGCCCGCCAGCATGCGCAGTATCGAGGTTTTGCCGCCGCCGCTTGGACCGAGCAGGCCAATAAGATGGCCTTTGGTAATTCCGAAGTTAACGTCCTTCACCGCATGAAAATCTCCAAAATGCTTATCGAGTCCCCGGACTTCCACATGCATATTAATGCACTTCCTTTCTTCTTTTACTCCATTCCATAAGCAGCAGCAGACCCGCGGAGAATGCGGCCAGCACCAGCGCTATACCGCCCGCAGCCGTTACATTGAAGTTCTCGACGTCCTGATAGACCAGGGTAGTGGCAGTCTGGGTTTTGTTCATGATATTCCCCGAAACCACCAGCACTGCCCCGAATTCACCCAGGGAACGCGCAACCGTCAGAATCACACCGTAGATCACAGCCCAGCGGATGGAGGGCCAGGTTACCTTCCAAAAGGTAGTCCAGCCATACGCACCAAGCGTTGAAGCTGCTTCCTCCTGCTGGGACCCGATCTCCTGAAGCACAGGCATGACTTCACGCACCATCAGGGGAAAAGTCACGAAGAGTGTGGCAATGACCATTCCCGGAAAAGCATACACAATCTTCATCCCGATTTGCTCAAATACAGCACCCAGCGCACTATCCGGCCCGAGCAGGAGCACAATCATCAGTCCGCCAATAACCGGCGATACGGCATAAGGCAGATCTACGATGCTGTTCAAAAGCCCTCTGACCCGTCTGCCCAGCCAGTTCGCCCTTACCAAATACAAGGCCATCATAATGCCAAACAACGTATTGAGCAGCGTGACCACCACAACGACGAATCCTGTCATCATCAGCGCGTGCAGCGCCTCCGGCCGGGTCAGCGCAGCCCAGAAGCCGCCGAAGCCTTCACTGAAGGCACCGATTGCCATTTTCCCGAGAGGTGCAGCAATCAGCAGGAAAAACACAAGATAAGTCAGTCCGATCCATAGTTTCCTCATGCTCTTCTCCCCCGCATCTGCAGCATATTAATCAGCCATAGAATGAGAAAGGACAAGGTTAACAGGATAATGGACACTGCTGCGGCACCGACCGGATTGTCACTTTCAACTTCACCGAAAATAAACACGGAAGACACTAGTGTCCGTCCCGGAATATTGCCCGCTACGAGCACGACGGCACCAAATTCTGCAAGTGCCCGGGAGAATGCAAGCATGCCGCCACTAATCATCCCGGGGGCCATGGAAGGAAGAATAACCTGCCAGAATACCCGGCTGCGTGTAGCCCCCATCGTATATGCCGCTTCCTCTTCAGAGGGGTCCAATTCCTCCAGCAGCGGCTGGACCGCACGGATCACAAATGGAAAAGTTACAAAGACCATGGCAATCACAATAGCCGGCTGGTGAAATACAATCTCAAATCCCAATGCTTCAGCCATGCCGCCGATCAGACTGCCCGGACCCAGCAGCAGCAGAATCATTAGCCCCCCAACCGCCGTCGGCAGTGCAAATGGCAAATCGACAAGACTGTTCAGCAGTGCCTTACCGGGAAATGGATAGCGGATCAGCACCCAGGCAATCATCGTGCCAAGCAGAACATTAATAACTGTAGCAATAACGGCCAGTTTCAATGTCAACAGTACCGACTTCCAGGCAATCGGGTCGCTGACGCTCTCGGCAAAGTTTCCGAAGCCCAGAGAGAATGAGTTGTAATAGACACCGAGAATCGGCAGAACAATAAGTACAACAAAATAAAGAAGTATCGTCGTGCGGAATCCCCAGGTCCATCCCTTGTGTCTAAGCAGCGTATTCAAGAATAAGTCCCCCCACCTCCGGCTTACCGGTCGGTATACTCGCCTTTACAGCCATAATTATTCCTATTAATATACTTGGTTTAAAGTTATCACTACTTTACCAAATGCCCCTTGCCCCGTCAATTACTTTCATGCTGTTTTGGGGTAAAATATAGTATATTGGCAACACAGAGAGGGGATAACGTTATGCTGCACACTATGGAGATCAGTACCAGCAAACGGGATGAACTGCGGGACATCACCCGCGAAGTCATTTCCTATGTCAAAAAGAGCGGTGTACAGAATGGCATCATCGTCGTCTACTGCCCGCATACCACAGCCGGAATAGCCATTAATGAGAATGCTGACCCTGATGTCAAGCATGATGTGCTAATGAGGCTTGATGAGGTTTATCCTTGGGAGCATCCCAAATACCGCCATGGAGAAGGCAATACTGCTTCCCATCTGAAATCCATCACCGCCGGCCCCTCACAAAGTATTATTATTCATGAAGGAGCACTGCTGCTGGGACGCTGGCAGGGTATTTATTTCTGTGAGTTCGACGGGCCCAGACACCGGCAATGCCATTTTAAGATCATCGAGGGCTAAGACAGCCTTATCCGCCAAATTTCAAAAGCACTTCCCGGCCTAACAAAAATAGCGGCTCCGCCTGTTCCGGCGAGCCGCTATTTATACACCTATACCTATTAGAACTGCCTTTGCACTTTCACCATTGAAAGTAATAAAGTAATACCAATGCAACGCGCTAAATTGATAAGTGATAAAAAAACAAGCCTACAAACTGCGGCTTAATACCTTGACATGCATGATTGCAGCCTGCCTGACATCTTCGAAGGATACCTTATCCTGAATATAGTAAGAAATAAATCCGTGTGCAGACAAGAACAAGGTTAACGGGATGCTCTGCCAGTCTTCGGACACATACCCCTCTTCCTTCATATGAGAACGCACAATACCTGCGAATAACTCAAAACATCGGCCCTGTTCCGCACGACAATAAGCAAGCAGCTCTTCGTCACGGATCATGAACATAATTTCATACTGATAAGGATGATCCAAGCCAAACCGGATAAATTCCAGAATCAGCTGTTCCACCCGGGTCATTCCCGTTTCAGGAGGAGTCTGCATGGCTTGATTCAGCAATGTGGCTACATGATTGAAATCCTCGACGACGATGGCGTAGAACAACTCAGCCTTTTCCTTGAAGTGATAATAGAGCGACCCATGGCTGTACCCCAAATGCTGGCCAATGCTGCGCATCGATATGGCCCGATATCCCTTGGTAATAAATAAATGCCTGGCCGCTTCCAGGATTCTTTCCCTCGACAATTCCTGCTCGACTGCTCTTCTTGCCATATCTTATTCCCCTTCGCTGTAGTAAAGCCGCCGCCCTTCTGTAACCAGTGCTTGCCCCTGGGTAAGATCCGTTATCCATGCCATAAATGCGTCGCCATCATCATTGCGTGGAAGACACAGCAGCGTAACCTTATCCGTAAATAAAGTTTCACCCGTCTGAATGCCTCTTCCTCTAAGCTCGTTCTCAACCTTGCCCAGCCAGGTATAGTCGATTTCAACAAATACCTCCCGCCTCAGCACACGGGTGATCACTTCTCCAGCTTCGAGTGCCAGCACAGCGCCGTCCGTATAGGCCCGGATTAATCCGCCTGCACCCAGCATAATGCCTCCGAAATAACGGGTAACAACAATTGCGACATTTTTAACGTTTTGGCTGCGAATTACTTCCAAAATCGGTTTACCGGCCGTTCCACTCGGTTCCCCGTCATCCGACTGTCTCTGGATCTCGTCCCGCTCACCAATCATATAAGCAGAGCAGTTATGTGTGGCATTCCAATGCTGCTTCTTGATATTCTCGATAAATTGAACTGCTTCTTCTTCGTTCTCTACCGGCATAACATGACCGATAAAGCGTGACTTACGGATTACGACTTCCCGGGAACCGGGAGAGCGCACCGTCCGGTATTGTTCCAGCATCATTATTCCATTCCTAACATCTATATAATAACTTGATATATATTAGGAGCAGGCCATGGTATTGGATTACCTATGGACTGCTCCCGGGTGCTTACTGCTTGTATGAATGATCTGCGGTGTTCGGCAATACTATTCGGTAAGTCTGGCTTCGAGCTCTGCTTTTTCTTTCTCATAGCCCGGTTTGCCGAGCAGCGCGAACATATTCTTCTTGTATGCTTCTACGCCCGGTTGGTCAAACGGATTAACGCCCAGCAGGTATCCGCTGATTCCGCAAGCTTTTTCAAAGAAGTACACCAGGTACCCAAAGGTATAAGGCGTTTGATCCGGGATGGTCACGATCAGATTCGGCACTTGTCCGTCTGTGTGCGCCAGCATGGTACCCTGGAACGCTTTTTTGTTGACAAAATCCATGGTCTTGCCAGTCAGGAAGTTCAGACCGTCCAGATCATCCGGATCATTCTCAATCGATACATGATGCTGAACTTGTTCAACCTGAATCACTGTTTCAAAAATATTACGGTTACCCTCTTGGATGAATTGGCCCATGGAATGCAGATCCGTGGAGAAATCAACAGAGGATGGGTAAATACCCTTGAAATCCTTGCCTTCGCTTTCGCCGTACAGCTGCTTCCACCATTCGGATACAAAGTGCAGGGAAGGTTCGTAGTTGACGAGAATTTCCGTTGTTTTGCCCTTACGGTACAAAGCATTGCGGACTGCAGCATATTGATAGCTCTGGTTGGTAGCCACATCAGGATTGTTGAACTCATCGGCTGCGGCTGCGGCCCCTTGCATCATTTCTTCGATGTTGATTCCGGCCACTGCGATTGGCAGCAGGCCTACCGGTGTAAGCACGGAATAACGTCCGCCTACATCGTCAGGAATAATGAACGACTCATAGCCTTCTTCATTCGCAAGCTTCTTGAGTGCGCCCTTCTCCTTGTCAGTAGTGGCGTAGATACGTTTGCGTGCTTCTTCTTTGCCGTATTTCTTCTCCAGCGCAGCGCGGAAAATGCGGAATGCGATAGCCGGCTCAGTAGTTGTTCCGGATTTGGAGATAACGTTCACGGAGAAGTCTTTGCCTTCTACAAGGTCAAGCAGGTGTGTGATGTATGTCGAGCTGATATTATTCCCTGCAAAATAAACTTCCGGTGTTTTGCGTTTGTCTTTGGAAAGGTTGTTATAGAAGGAATGCGAGAGAGCTTCAATCGCTGCACGCGCGCCCAGATAAGAACCGCCGATACCGATAACGATAAGCACATCGGAATCCCCTTGGATTTTCTTGGCAGCCTGTTGGATACGGGCGAACTCTTCCTTGTCATACGCTGTAGGCAGATCGATCCAGCCCAGGTAGTCGGAACCTGCTCCACTTTTGTTATGAAGCTGCTCATGGGCCAGCTTCACCGGGGCGGCAAAGTAGTCAATCTCATGCTGGCTAAAGAAGGAAAGGGCTTTGGTGTAGTCAAAATTAATCTTCTTGGACATCGGTATTGGTAACCTCCTGTATATCTCTTTAGATTTGACACCGTTTGTTACAACTTTATAATAGGATACTTTAATTTGCCTGTACTGGCAAGGTCTTAAGGCACATCCCGGGCTTTAGTACCATGTTTTTGAAAGTTTTTGTGGAAGCGTTTGCCGCTAGAGCAAAGCACGGTTGTGTGGAACAAGCCCTGGGGGCGTGATAGAATATAACAAAGCATGCCATTTCAAAGAGCGAAGGTGGAAACGGAATGAAACAGATCGGCTTTATCGGACTCGGAACCATGGGTGCACCTATGGCTTCCAATCTGCTGCGCAGCGGATTTGGGGTTACAGTGTACAACCGGACATTAAGCAAAAGCGAACCTCTCAGGGCAGAAGGCGCCCAGGTGGCTGCAACATCTCAAGAAGCCGCCAAAGGCAAGGATGTTATTATTACCATGATCAGCAACGATGATTCTATCCGTGAAGTATTCTATGGCGCAAACGGTATCCTGGATGCGATCAAACCGGGGGCAACCGTAGTCGATTCCAGTACAATATCTCCTGGTTTGGCCCGTGAAATTGCCGCAGCCGTGGAGGAACGGGGTGGAAAGTTCCTGGATGCGCCAGTAACGGGCAGCAAACCCGCCGCCATTGAAGGTACACTGGTATTCATGGTTGGCGGCAGTGCTGATGTCATTGAAGAGCACCGGGATATCTTCGACTCTATGGGCAGACTGCTGCTGCATATGGGCGGCAACGGCAGCGGTGCAGTTGCGAAGCTGGCACATAACGCTATGGTCGGCATTCATAATGTCGCGCTCGCTGAGGGCTTCTCCATCGCGGTGAAATCAGGCGTTCCCGCTGACAAGTTCCTGGAACTGGTGAAGAACGGGTCGGCCGGCAGCAAACAAGCCGAGCTGAAGGGCCAGAAGATCATCGATAATGATTTCAGCAACCAGTTCTCTCTTGCGCTGATGCTGAAGGATCTCAAGCTGGCCTCCTCACTCAGTGACTCTACAGGTGTGCCTTCACCTATGCTTGGCGTAGCCAAAAGCATGTTCCAGGCCGGATTCAACCACGGCTTCGGGGACGAAGATCTGTCCGCAGTGGTCAAATCCTATGAAGAATGGATCGGCCAGAAGATCGGCGATGGCGCAAGCAAGGAATAAGCATTCTCTTCTCACATACCCAGGTTTTCATTTGGCGCAGCTGGAATTTCAGGCTGCGTCTTTTGATGGCTAAAATCCCAAGGAGGAAATTAATATGCTGTTTATCCAGTTAGCTGACCCGTTAGACGCCCCTGCGTTAGCGAAAGTCCAAAAAGTCACATTTGATCACGACGCCCGGCGGTTTCAGAACAAAGCTGAAGACGGACCACCGGGATATAGCTCCAGTTCCTGGCAAAGCGAGATGATGGAGAAAGGCCTATATTACAAGCTGCTTGCAGATGACTCTATCATCGGCGGAATGCTTGTATTCGCTTCACCGGATGAACGGGAATACCATCTCGGCCGTATCTTCATTGACCCGCTGTATCAAAACCGGGGGTACGGGCAAGATGCATTCAACTTCTTGTTCAGCACTTTCCCCAATGCGCAGAAATGGACACTGGATACCCCTTCATGGGCGGTCAGAAACCAATATTTCTATGAAAAGCTGGGATTTGTGCAGATCGCCGAGGTTTCGCTCGAACCTAGTGGAGAAACACTGATTCAATATGAACTCATAGATTGCTGAAGATACTGAATAGTCTGCTTCTTAAGCCATAATGAATAGGATTGCATTGCAGAATACAGCCCAACCTCTTTATTCTCAGACCTGATCCTAGTGCGGTTTGTCCCAGCGATTCCAGGTCGGGGTATTGCCTCACTACTCTCTCAATATCCGCATTACCGTATAGGAATATACCTGATTGGGGTTCACAAGGTTTGTAGCAACATAAAACTTAATAAAAATAACGTAACCTTATGTATTTCCTTGCAAAACCCTGACTTTATCACATTCCCATCTCCCATTCTATCTGCTTGAGGCACTCTGGCCCCTCTGGTAGCTAGTGAAGCATATGAGAATGTATTCATGTCGTCAATATTAATAATTAGTAGATTTATCTGCCTGAAACAAAAAAAGTGTCCCAGCAGCCGAAGCTGTTGGGACACTCTTCATTCCTTGGCTTAAATTACAAAATCGGGTAAGAACAGCAATAATCAGTTAATGCGAATACTTCCAGCGAAAATTTGGAGTTGCCGGGAACGTGGAAGGTGTCTGTACCCTTGATTTCTTTCCAAATGTCTGAGCCGGGAAGCAGCACTTTTAGATCGCCGGACAGAATTTCCATCGTCTCAGGGCCTTCGGTACCGAATTCATACACTCCAGGCAGCATGATGCCGAGCGTCACCTTAGTGCCGTCCTGCAATGTAACCGTGCGGCTGGTAACTTTTCCATCGTAATAAATATTAGCTGCTTTTTGAATTGTCGCGTTGGTGAACTGACTCATCTGCTTATTCTCCCCTTTGTCCTTAATCCGTCTATTATAGCAGGGCCTTCACGCGGCTGACTACATTGTCAACCGTAAAGCCATATTCTCTGATTACAGTATCGCCAGGTGCGGAAGCGCCAAACGTTGTAATACCCAGGATATCACCCTGATCGCCGGTGTAACGTTCCCAGCCGAAGGTTTGCGCCATTTCGATAGCCAGCCGCGCTTTGACTTCAGGCAGGATAACGGAATCACGGTAGGCTTTATCTTGCTTCTCGAACAAATCCCAGCTCGGCAAACTAATAACACGGACATCGATGCCTTCTTCGGCAAGAGCAACCTGTGCTTTCACAGCCAATTGAACCTCGGAGCCTGTTGCGATAATTTGTGCCTGCGGTGTACCGTTCTTGGAATCGGAAACCACGTATCCGCCGCGTTTGATGTTATCACGCACTCCGTCTACCGTGCCTTGCAGGATCGGCAGGTTTTGGCGGGTCAGCACCAGCGCTACAGGATTTGAAGTGTTTTCCATTGCGTAGGCCCAAGCGGCAGAGGTTTCATTGCCGTCAGCCGGACGGATCACCGTAAGGCCCGGAATGATGCGCAGGGAAGCGAGCTGCTCGATAGGTTCATGCGTAGGACCGTCTTCACCAACAGCGATACTATCATGCGTAAGCACATAAGTTACCGGAAGCTTCATAATCGAAGCCAGACGAACCGCTGGACGCAGGTAGTCGGTGAATACGAAGAACGTACCGCCGAATACTTTGAGACCACTGTGCAGGGCAATCCCGTTCATCGCCGCAGCCATACCGAACTCGCGTACACCGAAATAAATATTGCGGCCATGATAGGAATCCGGAGTGAATTGGTCGAGACCGTTCAGATGGGTCATTGTCGAGCTTTCCAGGTCAGCAGAACCGCCCACCAATTGAGGAACTCCCGCAGTCAATCCGTTCAGGGCATTACCGGAGGCAACACGGGTGGACACCGCTTTGTCTTCAGTTTTGTAGAATGGCAGATTCGCATCCCAGCCTTCAGGAAGTTCACCCTTCAGAGCCGTTTCGAACTGTGCTGCAAGCTCTGGGTATGCTTTTTTGTATGCCGCGAATTTCTCGTCCCATGCTTTGTTGGCTGCAATGCCTTTTTCCTTCACTTCAGCAAAACGGGCACGGACTTCATCAGGCACATAGAAGTTTTCTTCATATACCCATTTGTAGAAATCCTTCGTCAGCTTGGCTTCGTCTGCTCCCAGCGGGGAACCGTGAGTACCGCCGTGGCCGCCTTTACCTTGTTTGTTCGGGCTGCCATAGCCGATAACCGTCTTCACTTCAATCAGTGTTGGCTTGCTGCTGTCGGCTTGTGCTTCACCAATAGCCTTGCCCAGTGCAGGAAGGTCGTTGCCGTCTTCCACACGCAGAACCTGCCAGCCATAAGCTTCAAAACGTTTGGCAACATTCTCGGAGAACGCAAGATTCAGCTTGCCGTCCAGAGAGATATCATTGGAATCGTACATGACAATCAGTTTGCCAAGCTTCAAATGGCCGGCAAGCGAAGCGGATTCAGAAGAGATCCCTTCCATCAAATCGCCATCGCCGCAGATTGCGTACGTATAGTGGTCAATTACATTGTGTTCGCCTTTATTATAGGTAGCGCCTAGCTGAGCCTCAGCCATTGCCATCCCTACTGCCATCCCGATACCCTGACCCAGCGGACCGGTAGTGGCATCAACACCTGCAGTGTGGCCGAACTCCGGATGTCCCGGTGTCAGGCTGCCCCATTGGCGGAATTGCTTCAATTCTTCCATCGGCAGATCATAGCCGCTAAGGTGCAGCAGGCTGTACAGCAGCATGGAACCGTGTCCTGCGGACAATACAAAGCGGTCACGGTTGACCCAGGTCGGGTGCTCCGGATTATGATTCATTGTCTTCGCAAACAGCTGATACCCCATTGGAGCTGAACCCATCGGCATTCCCGGGTGTCCGGAATTTGCTTTTTCAATCGCATCGATAGCAAGCGTGCGGATCGTCGTGATGGCCAGGTTGTCCACTGTGGAGTTTTCTTTTTTGTGGATGGCTTGTTCTTTTGCCTGTTCAGTCATGAAAATAATCCTCCTCGAATTCAAGAATGTCATTTTGACTATTATTGTATCACTAAAGTGGAAGCATTTCCAATTGTTTTTGCAATCTCAATGTTCGAACAGCTTATATTTTGCGGTTTCAGTCTTATCTATGCATCAATTTTCCAGTGTCTTACAACAGCTCCCTCCCTTACAACAGCAGTAAAAAAACAGCCCGCACTATGAAAAGAACAGGCTGCCAGAGTAAAAATAGAGTATGATAGATTCATGAATGAAAACGTTTTATTTTAGATGTAACGGAGGAGTTATCCTCTTAAATATTCTGTAACATACATAAGACCAGTTTACAACTTAGGCTTTGGTCCAGTAACCGAATTAGACTAAAGTTTGTTTTACGATGCTGGAATATACAGTAAGATGGAATTACTTAAGTGAGCGGTTATACCAAATTATTCATATTTTCAGCAGAAAGGAATCGCGAAAATGACTGCAAATCATAATATCTACGTTGTACTTACCGGAACGGGCACTGCTTTTAGCGGGCTCATTAAATGGTTTACCAAAGCCGAGCTCAATCATGCTTCGATTGCCTTTGACTGTGAACTTCGTGAGGTCTATAGCTTTGGGCGAAAAAAAGCCTATAACCCCTTTGTCGCAGGACTGATCCGCGAGGACTTTATCCATCCCTTTTATAACAGTGCGGACTGTGCAATCTATCAGCTCCGAGTGAGCAAAAACGAATACGAAAAGATGTACAACCACGTGAAGGGCATGATGGAGCATCAGGACCGCTACAAATACCATTTGTTAGGCTTGATCGGAGTTCTGCTGAATGTGAAAATCAACCGGGAAGACGCTTATTTCTGCTCCCATTTTGTCGCCTCTGTGTTCGAAGAGTCTGCTGTTCATCCGGTAGCCAAGCCCTCCTGCTTCGTGACTCCCGAAGATTTCGCTGACTCTCTGTGCGCTCACAAAATCTTCAGCGGTAAGCTGTCCTACTATATGCGCAGAACACATAGAATGACAGGCTACGCTTCTGGTGTACATACTTCTTCAGGGTCCGCAGTTCCGGCTTCCGTTGCGGCACGATTGATGAGGCTGCAGGATGAACGTGCGGAAGAGGTTGTCTGAACACCCGCTCTCCGCACGCTGCTGCTTACATAAAATACTTCACATCGGTCAGGTTCAAGATGATCAGGTTCAAAATTCACAATGCTAAAGCTTGCGTATCCTCATCTTTCTATTTGACCCTATGGCTCTGAAAATATTCTGTCCAGTCTCCCAGCACCGTAACGGTTACCGCATCTATTTTGGTGTTATATTCATTCTTTGCGGTGAAAGTAAACGTAATTGGACCGTCTGGCAGTTTTTCAAAAATGGGATCGTACAATTCACCGTTCCATAATGTTTTACCGCTGTCTATAGGACTAAGCTGTGCCGTATACCCGCCAGACATTACTACATCAATCGTATCTGGCAGCCCGGTTGCATTCGCTTGCAGCACAAAGCGTTCTCCCGCCCAATACACGCTATACCCCCGCGGACTCTCTGCACTCCCGCTTTTATTCAAATTGTAGGCTTGACGGTTGGCATTCCATTCTGGTGTATGCTTGACCCCGCCCTTCACCGTAAGCAGATTGACCATAAAGTATTTACGGGGAGACACGGTGCTCCAGTTGAAGCCGTCATAGACCTCTACCTCTGCAGCATACTTCTGATTCTCCACCAAGGCGCTGGACGGTATTTGCCACTGTTCATCGCTTGATGCTTGTTCGCTGGACTGCGCAGTGACCGCTCCGGTAGTCAGATTAATGATTCTTACCTTATATCGCTGCTGGAGATCTCCGTCTTCGTCATGATAATCCCATTTGATGATTGGAGTCAGCGTACTGACGATCGTTGGACTAGCCTGGCTGGCGCTGGCCGGGTATGTGATATCAGCCGTAGGGATACGGTTCATAACCGTAATGGTTTGAGTCAGTTCCCGGTACAGCCCCAATGAATCCGTAACCCTCTGCCGCAGGGTAAAAGTTCCATTCGTACTGAATTGCTTGGTAAACGCACTCTGCGTCCCCGCCAAACTCTCCGCCCCACCTGATGGCTTCAGGTAATATTGATACCCGATACTATCACCTTTCGGTAAATCGGCATCTGTAGCTGTACTTTTAATCTGGAGTACATCTGTCCGGTAGATCGGCACGGTAGTCGCATCGCGTCCGGTATCTGTGATCAGGGTAAAGCCCGGATGCGGCGGATGGTCGATGATGAATGCTTTCTCATTCGAAAGATCCGACCATGCCTCTTTAGAGAATACACTTCCATACAGGTAGAAATATTTAAACCTCTCAAAGGTTTGATCGGGAACTTGATATTGCCGCAGCGATCCAGTGCTGTCCGTGTTTTCTACAGAATATCTCAGTAGATCATCTTCCTTTGAGAAAAAATCCAGGTGGAATTTCTCCTGAGCATCATTCTCCGGATCAGAATAGGTCCACTTAATCAAAGGATCTCCTTGAAGCTCGGCATCTATAATCGTTGGATTACTTGGTGCTCCCGGAGGGGAAGTCAGGACCATAGATGGTGCAAGATTCTTCGTCACACTCACTTGGAGTACGGCCACATTGGATTTATCTCCGATTTGGTCTATGACCCAATGCTCCAGGGTGTACACTCCTGGCTCTGGAAAGGTAAGATTCACATTTGATGTTCGGTATGACTTTATGGCCCCATCACTGTTTGTTACTTTCCAGTAGTAGGCTAAGGAGCCTTGATCGGATGTATCTTCGTCCACATCATCAGAAGAGTAGGTCAGGGTATCATACTGATGGGCCGTTGCAGAACCGTTTATTGCGGCTACAGGCGCGTGGTTTTTTACAACAAATGATCGTGTAGCATTGGAACTAAGCGATCCATCCGAAGCCGTTAGCCGCATTTCCCAGCCGTCTGAGATTGCCTGCTTCGGAGAAATCCCATTACGGGCAATGAGGTCCCGAATGGTCAGGGATTGGTACCGATTGTTACCAGACCAGTAATACGGGCTGTTGTTAATCCTTGCGTTCCATGTGTACGTGAGTGCATCGCCATCTTCATCCGGATCAGGGGTTTGATTATCCAGGGTGATCAGCGTGTCCCTATAGACTTCATTGGGCATGTTAAATGCGGCTACCGGTGGATGATTTACTACCTGTACGTTTTGGCTATACGTATCGGACCATAACCCCCGGTTATCACGCACCTGTAAGCTAATTTGATAATCTCCTACCCCATATGCTGCGATATTGGGCGGTATATTCGCGGCACCATAATGCGACCATACCGTGTTCCAGCCATCCTTAACCACATTCCATTTGTATGTATCCAGGGGGTCATTGTCCGGATCGAAGGATTTATCTATAATCGTTGTGGTCTTATGGTATGACACAATGCTGGGATTCACGGTGAACATGGCAACAGGCGGTAAGTTCCCCGCAGCAGTTCCCACCGTTCGCTGGCACCAATCACTCCATGCACCTGCCCCGTTATCTCCATCCACATCCCGCACCCTTAGCCGGATATCATAATTATCTTTGCTTGAGATTTCACCTGTTGGTTGACCATCGGTCCACATTTCTTCATAGCTTTTTTTGTACTGCCACTGCCATTGCATGAGCCCTTTATCTGCTCTGGATACATGGTCCAAATCGTATGAGCTGTCCGCAAGTACGATAGAGCTTCCGACAAGACGCGCTGTAAATAGAGCAATTGGCTTTCGGTGAACATGAAAGGTCATGGTGGAGGCAGCATCCTTACTCCACATTTGGTACTCAGCGAAACTACTCTCGGTTTTTGGGATATCTTTGGCCTGATACGTCACTACATATTCCCCTGTATAAGGAAAGGAGTTGTATAGGCTCGTTCTCCATAATCCGGAATCACTGATGATGCCCATAGAATTCTCAAAATAGTTAGGATCGTGCTGATATCTGACTCGCTCCATCAATTTCGGATCACTCTCATAATCCGTATAGGTTGTGCCGCTGTTTTCAATCGGACTGTTAACCAAAACGTAAGCATTGCGTTTCAATCGGTTCCTTACTTTTACAGTCATTGGTTTGGATTCTGTCATATTGGAAGGATCAGATACCTTCACATTGATTGTATAGTCTCCAGGGGGTAAGGAATCCTCAATGGCATCTATAGGGATCGAGAACGGCTTGTATCCTTTGGTTTGGGTTACAACTGTCTTTTTATAGAATAAGTTAGGGATTTCTGCGCTAACGATGAGATCCTCGTTATCTGGATCATGAACGTATCCCTCAATATTCATGGTGTTTCGTCCTGGTTCATTTTGCAGCACCTGATCATTTGGTGAATTAATACTAATGGTTGGTGGGCTGTTGGGAATCAAGGGGAATATGAGATTAAACCAAGTAAATACCGCTGGCCCCCCAAGTCCATCTTCTCCATCATAGCCGTCCCTACCGTCATTTTGTCCTGCCGCATAATAATAGGACATGGCAATACCGATTGGAAGCTCACCATAATAGTTCATTTCAATAACTTTTTTATAGGGTGCTTCTGTAGCCAGGTTAAATGTGGTCGTAAAAGAATTGCTCTCGATAGGAGCATGAAAAAAACCTAGATCTAGTGGGGTCCATTTTGTATGATAAGCATAAGAAAATGATGCCTGGGCCGGACATCTATAAACCATAGGATCATCATCTAGCCGTTCACCTTCCGGAATGGCTGCTACGCATAGACCTGCCTTGGCCTCCCGTTTATCTAGGCCACTATTTGAGGGTACTAAATCAGCAGAGACAGTAAATGCTGCTGTTGGACTGATATCAAAGGTCAATTTTTTTGTTGTAAGATTGTATTGGATGTTACTAAGTTGCTGGTCATTTATAGATCCCGATATGGTCCCAATATCTGAAAAGGAATCCGTTTTGTAATGTGCAGGTATATTAATATTTCTATAATGAATGATATTAGGATCTCCGGTATAAGCCTTTGCAATCATAGGTCCAAAAGGAAGATCAAAGAGCATTCCAATTAGAAGTACCATAAAAAATAGAATAAAGGTAAGCTTGTTTTTATTCATTGTTCATCCTCCTTACCAGGACCAATCCACCTCTGGTGCTCGGTTTTTCACTTCCACAATTCTTTCCGATTGTACCTGCCCATCCGAATTTGTGGATTTCCGGTCACCCGCCGTTACAAATTCATCTATCGTAGGTTGGCCAAATTCTTCAAACACAGTTAATCGCACTTCGTACTTACCTACTTGGCTCAATTCCATATTCAAGCGCTCTTGATTTGCATCACTATACAAAACCCAAGTTTCGTTATTAAAATTACCATCATTATTTGAGTCATAGCGATACTCCCATACTCTCCGGCCAATGACATCTTTATCTGGCGAATAGGACATATCATCAATGGAGACAAGAGCTTTGTTAGCATTTTCCGGACTTCGGTAAGCTACACCAGCCATGGAAAAGTAATTTACTGGCACTTCATCAGGGACAATGGTAAATGTAATGGAAGTACTTGAAGAGTAGCCCAGTGTATTCTCCACATAAACTGCAGCCTTATAGGTTCCGGGCTGTTTGAATAGCAGCTCTTTTGTCTCAAACTGCCCTAATGTTCCGCTATACTTAATGTCCGCATTGGAACCACCCGTAAGAGCAGTTAAAACAACATATGTTTTTTCTGGAACCAAAGGAAACCGTGTGG
This sequence comes from Paenibacillus sp. P32E, assembly GCF_001909085.1. Taxonomy (NCBI): domain Bacteria; kingdom Bacillati; phylum Bacillota; class Bacilli; order Caryophanales; family Paenibacillaceae; genus Paenibacillus; species Paenibacillus sp. P32E. The sequence continues at coordinate 113,319 of NZ_LVYY01000009.1, read as the reverse complement.
GGCTGGTACTACTATTTGTGAGTATGACTTTCCGGTTTTGCTTTAACGTTCCCCCCACACTTAAACGTGCGTATGGTTCGGGTTTAATTACAGTAACCTCAGTACTTGTGCTGCCGAACATAGAATCATTATCCACAACGGTTAATAGAATATTGAACGTTTTACCAACATCCGCTTGGCTATACCATGTAGTTCCGTTTGGGGCATTTCCTATTTTTTCTTGCGCCCCTGATGTATCCCACCAATAATCTTTGATATACCCATCGGGATCATAAGAACCATTCCCAAAGATTAAAACATCATCACCGGCCTTCACTTCACTAGGAGCACTAATACGGGCAATAGGCGGCTTTCCTTTAGGGGCTGGTGGGTTTACAACAGGTGGAAAGGTGACTGTCGGAGTATTCTTGTATACCCCTGCCGAAGTTCTCAGTTTAACTTCTAGCGAATCAATCTCTCCTGCTTTGGTATAAGCCTTTTTATTGAAACGCACGATTACTGACAAATCATAATTTTGAGTAAATTCTTCCCCTGAAAAATCCGCCTTATTAATTTCGAAGTCAAACTCTTTGCTTGCCGTTAAGGACTTGGCATTTTCCTTTTTCGTCTGCAATGTGTCGCTGCGGTCTTTCTTTTTAGCATAAAACACCCATTCTTTGATATTCGCTACATCCGAGTAGGCTTGAAGTTCACCTTTTACTGAGATCCGGACGGGTACTTTATCCGTGATTTTTGCGGGATTGGGATTGGGCTTAATGAGGGTAACGTCCCCTGTAAGGGTCGGTTCAGTGGGGAGATTGTAGTCGAAAGAAACATTGCCGCTGTATTTGTAGGAGGTGACGTTTGCGGAGGCGGTGAAATAATATTTCAGAAATGTTCTGTAACGCCTTCCTGTCGCCCATCCGCCCTTCCAACTATCGGGTAGATTCTCCGCATCATAGTTTATAGCTTCTGCATCCGTTTTATAATAAATGATAAATTGATTGCCGTTCACAATATTATGACTAACATATTGGGGTGGAAGAAAGTTCTTTAACACAGTTATTTGAACAGAAGATTCTATGATACTCGCAGGGTCTATAACTTGGTCTACACTTTTGTTGTACCATTTCACGCCATCCCTAGACACATCTGACTTGGTTGCAATTGTCATATCAGGGGGATCATCCCTAGGCACCCCCGAACCTTGACCATTTATATCACTATGCTTTTGAGTGTTTGAATACTGGTCCCACTGATTAATTTGCCAGCGTATTCCATCTGAGTATCTCCAAATAGAGTTACCTGGTGTCGTTACAAATGGCACATTCCATGAAGAATAATAGCCTGATATATTATCAATTTTTTGTTTCGCTTCTACTCCTTTCAGTGTGACCTTCACTTTACCGTTTTCAATGGAGAGGGCCACTTTTTCATTTGTACCATTATATTTTAGCGATGACATATTAATAGAAGAACTGGAGACTCCACTGGGTAAAGCTAAATAGTACGTCTGCTGGCTATTAGTTGATCCAGTAAGTATTTCCGTCGGTATAGATATTGTCTTGTTTTGTGAATCCGCAGCCTTCATAGAAACCGGGATGCTAAGGAAAAACAAGATAAAAGCAAGCGAAAAAATGTATATTTTATTCATTTTTTACTCCTTTACGATTATTTTTTGATCAAAACCACCGTCAATATTGGTATAAATACTTATAAATTTGGGTTCTGTGAAATACCCATACATTTGATAGGTAGTTAATTTTTGACCGGGTTTTAAAACCCAAGTATTTAGGGCTTCTTTACTATTTACTACATCAAATACTTTTTTAGGAGTTGGCCAATTAAGACCACCTCCATCGAAAGATAAAAACCATTTATCTTGTTGGTCTTTAGCGTTTCGTTGAACAATTTTATTGCTTTTATTTTCAATCGTAATTTTTGTCCATACCATATACTTAGTTGGGGCTTTGTAGATTCGATCACTATACCCATATTTCTTCATCAGCGCCTGTGCATCATTGGACTTCACATCGTAAATCATTAACTTTTCCAGCGTATAGCTGAACCCCCCGGACGTAATGGTCACCGGCAACTCAACTTCCTTTTTCAGACCAAACTTAAATAGGTTATCTCTGATAATCGGTGCAGGAGTTGCTGCAGCTGCATTTGCATTTGAAATCTCCCACTGACCTGCTACTGTACTGATTAACATTGTTGCTGCCATAATTGCTTTCATCATTGTCTTTTTCATCTTCGAACACTCCTGTTATTGTATTTGGATGCAGCCTGCTAAGGATCGCCTCGGATCATAATTACCAATCCGAATGCTAAATCACTTTTTACTCGTAGTATCAGTCTCCAGCTTTGGAGAAAAAGCACGTATAACTCAACCACGAGTCATCACAGTAGCCGGTAACTCATATCCTTCATAAGTCCATACTTTGAAATATTATCCATTCTAATTGGATGATTAATCATTCATCTTATACTCCTGCACAGCAGGAACGATGATGGCCTCCTGAACCTTCGCCCGGGAGATGAGCACCGGATGGGTCGTCTCAATAACGGCAATTACCGACGGACCTTGTATGTATTTAGTGATACCATAGTTGCTATCCTCGTAGAGAAAAGGAAAAGTAACTCCGCTGGATTGATCGACAATGTCGAACTTTACAATTTTCACTTGAGTTTGAAGCCTGCTGCCCGCCAGAGGGGACAGGCCGTCGTCCAGTCCCAGATTCGCTCGAAGGGATTGCCGGAATGTGGCAAAAGCTTCAGCGGGATCGATGATCAGACGGCCTTGTGCCCGGGCGGACTCATTAAGCTCCTGTGATGCGTCATGGACGGCTATGTTATTAGCATCCTTGAGCATGCTGCGTAGCATGTCCCATTCCTGATTCTGAATCTGAAAAAACCAGGAATAGACGAAGATCAGTAGAACAAACGCCAGCTTAATAATATAGTCCATAGATTAGGCTCATCCCTTAATCAGTCGAGATACTCACTCATGATAGAACCGTGCCCGTAATAACGAGTGGGCTGGGCCACTCCGGAAAAATTATACGGGAAAAGATTCATTCGTGGTGCTGAGATATACACATCCATGCGGCGCTTGCGTTCCTGAACAGTTTCCGTGCTGCTTGTGATATGAATCGAAGCCTCAGGAAATCCAACAGCCTTTAGATTCGCGATGACCTCACTTTTCATTGAAGCCGTGACCATCCCCTCCGTTGCCGCTTTTTGCGTAATATAGGAGGTATTGGCCTTGACCTGCAAATCGAGCAGATAATCAATGTAGGTGAAGATGGGCTGCAGGATAATGAACAAGACAAGCCACATGAATAATGCCCGGAGAACGGTAGCTTTCAATGCCTACGCCCCCTCTTAATACTGCTCGACTTGTTTGGTGTGTGTGATGATATCGTCCTGGCTGCTGCCGATAATGTTAGTTGCCGCTGCGATGAACATGCCCGCAATCACAAAACCGATAGCCAGAAACATTGCGACTGATATGGAGTCTTTTTTCATCGTGATTAGACCGAAGTGTGGAACTGGGTCTGGGCGAGTGTAGCCGATGACCCGTCCTCTACCGGTTGCACCATAGTGACGCCTGGTATGGTTGGTCTGTTGTCGTCCGCAGAGTTAATGACATCCCGAACAACCGGAATCAAAATGGCAATTACGATGGCAACACACAGGAATCCGATAGCGATGAACAATCCAGTAGAAATAGCGTCTTTTTTCATTGTTAATATCTCCCTTTTCATTTTATATTTTTAAATGATTCTTGAATATAGAAAATTTCATACGATGCAATTCATCCACTCACTGAAACATCCCCACCCCATTGAAGTTGCCTTTGATTAGCAAAATGTACTGCATTGCCAGCGACACAATCATTAGGAAAGTGGCGATGGAGGGAATCACGTTGATGATGGTGGAGACGTCTCCGATGAAGGACCATTTTTTCAAATACTGATCACTGGAGATCTTGGTAATGATCTTGCCTTGCTCCCGCAAATAATTGGCTGCTTCCGTATCATCGTCCATCCCCTCCGTAGCCAGCAGAATGGAACGGATATCGTTGATAAAAGCGTGATTGTCCGGGAATTTACCGCAGAACCATTCAATCGCCCGTTCAGTCCCTTCATCGACTGCACGTTCGGACAGCTCATACAGATCCTGGCGAATGTAATTAAAATGTCCGGCCGTTCCGGCGCAAAAAGCTCCAAACTGCACGTAACCCCGCTTGCGCAGCCGATTGTTCTCATAGAGCCGGATGAAGGAGATCAACTCACCGTCTTTTTGAATGAGGGTCTTCTGATGCAGCCAGGCGAGCAGCCACCCCAGCGGAAGATATCTTAATGGACTGGTAATCAACAGAATCAGAGCAACAGCAAGTAGATCATAGATAGAAAAAGCCTCCGAACGAAGGAAGTCTCCTGCCCCCTGAACCAACAAATAGATCATTGCGGCCGAATAGCGGAACAGTGTGATTTTGCCTGCGGAAAGGGTTAGTCCGCTGTTATTCAACAGCAGCTGCAGCCGCTCATTGTGCATCCGTTCTCCGAGTATCTTCCACCTGGTACCCAGCCGAAGCAGATAACGCTCCTGTCTTGAACTGCTGCTCACAAAAACCAGCAACGAAAGATATACAATTCCCAGTACAGCAATCAAAAGTAAGAGTCTGTCCATAATTCATTCATCACCTTAGTGGTAGTCCAGCTTTGGCCTGGCGAGTATGGTACTGATCATGAAAGAGATGAACAGTCCAGCAATAATAATCATCAAAAACGTCAAACCCACAGTGGTCTGAAACTGCAATTTGAAATAAACATCCGGCTTCAGCATGTAAATAAACGTTCCGACGGATGACACGAGAACCACCAGATTGCCGTACAGTCCTAGACTAATCGCGTCCCTGCTGCCCGCCTTCACTGTCAGGATCGTCTCCCGCTGCTGCTCCATGGAGCGGCTTAGCATCATAAGCGTGTTCTTCAGATAACGGGTGCCCTCTTTCTCGCAGTAGAGCAAATCCGAGACAAATTCCACGGCAAAGGTAGTTCCAATAGCCCCAGCAAACCGCTCTGCCTCACGGGTCAGCTCCCGTTCATTGCTATAGTTGGAGAAGGCCGCTCCCAGCAGTCTCAGCGGGGTTTTCAGCACACTTTCTTCCGTTAAGAATTCAGCGGTTTTGGTTAAAATCGAGTCTACCGACAGGTGAGTAAATTTGGTGGCGATTTTGATCACATCCAATAGATCGTAGCTCCCGCGCACCTTGCGTTGAGCATAGAGGTATCTCGTCCGCAAATAAGGAATACTGGCTGCAATGACTGCAACAAAGAGCGGGAAGCGCCAATTCCCCTGAACCGGAATCCGTTCATCGAAGCTGATGCCCTCCAAAAACGGATTACTGAAGCTCAAATGTCCCGGCAGTTCGCTTAGGGTCAGCATTCCCGAGAGAAACACGGCGCTGAACAGAAACAACGTGTGAATCAAAAAACGCGTGACACTAATCCCCGGCTCATACTTACGCTTAGCAAAATAGAGCAGATCGTCCAAATGCCGGTACAGCCACCTCCGCTTTTTATTGCTGCTGACCCTTTTACCAAAAAGACTAATCCGCAGGCTCATCCGCTGGTCGATCTTTTGTCCAAGCTGCCTTAGATGCCTCTCAATGAGCGGCTTCACCAGCAGCCACAGGCCACCGGCAATCAATAAATGAAAGGCAACCTGAAGCACATAAAATAACAGCTCCATACGCTCTCCCCCTCATTTCATTCGTTCAGGACAATCTTAGACTTGAGACTCTCCTTCAGCGGTCCGTCCATCGGTTTCAGCGCAGCCAGATGCCCAAGCTCCTGCAGAAACACCCGCGAAGCGCGCGGATTTTTCTTCTTCATCTTCTGCATCAGGCCGGCCGTCAGCTTGTCGTTGTAGCTCCAGGCGGACTCTTCTTCTTCCCAGCGCATCAGATCATTGGCAAATACGGAGTTGGCCGCTTCGTCATAGTACACCTCTGAGATCCGGGCCAGCCGCTTTTTTCCGTCCGCTACACTTTCCAGAATAAACACCAGCTCACAGGACTTCAGCGCAGAGATCAGATGGCCCTTCAGGCTGCCGCCGATCCGGGTGGACACCGCAAAGGCACCCTGATAAGGAATATCTTCCGAATCCACCGTATGAAAGGTTCCTGTAATCCCGTCATAGCCCTTTTCACCGCTCCACAGATAAAATTCCCATTCGTTATACCGCATTTCCGTCATATAGAGAATGTTCGGATCATGCCGCAGCGACTCTACCCCAACCTCCATCAATTCCTCATTGGCTGCCTGAATCGGGATAATCCGATGGCCTTTGATCTGATACGGCAAAATCGACTCCGGATGCTTTTCGATCATCACGACTCCCATGCAGGAAGAGGAACCGAGCAACTGCTCACCTACAACCGTGTTGGCAAAAGTGGTTTTACCTGATCCGACTGCACCGGCGATAATGGTGTTGCGGAACGTACCCGACAGCGCGCGGATCAGCTCAATAGCTTCTGCAGGGATACATTCGGTACCGGCCTGATCCTCCAGATCCAGGAACTCCACTACCTGCCGCCGCAGCGAGATCGTGGTGAAGCCCTCCCACACCCTGGGCGATACCCAAATCGCGAGCCGGATGAAGCGGCCGGGCCAGAGGGGATCATCCATTTTGAACTCGACGGAGGGGTTATCCTTGTTGAGTTTTTTGTTGGGGTCGCTTTTCAGCAAGGAACGTTTGAGCTGTTCAACCCGGTCCAGTGAAGGCATCTCATAGGGATACACCACAAATTTCCCGCGATGGTTATAAAAAATCTGCCGTCCGATCATCTGCAGCCCGGTAGATTCGCTATAGGCCCGGTCAGTGAACCAGCGGTAGGCGGGTCCAAATCCCTTCCATTCGTGAAACAGCGCCTCTGCCGCTGTCCCGTAGGCATCCGGCACTTTGCCGGTAAACGGTGTTTTGCGCAGATATTTCTCGATCTCATTCATGAAAAAGCTAACGGCCTGCGGATCCCCGATCAGCGCCTTTGCATTTAGCTCAAAGTACCCGTCGTCCTCCCGCTCCAGCTCGGCGTTCATGTCATTTTTCATTTTTTGCAGAAAACCGTAAAAGTCCTCCTTGCCCGGCTTGCAGGTACTCAGCACTTTTTGCTTCAGTGAAAACAGCCTATGGTTGTCCTGTAGAATCGGCAGCCGTAACGGCTCATGTACATGTTCCAACGCTTCGACTTCAAGCTTCGTCTCCTTCTGCTGCTTCCAACTTGCCGGCCATACCTCATCCCGATATTCAATCATTGAAAAATCCCCTTCTTTCGGACTTCCGGTGCCATACCGAGGGATACCAGCAGCGCGTGAACCTTGTCGTCCACCTGCTGCAGCTCTCTTTTGCCCAGTGGAAGACTGTCCTGAAATGGCTGGTAATAGGGCAACTCAAGCAAAATCTCACTGCCGAAGCGGAGGGCCAAATTCTTAGGTGAGCTCATTTCCTCCACATTGCTGCGGTTGATGATCCACTGGAAATCCTGCGGATGCAGATCCATGTGTCCGGCAAGCTCCATGAGCGGCTGAAGGCGGTACTCATGCTTCGGATGCGTAACCATCATGCGCAGAGCCGTTTTCTGCATCCCCACATACCATGCGGCACTCTCGGGAATGGACCCGAAGTCGGCGACTACCACATCGGCATTCCCGGCGGCTTGGGTAAGCAGATATTCAATCTCCTCCTCCTGGTAATCCTGAACACTTAAATAATCAAAATTGCCCGGCAAATAGGCGTACCCTTCCTGCTTAACCAGACTTTCAAAGTCCGCTGCCTGGAGCATTTTACCGGTCATCCGGGGGCGCAGCCTGTCGAGGCTGATGGCCGTCTTACGGTCGAATCCGGGATCATACAGATCAAGTCCGAGCAGAATCACACGTTGGCCAGCAGCGGCAATCCGCCGGGCGAACAATTTGGCGATACTCGTACAACCGATACCTGGACCGGAGCCGAAAAATCCGACGAGATTACCGCGCTCTTCACGCTCATCCTCCAGAATGTAGCGCAGCTTCTCCACAATCGCTGAAGAGGTCGCACGGGGCGGGATAAAGAAAATCCCCAGACTTTCACATAACATATGAATAGCCTGATAGCTCCTTACCCCCTTTTGCCGGTAAATATATAATATGGAGGAGTTCGGATAACCCTGCCGCAGTTCACTTAAGCCTGAAACGGGCACCTGTTCGCTTGTAACCATTAGCATCTGCCCCTGAGTCTGTGAAGGCTCGGGCAGGACATTCTGCGTAACCACCGTGAATCCGGCAAGCTTGAGCTCATTGATGGTCAGCTGATCCATCCCATAACTGAATATTTTCATTTCATTCTCCTCCCTTCCCTTTTACTCAACACGCACTATCCACAGCTTTTTACCTTGCTCCAGATATTGTCCAAGCCGTTCGCCGTCACTTTTTTTCAGCTTCAGTTCGGGTGCAGCTACCTTGCCGGTTGAGGTGAAGCGGTTGTTCGTGTTGCCATTCTCGGAATCCTGGACATCATTGTTGTCTTCAGTTCTTACATAATTTACAGTGACTCCGGTGAGAAACACCTTGCGCGGAGGGGCGGGGAGCTGTGATTCCAAGGCTCCTGTCCCTGCTGCTGAACCATTTGTGCCGGATTTCCCATCACCTGCGGTTGCGACTGAGGCTCTATATCCGCTATTCCGCGCCTGATCCGCCAAATCGCCTTCGACGAGATAAATATCCACCTTGTCTCTGCTGCGCAGTGAGCCGTTGATCGCATAGATCGCTTCCTTGGGAATCGGGAAAATCCCCTCATCCTGCTGCGGCTCCAAATCACTGACATCCACAAGAGCTGCCGTCAGAATACTTCCGTTCGTCAAATTAACATTAGTGATCTTATGCTCCACCTGACTGATGTCCGTAATTACCCCTGAAGGAATATCCTTGGTCTGGACAGAATCCAGATAAAGGTCACTTGGCTTAAGCTCATAATTTTTAGGCAAAAAGCTGTCCTGGGCCACTTTGATCTTAACTACAGTCTGCGACAGCACGTATGGCTTGAAGTACAGATCGTAGCCGAGCAGACCGCCGAAGCCGATAAGTAAAATGAGAAAAGCAAACAAATAATTGCGTCTTAACAAATGTCCCCGCTGTGAAACCAAGCGTTTTCCCCCCTTATAAATGAGTTAGTGAACACGACAAAATACACTTTGGCATAGTGCGCCAAAATGTCCGGTAAAATGCTTTATAACCGTGTATATTTGTAACATCTTTTTGTCTGTATCTGTACAGTATGGTAATCCAGCTATTTCACTGGTTATTTTGAATATTTTTGTGTCCTACAATTGTAATATCTTTTGGTTTATATCTGTTTGTATCTGTCTATTATGTTACCCAAAAGTTACCCGAGTAACATTATTGTCCACAATGTGGATAACTAATATGTGTTCCGCAAATATGCTGGCATGGCATCCACAAATGTCCATGCGCCCTTATGATGGACATATCGGTATGATGTACCACCCTGTTCAATGTATATGACTTGATTCGCTTCAGGTTCCCGCGGGAACGGTGTACCTTTATCACCGGTAGCCACGCCCACCCACCTGTGCAACTCTTCATAGGTTGATGCTCGATGCAGGATAGCCTCTGGCGTACATTCCGGCCACCCTCCGCGCTGTAGGACATACGCACACACCTGTTGTGCCATGTCTATGTTAACCAGATCTGGTTTGATGGGCATTTGATCACCTCAAAGGCAGTATAACGCAAAAAAAGCCCCTGCACTATGCAGAGGCTTGTCCATCACAACGTTACTTGGTCGTACATTAATTCTAACATTAACTACTTGGAATTAGTAGTGCCTGGATTGTTTTTAAATAGCTCAAAAAGACCGGTTGCCGACAGACCAGCGAATGCACCAGCCCATAGGCGAGGTACTAACTCAAGATCAGTAAAGATAAATGCAGCATATCCAGCGCCTAAGCCAAGCAAGAGTCCGATGATTGGGATTAAATTCTTCGGAAGGGTAACCGTAGCCTTCACCAGATTGAGCAGCGCCACGACGATTACAGACAATGCAGACGCAAACGCCATTACTTGAGCAAGCAAATCATTCATTTTAAGCCCTCCTTATAATGTGTAAATGAGTACACGTTTGGTGTTAATTGAATCCGGGTCCAGGAACACACTGCGGACAGCACCTAGGTCCCGCAGATCCGTACTTTTAATGTAGCTGGTACCGTCATAATTCTTCGTATCAACTTTTGTGTCACCGACGTAAACACTACGCAAGGCATATGACCACTTTGCACCAAGTGCATTAAGAACGAGTTTAGCCGGTACCCAACTTTTACCCTCGATCAGCAGACCATCATAGTTGACCTCATTCATAATCACATCTACTGGATATGTTCCGGTAGGTGTTTTTCTAACTCCATACTTCACGCCCAGGTATTCGCAGATCCCTTGAGCCATTGCCACGGCGAGTTTATTTTGGAACTCTTCATTAAAGAGCAAATCTTCTTCTTCAGGATTAGTTAAGAATCCAGGTTCAATCAGCGCTGCTGGCATGGTCGTGTTGCGGCACACCGAAAGGTTCTGGTACCTGCACCTGCGGTCCGTCAGGCCCGTTGCTGCCATTAGGTATTTGTGAATGATCGTTGCAAATGGTTTATCAATATCTTTTGTATATAGCGTCTCAGATCCTTTTGCTTCCGCATCTCCAGCGTTTGCGTGGATAGATATAAATACATCTGCACCAGCCTTATTAGCGATCTTGGCGCGATCCACAAGCTCTACAAACACGTCTGTTGAGCGGGTTAGTATTACATTTATCTCAGGGTTATTCTTCAATAACTCTTTTACTTTAAGGACCATTGCAAGATTAAAGTCCTTCTCAAGTTTACCGGATTCACCTATACCTCCAGAGTCTTTCTTTCCATGCCCGCCGTCAATTATGGCTGTCTTCATCTGATACCGCCTTTCCGGGCATATGCCCTCCTGTAATCTCGTTGAAGATAAATCGTAGTTCTTCGCTGGCGACCGCTTGGAACGCCCAGCACCACGGTATTCTCTTTGTGGTAAAAATGGATCGCCGCCCAATTTTGTGATTTGCTTGATGGTCCACGACTTGAGCTGGACCTCCTCACTTTGAAAATACGGAAAATGCCTCTCCAGGTAATTTCTGAAGAGGCGCATTCCGCTGATTCGTCCGATTTGATACACAATGAATATGATCAATCCGTCCCATTTGAAGTTATCCGCAGTCTTGTAGAGGAAGTACGGTAGGTCATAGCATAAAAACTGGATCAGGCTCCACAATCACATCACCACCGTACAAGAGTAAATCCCGGACCGTTGGCCCACAAAAAAGCAGCACCAGATAGAGAGTCTCGTCTGATACTGCTGAGGATTTGAATTCTGCTTCGTCGAATTCTATCATTATTTCACCTTCAGTTCCGGGTATTCCTTCAGTAACTGTTTTCGTGCATCCTCACCGGACTTTGTAAGCTTCTTTTTGATACCCTTAAGCTTGGAATTAGTGGATAGTGAATCTTTTACTGTTCCTAAGCGATCCTTAGTTTTCTCTCCTTGAAGTTGAGATAAGCGCGAGAACTGTTCTCCAGTGAGTGGAGTACCATCCAATTTCTTGTTAGGCACACGAGGTGCAATACCTTCATCTCCTGTTTCTGCGATTAGATCAACGATCATTCTAGCCTCATCAGATAGTTTGTACCGCGATGGAAATCCTGGGTTTAGGAATACGTTAACTGCGCTATTATTCTGGTAATGCTTCTGCTCATTTCCGAGAGAGTCATATTTCTTCGGCAGTCTTCCCGCAAGTCCTGGAATCTTTGCTTGTGCCTTATTTAGCGTTTGTTCCAGCAAAGTGGGGTCCGTTGTTTCGCGTTTCGTATTGTCGGTTATCTGCTTCACTTGGTTTAAAATCGTTGGTATAAAGGAAGCCGGTACATCTGACAGCACATCAGCGATCTTATCCGTAACTGTTTGCCCTGGATAACCTTCTGCCGCCCGCGCCAATCCCTGCAATACTGACTGTTCTGTAAGAGTGTTCAACCCTCCTGCAAAGCTGTCGTACGCTGCACCAAGTGCACCTGTAGCAACTTTTCCTTTTGGAGCATCGCTGCTGAGATTCTTTTGGATGTTTGCACCCATAGAAACAGCCACGGAAATAGGCTGCATCCAGTCATAGTTATAGAGCAAGTCACCTTCTTTTATCTTTCCTTCCTTTGGATCAAAGCCACTCTTAACGAAACGTTTCAACGCTGAAAGGTTTACTTGGTATTGTCCTTGGCCTGCGGCTGATTGTAGTGATCTAATATCCCGGTCTTTGTTGGCTTGTCCGGTCAGGATGTCGTTCTGGATTAAATAGTACCCCATTCCACTAAGACCGAATGTTCCAATAATGGCCCGGGACAATCCTTGTACAACAGCTGCCGGGTCTTTCTCAACGCCATTTTTGAAGATAGGTTTGGCAATCTGCCATCCACTGCGGATAAACCCTGCTGGGCTATATTCCAGCGCTCTATCAAGTAAAGCGCCTGGGGTCTTCGGATACTTCAGCACCAAATCACCGAAACCAAAGTCTTTACCTAAGTTCAGGCCACGTTTAAACTTCGTCAGCCCTTGGGATATCAAGTTATTGTCCTGGAATGTAACGTACTTACCATAATTGTCTGCTAGTTGTCTTACGTTATCGTCTGCCTTAGATATGAAGCTCTGTACATATTCCTTACTAGGCTTAACACCTTTATTGATGGCATCAAGTGTTGCCATTTCTCCAAGTGATTTATTTACCGCCCGGCTGTATGCTGCGTTGTCAAAGCTTCTGAGAGATGCACCAAGAGCTTTTTCGGTGTACCGGAGTGGATTATACTTCCCGGTGAATGCCGGGCTTGCAAGGTCGAATTGTGTTTCTAGTCCGTTGATATTTACCCCTCGCGCGCCGGCGCTGCCGCCTTTGATCCAGTTGTCCCAATACTTGCCCTGGTTGAACGTTCTAAAGGTGACGGTACGGTCTGATCCGATCAGTTTGGACCTAGCAATATCAATCGGCGTAGATACATATTTATTAATGCGTTCCAAACGATAAAAAAGTTCATTACCAAGCACGTTGCGTACCTGAGTCTTCGGGTTGAGCAACTGCGCTTGAGTCTGTGCACTGGCAATCTTACGGCCTAATGAAGGCTTATCCAGAGATTGAAGTATTGCCTGAAGGTCCTGTGATGCGGTACGTTTGGCTTCACCAGACAGCGCCGACACTCGCTGAGCAATGTTCAGCAATGATTCAGCTTCTTCTCCAGTCAATTCCTTTTCACGGATCACCTTGTTCGTAAGCTTTTCCGCGTCGCTAATCGTTTCTCTGGTTATCTTCTTGGATGTGATATTAAATGCCTCTTTGGACTTCTCATAAATCTGTTCCAGTTGTGGCTTCAGATCAGTTCCAAAGTCCTTAATCATCTGTTCGGACCAGTCTGCAAACTTAATGGTTCCCTTCGCCATCTTCGCCGCGCCGATCACCGCATAATCTGCCCATACATCCAGAGGTGTGGCGCTAAGACGATTACCACGCGCTTTCAGGCGTTCTCTTGCTGCCTGTTCCTGAGCATCAAAGAATGAAGTAAGGCTGTCTCTAACACGTTTATCCTTTGGCTGACGTGGTGTTGGTGTCTTTTGTTTGACCTTATCGGTAGATTCCTTGATAAATTGCTTTGATTCGTTCACAAAACGTTCTAACGTGCTTGCTTCATCCGCCGAAAGCTTGGCTCCTCCTTTGGCCCGTTCAAGGATATCAATGACGTTTGAGGAAAGGTCTTTCACTCCGGTCATTTTCTGTGTGACTCCAGCAAGTTGAGTAATGTCTTCTGCCATCTTTGGCGTAACTTCAGCAGCTTTGCCGATCTTTGATCCTGTTTCATTTATCTTTTTAGCAATGCGCGTTGCTTTTAGCAGCACTCCTTCAGGTGTAAGACGGTTGTAAATGTCCAGAGACTGAATGAATTGACCAGCCTTTGTGGCTTCTGTAGCAATTTTATCCGCAATGTTTAAGGATGCTTCAAAGTCGCCTTTTTTGTTGTAATGATCAATTAGACGCTGTGCAACAACTGAATCTTCTGCATCATACTTTTCTTTTGTGAGAATGCGTCTGGTTTCGTTCTCCACATCACGTGCGATACGTTCGTTTGCTTTTGCAACAGTACCTGCGTTTGTGATTGGCTCATATTCGCTGTTCAGTTTGGCTTTCAGCGGCTCCGGTGTCTTTTGTGATTCCTTTAGTGTTTCTGTGAACCCTCTTTGGACCTTTGGAGTTGGCACAGGTTCTTTCACTGTTGGCGCAACTTCATCTGCTTTAACCGTCACTCTTGGAGTTTCAACGATGTTTGCATTGTTGAATTCTGGACTCATGGAAAAAGCAATATCCTCAGGTGTCCAATCCTTAATATCTTTGTCGTATAGCGCTTGTTCGCGGGTAACAGGGACATTAGGATCACGTGCAGGAATCGGCGCTTCTGCTGCTTTGTTTACAGGCTGTGCTGGTACTTCTGCAAACGTAGGTTCAGCAATCTGAGGAGCAGGCTCTTTTACAGGATTAGGTGTGATTCTCGCTTGTACAGGATCAGTCATTTGAATTGACTCAGGCGCTGTGTTAACCGGAACTTCATTTGCTGGTGAATCCGTAGGTGTTTTCTTGAATCGACTAGCGATAGCCGGGAACGCTTCGCCTAGTGCAGCGCCACCAGATCCAAGTACAAACCCTCCGGCGGCCCCAAATGCGGCGTTACGGGCAATCTCTTTGCCGCTGTCCTGACCTTGCTGTACGCCGAATCCTGCGCCTTGTGCGGATCCTGCAATGCCTTCTGTCAGTCCTACGCGCGCAATGTTCTGGGCAGCATCTTTACCCGCAAACGGAACAGCTTTGGCAAGTGTGTTGACCGCTGATTGACCTACGCCTTTACTCAGCGCTTTACCTGCTGCTCCATATGTGCTACCGACAATACCTTGTCCATATGGAGCACCCGTTGGAATCATGGCTGGAGTCAAGTATGCGGCTGCTAAGTTGTCGATCTTATCAAGCGTTTTATTCCCGGTAGTATCGCGCTGCACCGCTTGTGTATCCGATGGGAATAGGTTCGTGAGGAACTTACCTACTGTGGTATCTCTGCCTAGTTTATTCAGCACCGTGGCGCCGGATTTGACTATCTCCGGCGCTTTAGATGCATCAATACGCTGCTGTTCGACTTCATATTCGTTGTGTGCTATTCCTGGAATCTTTGAAGCATTCTCCGGGCCACCTGTGCTTGCCATTAGCATATTAGCAGCAGGAACTTTCCCGGATAAGTTAGGAATTGCATCATTACCTAATGCGTTTGGAGTGGTCACAAGTTGAGCCGCAGGGAGTTTTCCTTTCAACGTGTCAGATACTTTTGTGCTTACATTGGCTTCGGCTTGAGTTTTAGGGATTTCTTTTGTTTTGTCCTCTGGTTTTGGTCGTGTATCCTTAATCAGACCCAGGTCCATGCGATCACCGTCGAACGCGCTTCCAGATGTTTGCTTGGCGGTGGATGTTGGCAATCCTAACTTTTTACGCTCTTCGTCAAATACGCTCACAATCTCACCCCTTCAACATTTTAAGCGCGTCGATTAGCTCTGATTTAAACCGATTCACTACGCCTTTTCTCACACTATCGGAAGATGAGGAGAAATACTTGGTTCCGTTATCTGCTCCCCGTTCCGCATATACCCGCTGAATGATCTGTGCGTCTGACATGCTTGCAGTAATCCCAGCGTTTTTAAATACGGTTGCCGCTCCGCCTGGGCCATGCTGTACCGATGTTGACCACAGCACATCTTGTACCGCTTTTGACCGGTCAGCAATGTTCAGACCAGTTGCTTTCTCCACCTTACCGACAGCCGGGGCATAGTGTGTAGCTAAGATGTAATTATGCTGTAGCCGCTCGAATTGTTCGGGTTCTTTCGCAGCATAATCTTTCCATGCTTGGTCAAATGTTGTACCGCCTATCGTTTTACCCGAAAAGTTAGCGTATGCGGTACTGTCTGCATCTTTGAGGTAATTCAAAAAGTTCGGCATGTTTGACTTTATGATCTGATACGATCCGTAGGACTTACCGCCAATGTCACCTGGATTATTCGCAATGGTTGCGGGATTTCCACTGGACTCATATTTACGCGACAATACTCCTATAGAGGCTCCTCCACCCGCAGCAGAGGAGCCACTCAGTTTCCCGAGTAGCCCTGTGGAAGTGGAATCCCATATCTCAGATACAGTTTAGCAATCTCGCTGTCAGGGAGACCAGATTGAAGAATTTGTGCTTTTACATCATTTATATTAGTAATGGACCCTTCATCGTCACGTTGTACACTCTTATCTAAATACGATGTAGCATAATCCTCTGCTGTCTTTCCTTTTGTAGCTGTTTCGGTTTGAAGCTGCTGTATTTGCAATTGCGCTTTTTGAAGGTCAAGGTACTGCATCTGTTGTTCATATTCACTTACTGGTTTTGCTTTACCAATCTGGTCCACAGTCTTTTGTAGTTGTTCCAGTTGTAGTTTTTGAGTAGCAGAGTAATTTGAGGCATCAATCTGCTTCATTTGCAGATCCAGTGCCGAAACTTTATTCGTCACACTGTTCGGGTCGGTCAACTCTTTGAATTGGTATTGTGCCGTGGCGTTGCTGATGGAACCGGAGTTCACTTGCTGCTGCAACTGCTGAAGTTGAAGTTTAACCTGTGATGGATAGTTGTCTAGGTTGATTTGTGCGATCTGATTCGCAATCTGCTGGCCTTGGTTTGATATCGCCTGTCCCTGGTTCGAAATTAACTGCCCGGCTGTCTGTGCAGCAGATGCAGCACCTTGTATGGTCTGATTACCTTTATACGTTCCGGTCAACCCGGCCTCTTGCATAGCAAGTTGCTGTGCTTGCGTTTGGAGTTCGTTCGACTTCGTGCTTATAAAGTTAGCAGAGTTATCACGGAACGCGTTAGCAGTATTGTAGGCCGCTGCCGTGGCGTCTGTAAGTCCTTCCTGGGTGTAATGGTCCTCTATGCTACGGTTACGGTCTGTCTGAGCTGCTTGGTAGCCTGTTGATCCGTCCCAGGCTGTAGGTGCATTGTTCCGGTAGAATGATGCTGTTTCAAGTTGGCGATTGTCCTGCGTCACTCCATTTGCATAATCGTATCTGCGGTTAAGCTCTTTTTCCTGCGACTGTGCTCCAGCTAAAAGTTGGTCAAGTTGCTGTTGATAAGCCGCTGTAGCAAGTGCGGTATAGTCTGGAGCCGCAGAAACTGAGCCTTCATTTTGCGTGGTCGCGGTTTGCTGTGTGCCCAGCCCGTTAATATAGTTGCGTAGTTGGTCAGCGCTCATGCCTTTGACCATAGCCGCCGTTTTTTGGTCAAGTTTCGAATATAACGGATTGGATTGTGCGGCAGTATAATTTTTATTGTCTGTGCGGTAATTATCCTTTAGGTAAAGGATATCGTTCAGCGTTTGACCGCCATTCTCCACATAGTTTGTATTAGGCTGTACGGCTGGCGCTGTTGTAGGTTTTACCGCTGCAACAGGTGCTTGTATCGCTGGTGCTTTAGCTGCGTTATACGCTGCTGTGGTCGCTGCTGTGGGATTCGTAAGTGCAATGCCTGCGGATGCTTTACGCTGTATCTCTGCTTGCTGACCAGGAACAATTACACTAGCGTTCTTGCTTGGATTAGCTGCGGTGTTAATGGGTGCTGGTGCTGCTACTGTTGGTGATTGTATTGCCGCTATGCCTACGCCGGATGCTGGTGCTTTAACCGATTGTACAGCGGCGGGAGTGTTTGTTATAGGCGTATTAAATATTGGCTGTCCTGCGGCTGACTTCGCTTTGGCTGCGGATTGGATTTGTTCGAGTTTGGTGGACATGTGGGCGCTCCTTTCAAATGCAAATAGCCCTCGATTGAGGGCTTTGGTGTTGCATAGTATGGTCCTGATGACTATTGGACTTGATATTGTTTTGGATCTCTTTGAATGATAGTTACTGTTCTGTTATTAACGGTGTTCAAAGGCTTGATTTTAACTTCTTCAGGTTTCATTTTGTACTTGTTTTTGTACATAAGAAGCATACTTATTAAGACCCACAATACACTAGATGAACGATTAAGGGTAAATACTGGAGCGCCAATACCTGCAATTACGCTGAGTATAACCAGCGACTCAAAAAGTTTACTTTCACCGGTTGATTTCATCGAAGCGCGGTATTCTAAAGCTTTTTTGATGAGCATTCCAGTGAAAATGATAAAAATAACAAACCCAATCGCTCCGCTAGACCCGAATATTTGGAACCATTGACTATCTGCCACATCATTCTGACCCAATCCAAGCCCAACAAAAGGATGATCATTCCATATCTTACTAAATAGAGTCTGCATGGTATTAACTCCACCAAATCTGCCTGAAGTCAATGTGTCCAGCAGTTGCCCGTCTTGAATTGTGAAGAATCTCATTAGGTAATCCATACCTGACCAATTTTTTTCAAGTAACTGGTAAGACACTAAAACTAGAGGAGTTAATATGAACATGACTTTAATAAGACTTTTTCTTACTCCTTTATTCCTGAAAGCACCCCAGCAGAAAAGCAAAAAACCTCCGAGTATAAACACCTTTGATACTGAGGCAACTCCCCCAATCATCAGCAAGATGATACCTGCAAGATTCTTAATTGTTATTTTCGACTGTTTTTCTATCAAGTAAAGCCATCCAAGTACGCCTATACTATAGGCCAGTCCACTTTCCATCGGCTGGTTAAATATACCGGTATAACGCCCATTACCTAATGAGTCACGTGCCACAAACCCTTTCCAGTAAAACCTCAGTATTGCGTCTGTGTTAAACCCAGCAATAGAAAAAATAATCAAAAAAGAATTCAAAATAAGCAATATATTGAACAATCGAAGTACTTTACTAATCAATTCCGTTTCTGAAACTTCCTCGCGGTTGAAGTTAAAAAAGTAAAAAACCATTATTAGCAATGGCATTAAGAAGTTTCCAAACTCCGCAACAGCTGCCATACCTGCTGGAGTTTCAGTTGAAAACAACGTTCGAAGTGTCACCAAAGCAAGAAAGCAGATCCATAAAAACAGTAACGGGATAATTTCTCTGTTCACTTTGACCCTGTTCATTAAGGCAATCACAAGAGAAACTAAGAACACCGGAACGATTATTACATGTTCTGCCTTTATCCCTAATGATTTCACAACATAAGGCGAAAACGCAGAAAGCATAAGCAATAATGGGTATAACTTGTATAACTTTGTCATAATATCCCCTCTACATTAATAGACTAGGGAGTATTATACCAAATTGATACAATACAAATCTATACATTTGTTACATCTATTTATACTCATCACGTTAATGTGGCACTTTTCCAAACGGTTCCATTAAACACCTTGATCGTTCCTGCCGTATTGTCCCAATACATGGTTCCTGCAACGGGTGAACTAGGGGCAGTTCTTCCAAGCGTTAAGCTTGTTCCCGAATCCTGTATGATTGGTTTTGAAAAGTACATATCAGCAGGTCTAAAAGTAAGATAACTTTCTAATGATCCACCATTCATTCTTCTGATGTTCATGAACTTGTCTGTTCCATCCCCATCTTGGCGATATATTTCCCAATAGTTATCTATAGCGCTACGGTTATATGATCCAAGAAGTTTAAGAGAAGAGTTATCTGTAATTGTTTTTGCTGAGATGTTAACGCCGTAAGTATTTAAACGTTCTGCCGGGCTATCAGGACTGTGAATAAATCCTCCGTCTGGTCCGACTGTTCCCAAATTCGCAATAAACGGAACACTTCTTGTACCCGTCCACGCTATAGGACTAATAGAACAGTTAAATGGAGAGTTGTCCAAGTTTATTAATGCTGGTGCATTTGTAGGTGAACCCTGTATTCGCAGACCACTAACCTTCAATGCAGTAGCCCCATTAGTTTTATTTATGATGTATCCTTCATTAGCCGAACATTCGATGTACAAATTTTCAATCGTTTGGACGGCACCCAATTCAAGCATAAATATATCTCCGTTTATGTTTCCTACATTTCCGTTCACGCTTTCCATGTATTTTCCAGAAACAAAAACTGTTGAACCAAAATTGCGAATGCCTCCGTAATAATAGTTTATTGTTCGACCGTAATCGCTCCATACAAACAAATCACTTGGAAGGGTTACATCTGGTCTAACCCCTAAACCTTCTGCTAGCATACCTGTAATATTGATGGCAACAGATTTGTAAAAACTAGCTGCAATAGCACACCATTCGAATATAGGATCTGCAATTGTTATATCATTGGTAGTATCTAGTGTAGATATCCCACACCCACATTGTCTTGTAATCAGACGGTAGATGACATTTCTGTATGTGTTTTGCATGTGCAACCCATAACCGCCATTAGGAAAGTATGCCACGCAAACACCTGAAATGTATAAATCCAGGGATGGATCAACATTATTGATTGTATCGTTAATTTTGATACCGCCCTTTGCAGAAGTATTACCTATGATATTCAGATCAATAATCCCAGACTGACTCGCATTAGGACTTTCAGTAAATTTAACAGCCCAATCATTCCCCGTATATTTTAAGGTCGAAGCTGTTTTATCCACTGCATCATATAAAACATTTCCTGGAACAACTCCAACAAGAAAAACCTTAGCTTTCATGAATAACTGAGAACTTATAAGGTATATACCCTTAGGAAAAAAAACCTTTCCTCCACCATTGGAGTACACATAGTTTATTGCTGATTGTATCGCAGCGGTGTCATCCGTTACTCCGTCACCTTTTGCGCCCCATCTCGCATCTGTAACGTCTATACCGCGATGGTCGAAACCTTGTTGTACTGCAATACTTGTGTATGGTAGCAGTAAACCAGGATCGATATGCTGTGACCGAACAACACCATTCCCTATAACGCGACTACTTACTGAACTGTCTGCATACTTTTGTTCCGTTATCGTCCCATTCGCAATCTTGGCTGCGGTGACTACCAGATCCGCAAGCTTCGTCAGTGTGATGCTACCATCTGCGATCTTATCCGCAGTTACCGCGAGTGGTGCTAGCTTTGGATTGGTCACAGCCAAGTTTCGAAGGTGCCGGGTAACAACAGATTGGTCTGGTATTGGCAGTTCTCCAGGTGTTGGAAATAGAGCACTAGAAAAGTTTATAAACAGGTCGTAGTTTGTGTTGATGGCTATGATTAACGCTGCAATTGCAGGGTCAACGACTGATGCGTCTGCAACGGTACCAGCCGTAGTGTTTGCGTATAAAGGTGCGATTTGACTATTGTCTACATATCCCATAATTAACCCCCTATTCCTGACGATGTGCCTTCTAGGCGATACCGGAGTATCGTTATAGGCTCGTCTCGGTAGTTTTTGAAAAATACCTGCAAGTACTTCCCTTTCTTGTGAATCTTCCTGCGCTTTGCTTGGTTCACATTGTCCGTGTACTGGATGTTGGCCCATTGCCCCTCATTCCAGGCTGTTACGTTCCAGACAAAAACCTCTGTTTGAAGTGCATGATCTACACTTATAGATCCGGCTCCGTACACGATCTTATAATCGAGCGATGAAGGAACGCCCCACATCTGCGCTTCGACGATCAAATAGTGCCAGTATGATGATTCTCCGGTGAATTCTGCACTGAGTAGTCCCGTTGCGATCTCCATTTTTACCGTTGTGCCGGAAGTTTTTGCTGCCTGGTCCCAATCGGTGTACAGATCGTCTTTGAACGTATGCACATGACCTGTCGTGTTTCCCATGTACATAGCCCCATTAAACTCCGTAAGATACTTTGTAGACCAAGGTAAACGCCATACGTACCACTCTTGATTTTGTGTATCATACACGAATACATAGTGCGTGGTGTCGCGGTCAATAGCCATCAGAAAGCGTCCGTTAATGCCGTCAAACGATGCCACAGCCGCCGATTTTTCTGCATCCGTGAATCCATATTTGTTGAAGTCTATCTTGTTGTCCATAAGGTTTCGTGTGCTGTACTGCCGTGTACCGGAGGTTTCCACGTTGTCTATGCCCGTATCGTAAATCTCGTTAACACCGTTGTCTGACAGGTATGCTACGGTTTGTTGACCCGTTGGATAGGTGATCTTAGCAAATCCCCGGGACGAAATATTTCCGTTTGAGGTGTTCAAGTATTGATTCGCTTTGAACGGAACATTTGTAGAAACGCCATCGTCGAAGGTCTCCCCAGTGATTACACCCCAGTGTCTGCGCATAGGGATCAAGCATAAGCCGCCGAACGATATCCCCGGTCCCGTTACATAGTCGTTGTCTGCGATAAACCGGAAGTATTGCACATCCCCTGGGAAGTAATCGTAATGATATCGTTTGGAGTACCACATAAGGTCACTACCATCCGAAACAAAGACATGCCCGGTGAATACCCATATATACTTAAGACCACGTCCGTTGATGGTTGATAGTTTATTTGCTGGTAATGGTGTGATATCATCTGCCGCAGGAACCACGTTTTTAACCACTGTTCCTGTGTACTGCTGCAAACTACCTCCGCTGGTTAACAGCAGGTTTGATGCGTCCGCATAGTCCGTGTATCCCACTCCGAAAACGCTCGAAGAAGTAAAGGCGTTCGTCATAGTCTGCGCCGTTAGTGCTGATGCGGAATACTTGTACAATGTATTCCCCGATACAGCGAATAGGTCAGGTGCTACGCTTGACGCTGCGGACTTGTACGACACAAGGTAGCTTATACTTGCACCTAGTGCTGAAGTGGTTACGGGGACGCTACCAGGGCGCTTTCCGATGGTGTCTACGGACTTCAGACAGGCATCCAGTGCTAGGCGGTGAGATCCTGCCGGGATTTGACCTGGATTAAGCGCTGAATTCATGCCAAGGGACGGTGTAATTTCAATCGCAAATGGTGTTTCCATGGCTATGCCTTCCTGCTCATAAAGTATTTTGCATCTGCAATACTTGGTACAGGTCCACCACTGGATACTCCGCGTCCCATCGTGTTTGCCAATGCGACAATCTCCCAATACCCGTCAGCGAGGCTGTAGTAGTGGTTTACGAGGTCTTTAGCAGATGGTCGGCTCTCCATGATCAATCCTGCCACGTAATAGCAAAGCCCCATTGACCCAGCGTCTGGGAACTGTACAGCGCTGTTCAAGGAGGCCACAGGTGCGGGATAGGCTAAGTATTGCAGGATATGATTTCCGGGCGGCAGAGGGTTTGTAGCGAGCGCATACCCTTTGATATGAATATTAGTGTTTGCTGCCTCTCTCCACCATCCCCTGGTGTCTGCGAAGGATACACGTTTCTGCATGTCTCTTCCCTGTGGGTCCAGTATCCGCAGCGGCGCGTACATATTTGTTATCGCACTGCCGCCGATGGTGAAGATATGGTAATCATCGGATGAAATATACAGCGCGTCAGAGTCTTTTTGCTGATAGGCCAAGTGTGCGAGTTTCCGAAGCCCTTGGTTTAAATATGTGAAGATGAAGGAGTTTTGTACGGATTCCTCGTCACCGATCTCCTCCAGGTACGATTCAACCATCTTTTTGATTGTGGGTACAAGGTCAGATGCATAGATCACCAGAAATTCACCGTCCTACCTTTAGTAGCCTTATTTTTACGCTGCATGTCATTGGCAAAGCTGATCTTACCTTCCTGCCATCGGTTTAAATACCGGTCTGACAAGGTTTTATCCTGGATTTGAAGTGTGGGCAGCAGCAATATCATTCCTGCGGCATATGTAGATAGCAGATCATGATATTGAGCGTCTATTTCTGGTACATCTTCTGGATTATAGAGTTGTGTTGCATATTTATAGTAATAGTGAGTAAGAGTACGGTTGCGCTGCGGAATTGGTTTAATGACTATTTTTCCATTTTCAATGGCATATCCGAACCGATTTTCTGTAATATCTACTAACTCGTAGGTCACATTGAAATTCTCTTCAGTGGTATCCACCAATGTTCCAGGTGACTTGAAATTGTTTGGCAAATCGTATATATCCACGTCCTGCACTGCATTAATAGTCTGAACACCACGCAATTTAGCGATTTCTACCATTTGGTTCTGAGCATCATTGATAAGGTCAGTCATATGGTATTTGTCCGTATACATGTGACTGGTGGCCCGGGATACCCTTGTTTGCAGTTCTTCCAAGATAGGCACGGCTACACCCCATTTACATATTCAGATACGCCACTTTCGCGTCCGTAATCGTAAGCATTGATAAACGCACGCTTGGATTCGCGGGAGAAGTCATGTGCTAGTTCTTCAATGAATTGTTGTTCTTTTCGTGCCGCTGCGTCTTCGGCTTCTTTCATGACCTGCTGTGCACTGAATCCCGGTGCATGAATCTCGCGGATGCGGTTATAGACTCTTGCGTCCATCGTTGGAAGTCCAATCTGCGGAATCTTCATGATTGCCATTTCCATAACGCCGTCCATGACGAGCCATGTTCCATCTTTTGGATTCCACATCAGGTATAAATCCGCGTCATACTCTTGCAGCCGCTGCTCAATATTGTTTATGTCGTTCAAGAAAACACGTTGATAACCTTCACGGTAATGTCTGTTCATAGTTCCTCCTAAAAAGAAGGAGGGCCGAAGCCCTCCAAAAATATTAGTACCCGGCAGGCACGTTCAAATCAGTCAATGCAGCGTAAGCATTACGAGCGTGGCATACAACAGTGTAGTACCAGAACGCTGTCGCTTCGTACTGCGGCGTATTTGCCACGCGGCTAAACATTGAACCGTCTTCCTCCATCCAGTCCAGCGCGGAAGTCTGGTAGATGTTAATGTCATTCCAGTTACCGGCATAGATCGTTTTGTCAGGCATATACTTGTCTATTACAATTGGCATACCATCGAATTCCAGCGCAGTGTATCCGCCTTCGAGTTGCATCGGGTTTACATAACGTTTATTTACCGTCAGCAGTGCTTCATATGCTGCACGAACGCCGTGACCGGCTGCCATCCACTCTACCTTTTTACCGGCTGCCAGATCCACAAAGTCAACCAATTGACGAAGCAGAGCGTCAGAGATTGCACGGCCTGTACCACTGTTTCCCAGGATCGTTGATTTCCAGAATGAGTACGTTGCCGGTGCCAAACCTTGCAGGGTCGATGTGGCGGAGATAATACCGCCAAGACCCATTGGATCAAGTGAGTACGTGCCTGTAACGACTGCATAATCTGTTGCTGCTGTAGTAACGTTAGCGCCAGATATGGTGATTGTCTTTGCTACAGGGTCGATAGCTGTAATGGTACGAGTCCCAACGGAAACCGCGTTAGAAGAGTTCATGATATCAATGATTTGGTTGATAAAGAATGGTTTAACGTTATCTACAGTCAGCACTGTTGTTGTAGAATTGACCGCAAAAGTTGCCAGTTTACCGGTACCATCACCGAAGAAGGCGCGTTGTACATAGTTCTTTGTGTCGGTGATCAGTCCATCCACTTCAGCAGTCATTTCCTTCACGTACGTAGCAGAATCTTTCTTAGTGGCCTGAATCGCAGCATTGGACACTTGCAAGCGACCATGTACATAGCCTACGTTACCCGTAGATTTCTTGTACGCTTGGTTCCCTGCTGTTGGCAGTGTTCCTGTTTCAGTACCGGAACCAACGCCGGAGTTACGTCCGTAGTGGTGGGTAATCGAAAAGTTGTTACCGCCGCCACCTAGAGTTTCCGCTTTCTTCATAAGCTGCATTACGAAGTAGTTCGCACCGTTGTTTACTTGTTCCCGTACTTTCGGAAGGTAGTCAATCTTCATTGCTTCTGCGAGTGTGGTTAATGTTCCAGCCATTTGTCATATCCCCTTTAGGTTGATTGGTTTGCCGCATTCATGCGGGCAACGATTCGTGCGTTAATATCTTTCCAGTCCATCTTCGAAGTGTCCTCAGTGACAATACCAGGGCTTCCGCTGCCTTCCACCTTTGGTGCGCTCTTGCTTTGTAGATACTCCTTGACTGCCGTTTCTTTCGCGGTAGTGAGTTGTGTCTTGTACTCTTCTGCTTTCATGGCGTTGTAGGCCATGTTGAACTTGCGATCCGCAGCCTCTGGATTTGTTGGATCAATGAAAACGTCGTTTTCAATCATATATTTGTTTAAATCTTCTTTTGAAACATCCTTACCTTCAACAAACGACTCTGCTGCTTTCCAGAATAGGTTGTTTATTTCTTCCGCTTGCTGCTTTTTTTCCAATTCCTCACCACGTGCGGCCTTCTGTTCCAGTTCGTCAATACGTTTTAGTACTTCTGGAGGAACGTTCTGCTGTTCGGCACGTTCGTTAAGCTCTTGAAGCTCGATTTGTTCCTTGAGCGTCATGACATCATCAATGCCGGACGTTTTTTGAAGGTATTCGGTGGCCTTGCGGTAGGTGTCATAGTCCTTGTACTTCTCGGACGTTTCCTTTTCCCACTTGGCACGTTCCTCAGCAAGCGCCTTTTCGGTGGATTCTTTCAGCCGATGGGCGAATGATTGCTGTTTGGTAACGTCTGCTTCACTGGTATCTGTAACAGAGGCGGTCTCTGTCTCAACGGCGGTTGCCGTGTCCTCAACGCTAGACGATTCCGAAGCACTACCGATTTCCTCGTCAACATTCCATAATGGCATCCTAATTTTCATAATTGTCCTCCTGGTGGTCGGCGCAACCCCACCCTTAACGCCGGAATTTTTACAAACAAATAGCTAGAGTATGGGACAAAGGACTCTCACCCTTGTCCCCTCGTTGGTTACAATCCTTGGTATCCTTGTACGTTTGCATATACGCTTGCGCCTGTAGTAATACATGCTACGTTAACGGCTGTAGCTGCTGTTCCTCTCAATGGAGTCGGGAAATCTATAATATCTGCATTTATCATAGATGCTGGTAAATACCCTCTCCATATGACGGTAGCGCCATCTTTTATTACAAATTCAGTCGCAACGGCATTGGTGTTTTTAACTTGCAAACCTGTTACGTAGTTGCGAACACTCGCCGCCCCTGCCGTTTTTGCTACGACATCAGTCGTGTTTATAATTGCTCCAGCGGACGCATATTGCCAGTCTGTTTCTGGTAACCCGTAAGGTTTTACTAACATTTGCATATCCGTTGTGGTAGTAAGGGTTTGAGCGTCACCATTCGTATAGGTTGTATCCACGGATGTTCTTACTTTGCCGCCAACCTGAACAGGACTTCCAGCAGCTGTTGCTGAATCCGCTGCGGTGCCTACAACGTTTACGTTTGTGGAAGGGTGATGAGCGACTACTAAAGGTGAATCTGTGGCTGCTGTTGCTGTTGATGGTGCTTTAACTGTTGCGCCGCGCCATGGGAAAACCGGGTCGCTAACCGTGTTGTTTTGTGCTGCACTATCACCTACTGCAATTGCACCAAGTATAAAGGTCGAAGCCAGTACCGTTGATACCGCCGCGGTTGTAATTGCTGCAATCCGCACAGGTAACGTCTGTACATTGGGTTGCATGAATGACGCCATACCTACAGGCGTGTCCAAACTGTCAATGTAAAAGAACACCAAGTCTCCGCGCATGGTAACAACATACCGATGTGATTTTGAGGGGAAGGACATCACTGCACCAAATGTGGAGGAAGAGGAGCCCGCAGGCAACGATCCTTGTGCTGTGATTAGAGTAGGATTAGACGAGTTGATTACGTAGCGCACACCGCCAATGTACACTACTGCATTTACGTCACCGGTTAAATCGCATTCAAACCCAGCTCCATCTGTAACCGGTGTCAGTGCTGCATATGAAGTCACCTGTCCAAATCCCCAAAACCGGTGGACGTTAGGATTAGGTACTAACGATGTATCCAAAGTTACAGTAGCGCCAAAAATATTCATGCCAATGTTTGCGGGAAATGTTGGCTTAGATATAAGGGTAGACGATATGGCGTTACCTGTGCCTAAACTTAGTATTACCTGTCCATTGGCCTGTGTGGGTACGGATGTTCCACCCGCTGTCCAACGATCTGTCGTGTCTAATGTTCCTCCATCGAATGGATCAGAAAATTTAGATGAAGGTTCTACCGTAACTCTTGCTGTTCCATAAGCTGTAACTTGTTGTGCAAGTCCAAGAACTGCGGCGGCTGGAGTAGACACTTGTATGGTGCTGCTTCCGGTTAATTGAACTTCATCTTTTACCGAACCATCACTTTGCTGGACCTTCATTTCATCATTCCTTTCATACTTGCCGTTTGTAGTGCAGTTTGTGCTTTCATGGCTTCACCCTGCATCTTCGCTTGGTTGTCCATGGATTTCATCTCCATAGCCTGTTGATGATTGGTTTCGGATTCTTTCTGTCGCTGCTCTCCTTGCTGCTGCTGTGCGGACATTTCTGCTTGTTGCTGGGCTATGATTGGAGCCTGTAGCATCTGCTCATGCTCGGCATACAACATGTCGACCATCTGCCGCATGGTATCATCCATATCCTGGCGGTAGACGTTTGATTTACGGAATAAATTGATGTAGTACATGTGTATTTCATGATCGTCACTGTCCCAAACTCTTGGCATACCCGGTACTTGCTGTGGTTTAGGGACTTGGTTCGGATCCCCGCCCATAGCCTGTATCTGCTGCACGGCTTGTTGATACATGGCCTGTTGCTGCACATACACCTGAACAGCCTGCATCATCTGTGGGTTCTGTGCCATTTCCTCAAACTTCTTGTTGTTCATCTTGGCATTGTTCTCGTCAAGTTGGTTCTGTTCAAACAACTCTTGTGAATCACCCAGGCCCATCATTTTAAGAAAAGTGTTGGTGTCTGGCAATCCATCTTTAGTGACAATTGCACCAGCGCTCCAGAGCGTCATAATGCGGTCCTGTTGGGCGCTCTTCATCTCTGGTAAGCTAGACCCTTGTACGATGTTAATATCCTCTTCACCGCTCAAATCAGAGCCTACAAAGCTAACCAATTCAATCTCGTTGTCCTCGCCCAAGATGCGTCCTAAGCGTTCCTCAGTGTAATACTTCTTCATGAGTTGGAGCACACGCTTCAGGAGCTTCTTCATGCCGCGTTCATAGTTCTGTGAGGATACCGCAAGCTTCTCGTTTTCCTGTTCCACCATCAGAGCTAGTCCTGAAGCCGTATCAAGCCCTGCTGGTAACGCGCCTTGGGATATCTCTCGCACACCCGACATGTCGTCTATGAGACGGTTATAGTACTCAATGATGCGGTCAAAACCGTTCGGTACATCTGCCCCAGATACACGGTCTACCTTGCCTCCAGCATTAGCGTTAAAGTGGATGATGCCGCTGATCTCGTCGTTTAGTTCCTCTTCGTCCACGTTTGATCCAAGAGGCACGAGCCATTTGGTTGACCCCATCTTTTTCAGGTTCGTGGCAAACATCGTTAGAGCAATGTTTAAACCGCGCTGAATGGGTAGCATCGACTCAAGGAAGGACTTGTATAGCACCGTTCCCGGAACTGGTATGTCACCAAACAGGATATATGGAAGTTCCCCAGCGTTTTCATCCTTGTCGAGAAAGTCCTGACGTGTGGTGGTGACCTTTAGCCCTTTTGGGTACTTCTTGCATGGTTTCATCCATAGCTCGCGTACCATAACCATGTTTTTGTTCTTGCGTGTACTCTCGCCCAGCCCATATCCGCTATTGCTAATTTCAAAGCTCGGCGCATATGTAACCGTATCGTCAGGGGTGACTTTCTTACCGTACTTTTCTTCGACATAATCAACATCGCGTGGTTTTTCTTCCACAACCCAGCGTATTTCATCGTCTGACGTGGCTGCAGGATCAATGTAAAGTGTGAGTGGGTCACATATCCTACATTCAATCTCGCCCATGTTGACCGTTTTTCCATCTTCATACCCCGGCTGATCCTTAGAAGGAGTGATATCCCTACCGGCTTCCGGGTTGTAGAACACTTTTGCAGCCGTGTACGCCTTCACATTTGCGTTCAAGAAGATATCACGCGTCTTCTTGTCCATTTCTTGCTCGTCCCACCACGCATGAACGAACTTCGTGCCAGCTTTAGCCACCTCGATACGTGTCTGATCTCCGGTATCCGGTGTCACATCATACTTGATGCGGTTCTTCGTTTGTTTGGCTAGCTTAGTCTGTACACGCTGCTGCACCACATTGTGTGTGATACGCTCCTGACCGTCATGTGGTAAGGCATGGATGGTATGCGTGTGTTCATTCCAGCCAATCCACTGATTACTGATGTAGTAGTTCAGGTTAATGAGGATCTGCTTGCGTACAGCCCAGTTCTCGCCAAGCTTTTTCAGTTCCTCGACCCTAGCTACCCAATCCGAGTCAGTCATAACCTTTTCTTCTATGGGCTTTTCCTTCTGTGCCAATATGTCACCCCATTTCAGTGATGCTTATTATTCTCTTGCTTTGGGAGGCCTGCCGCCTCTATTCTTTGGCTTCTCGCCATCCAGCGAGGTTACTGTGATCTCGTATCCCTCGATTATCAGTTCTTCTATGCTCACCGGAAGAAACGCAAATGTAGCGTCAACCTCTGCTTTGCGTTCGTTCATGTCCTCCATTGATTCAGCCGCAGCGTACACAATGGTGTTTCCGATTTCGAGCTTAAACAGTTTCATTACACAACCTCCAGTTTGATTGTCTCCTTGGGTTCTTCTTTCTGGGCCTTGATCACCTTTACCTCAGCTTCTTTGAAGTGACTGAAGCTTGGCGCTTGTATTCTGTCAAGTAGTTTTTGACGTTCTTCTTGCCAGGACTCAACATGTCGCCGGTTATCCTTTCGGTCGAAGTAGATAAACAGCAAAAGAGCGGCAATTATGCCGCCCATCAATGCGAATATGGTGTATATCAAACCGCCTGCACTCCTCTCTTGGGCTTTCCTTGTTTGGCAATGTTACGGCGTACCCGTGCTTCTGGAGTGTCGTCATACTCCTGTGGCTTCTTCGTGCGGTCCTTGAAGTCCATGCACTCAATGTTCATGGCATAACGCACCATGTCGATGCTGTGGTTATTCTTGTCTGGGTATCCACTCTTAAAGTTTCCGTTAGCATCCTTCTCAAGCTCGTAGGCCAGAAACTCCCGCGCTGTTTCCGGGCATCTGTGATCATCTATGATGATGCTCTCCAAGCTCTGGAGAAACTTGACACCATATTCAATGCTGTCCGGGCCTTTTTTAACTCCCGCAATCCTTGCACCATATTGTGCAAGCTCACTGATTGACTTCGGCTCTGCTGAGTCTGCAAATACCAGATCATTATCGGTGTTCTCTGGCTTGATGTGGTTGTGGTACAGTTCATAGTTGCCCATACGGTACTTGTATACCTCTTGGAAGATGTACAGGCGCTTGTGCTTGCGGTCATAGTGCATTGTTCCGTATGACAACGGGTCAGCGCCATAGCCAAAGTCAAGGCCTCTACGAAGGTTGTAGAATTCCTCAATCTCTTCATCGCTAATCTGGCGTATCTGCACATTGTCAAATACCTCACCGCCTGTACCTGTGACCGTACCCAGATACTCATGCTCATAGGCCTGTGGCTTCGTTTCTCGCAGGTGTTCTGCCTCAATGATGAACTGTTCACCTAGCCACTCTCTCGGCACGCTGAGATAGTTTGTGTGTACTGCCAGACGGTCATCGCGGGTATACTTGGATTCGGTGTTAACCCAGTTGTTCGCGCTGCGTGGTGGGTTATACGAATAAAAAACGGTGAACTTAGGTCCACCGCGCATCAATGATTGATTGATCATCCGTACTTCTTCCATGTCCGTGAACTCATCTAATTCCTCGTACCAAATATATTTACAGTATCCTTTGACGTACTTTAAACCCTTGATCTTCTTCGGCTTATCTGCTCCACGGAACCTTATTTCCTGCCCGGTAGGTTTATATGTGATGACCAGCTTTTCCTCTGGAACTTCCCAATAGTCCTCAACTCCTAATGAGGTGATGGCCCATTCTAACTGATCCTTTACTGAATCGTTCAACGTATCCTTAACCTTACGAAGAACAACCGCATTAGCCATAGGATCTTCCATAATACCCAGTACAATCTCTACGGAGATGACAGAAGACTTTGTACTACCCCGCCCACCACTTAACCAGTAATGCGTATGCTTTCCGTCTGCAATGTCCCAATGAACGTCATAAAAGGATGGTGCGATTATGTCAGTTAGCTTAGTTGTTACGAGGGATGTCATTAACTATCTGCACCCCCATGTTTCCGCTATGTTCGATATCCTGCTTATCACGCCATTGCTTAGATTTGCGGTTCTTGAGCCAGAATATTTGCGCTGTGGTGTCTGGTTGCACTTCTTTTAGTACACGCTTAGTCTCCACACCGTTTTCTTTGGTAATCTCTTCATAGGTATATCCCATGGCCCGTTTAAGCAGTGCATTCTCAACCATGATGTCCACGGCTTCCTTGCCGTTTTTTAGAGCCTCTGCAAACTCTGGATATTTATTCTTATATTCATAGAGGGTAGCGATGCCTATTCCTAAATTATTGGCTATCTGATCATCTACTAGCCCGTCCCTTGCCCACGCCTCAATGAGCAGGAGCTTAGGCTCAACATTGCTGAAATATTTATTTGGTCTGCCTCCTGCCACTGTGTTCACCTCCCCTAATCTAACTTAATTGTGATATATTTTAGGCTATTTTGCAGAATGTGAAGTATAACACCCGTAATTTTGGAGACTCACTATTCATTTCCATTCTTATTTGCGTCATTTACTCCTGGTGTAATGTACTCCGTGCGATGAACCATGTCATGCATAATTTGTCCATCACGTTCAAAATACCCTTTACCCCATATGGAATCTTTCTTCGCTTCGGGATTATCACCATACACCAGCCGATCTAAGATGTCTTTGTGATACGCATAGGAAGCTAATTCCTCTGGTGTGCCTTCAACGGTTCCGTCTACGTGTAGTTTCATATCTTCACCGCCCTCTAATCCAATATTTTATTAATCCAACAGGATAATATAAAACGGTGGATACTCCTGCTATGACCAAGTATCCGTAACCAATTGTGTAGAATATCGCCTTGGCATACCATGGTGATTTGTCTATGCTGTCCTGTGTGATCATAGGGCCTAGCATCTATCTCACCACCTCGATAAAGATTAATATCATACCTATTAATATAAGTGTTAAATATTTCTCTGAATGCCTCATGTCGGCCTCCACTTCGTTAAGCCTATTCAGTCGATTGATGGCGGCTTTGCCGCAAAACGCAAAAAGAGTAACGGCTACCTACCGTTACTCTTTTTGTCATAGGCTCTGATACCATCAACATGGGTATCTTTTGTTGCTGCCTTATATGCATTCTCCACACCACAATTAAGGAGCGAGTCGTTCACCATAATGATGTGTGGTTGTTGCCATTTGTGCATCCTTGGCTGGACTTGAACCAGCGACATGCCTCCTCCGGGTTAATTCATGTCCGGTGTAGCGACCTACTCTACCAACTGAGTTACAAGGATGAAAAGGTAGCGCCAGCCTTAGCCAGCGCTGAGTAGGAAGAGTGTCCATTACAGGAGTGAGAAGAAACCGAGTGGGTGCCGACTGCGCATATAGCTATCTGACACCCATGCTCAAGTTCCTTATAGTACTATTTTAGCATTTATGATGGGTAATTTGTGGGCAATAATGGGGAAGAAATGGGTAATTACGCTGATGGTTTTAAGTCATCAAACATGTAATCAAGGTTGTTGATCTCCATGTAATCCTGACTAATCGGAAGCAGCGCTTTGCACAGGCTGTTGATGGCCTTTTTGTGCTGCGTGGATACTGTCTTACGGTCTTTGTGAAGCTTATCCGCAATCTCTCCGAGGTTAAGCCGATTGCGCTCCATGTACTTGTCTCGGATGATTGAACGCTGTTCGTCACTCAATACAAAGTCCACGGCAGATTCCAGCAGGCCCACAACACGCGTGTATCTTTCCCGGTCATACCATGTGTTGTAATTGCTGATGTGCATCGGCTTCCGTTCTGAATAAACGTTGCGGTTAGTGTACCTTAATTCGCCATCTCCAATGTTTCCAATGTTAATCAACGCAAACTTGTAGGATCGATAGTCCGTCAGCAGCTTAATCACCGTGTTGTTGTCCATGTTCTCCCTCCTCCTTAATCACTTTCCATTGGCCTGCCGGTTCCCACTTGGTGTACATTCCTTGTGTGATCTTGATCCGTCTGCCAAACCCATAACCCGGTACATACTTGTTCTCTACTTCATGCACGATTGCCGTCTCATTGGGATTTTTACGATTTCTTACTTTATCGCCTTTTTTCATAAGGGGAAAACGGCTTACGCCGCCTCCACCTCTGCTTTGCCGAATACTGCTAACTCAAGCGCTTGGAGTCTTTCTTCAACCGTTTTTCCTGCCATCTCCACACCAGTGTTGATTTGATCCAGTCCACTGATTGTGCTGTCATCTTCGCGAAAAGATGGCACCGTTGGTTCTACAAACTGTTCCGCCACTTCCAGAACCCCAGTGCTAGTTGTATCCACTTGCTCTGCGTTTTGCTTGGCAAGGTATTCGGATCGAAACGAGGGCGCCAATTCGGCTGTCACCACTCTATACTTTCCGCTTTTTAGTTCTGACTGAGGTAACTTTAACTGAAGTAATTTGTCTGGGTCCCCCTGGATCTCAAAGTATTTGATTGTTATTTCTTCATCGGTTGCGGCTAGATTAGCAAGAAATTCTTTGTGAGTCGCATCTTTCCACCGTACATCATAGATTACGGTTTTGGCTTCCTCTTCCAGTCTACGTTGTTCCATGTATTGTTCACGGGCGTCTTTTACTTCAATAACCGTTGCTGCAGCCGATGCACCAATAGCAATTTGTTTTTGCAAATCATCATTCCAACTCTTTGTCTGTTCAAGCAATTTATTCGTTTCATCAAGAAGCGTTGCAGCTGCTTTGTGTTTTGCACGCAAGTCTTCAATTTCAAACTTTGCTGTGCTTAATTCGACTTTAAGTTCCTTGTTTTCTTGTTTGAACTCTTCCAGTTTCTCAACACTTTTACCATTTTCGGATTCAAGAGATGCATTTTTTTCTTCCAGCTCTTTAATCTTCAACAAGGAGATCTTTTCTCTTTCAGTAATGGCAGCTTCTAGCATGGATCTAACATAATTATAAGATGCCTCTGCCTTTTCTTCGTTGAAGTTGATGAACAATTCCTTTGTCGGCACACCGAAATCCAAGTTGTCGAAGATGTACGCAATTTGCTTGCTCGATTCTGCTACGCGTTCTTCATGCTGGGCCTCAATTTTAGCAGATTCTTCCTGTAGTTTTGATTGATATTCCAAATCGCTGATTTTGTTGCTGACTGCATTCAGTTCATTCAGCAGTTCCATTGGATCTCCGACTTTTACACCGCTATTTACCGCAACAATGTTATCCTCGATCTCCTTTTTTTGCTGCTTCAGCAACTCAATTTCCGTTACGCTCATTTGTCAAATCTCCTTTTTACCCGTATATGTGCTATTACTCTTATTATACACTATTTCCCGTCACTTTTGGTAGTTATATCATAGATTTACGCATTATTTTATGCACTTTTATTGCTGTCTGGTGGTTTACTCAGTATCTTATATCCATCCACCTCAAACGCTCTAGGAGCCTCGTACAGCGACTTTTTTATCTTTTGGTGTATTTGCTTGTCTATCGGCATTAACTCTCCTGTAAGCCTTCCAGATTCGTCAACCAGGGCCATTATGCCGCCAAGGTTAATCCATGCTGCTTTCATGCGATCCACTCCTCAATATGGATTACAATCTTTGCTTCGTCCGCATAGTACTTGTTTGTATGGAGCCCCACGACTTGGTTATCATCTCTGTAGGCTATTTTGTTTAGTGCGTCCATCAGAGCCTTAGCTACATTGTCTATATCCGGTTTAACTGCTGGACGCTTCTTCCCTTCCCGGGCTAGCTTCTTATCTGCCACCCGGAAGTCACTCGGGATTTTATAATAAAAGTCTGCGGTGATGATGATCGGCGTTTGGAATGGTATTTGAATATGCTTTCTCGCCTCCAACCCCAAGAAATCTTTATAGGCCAGATACCTTAGCGCTGCCTTGTCCTTCCACTTTCCCCTTTGTGTCATTCTTACCGCGCCCATTGGCTTTACTTTTACTTCCCACATTACCATCCTTCTTCACCTTCCCACTGGTCATATAGTGGTTCCCTTTACGCTTCAAGTCGCTTTTTGGTCCGTACTTGGCCCAATCCTCTTCCGTCATCTTCCAAGTGATCGGTTCACTGTGGCATGTCTCCCGGTTCGGCGGTGAGAAAGAGGATACTACTGGCATAGGTGTGATACGGCGGTGTTTCTTTTGTCCGCTACTCATTGTCTGTTTCCTCCCCTAGAAGGTTGATGTGGGCATAGTGGGTGACATCTTTCCATAGTCCTGTTTCTCCCGCATCCCACCAACTAAGTCCAAACACTTCGTTGTCTTCCAAATATCCGAGTCCTATGTCCTCACCTTCACACATGAGATACATCTTTCTATGTTCTGGCGGATTCGCCGGGTCATACTTTATCCAATTGATCATAGTGTCTATTCTCCTTATCTGTAGGAGCCGGACCTGTCCCGGCCCCCGCTACGCTGGGTTTATTCGGTCTGACTCGATGGCCTGACGGCCTGATACAAAACTTCTCGCATGATAAATTCTTTTACTTTATCCAGTTCCGTTTTCTCCATTACAACATGGTCAAACATGTCGGCTGCGAAGAACTGTATAGTTTCATTGGTAAACTCACTGACCATTTCAGTAAATTCATCGGGGCAGACGTATGAACTCTCCCACATTTCATGTTCTGCCCAATCTGTTACATCTTCCGTTTTAATCGTGAATTGCTTGACCTTGCTAGTTTCAACTTGTGGTAGCCTCTGTTCGCAACATTTACAATGAGCTCTTTGTGTGACGTAGTTGACGGTTATTTCGCTCATATCCTCTTCTCCCCCTCTACTTCCCGGTGTGGTTAACATAAA
This sequence comes from Paenibacillus sp. P32E, assembly GCF_001909085.1. NCBI lineage: Bacteria > Bacillati > Bacillota > Bacilli > Caryophanales > Paenibacillaceae > Paenibacillus > Paenibacillus sp. P32E. The sequence goes on along the minus strand of NZ_LVYY01000009.1, from coordinate 76,306 downwards.
TAGTGATTCGATGCCCAGTCTTTTTGTCTCCGGCCCAATGCCAAATGTCTGTCACCTTAAAACGATGCATGCTGCCTTTTACAATAGTGCCAATGTGCTCTCCAATTCTTGGCAGTATTTTAAGATTGATCATGGCAACAAAGGTTTCGTCCTTGTCATTAAGTTTTAACTCGCATTCAAAATATTCGCCCATTCTCTTCTCCCCCTTATACCTCTGCTATTAAATCCGCATTCTCATAAATATTCCCGACTACCTCTTCTTCCAGTGAATCGGCAAGCAGCGTTTCTCCTGACCAGAAAGATCCGTCTTGACACTCTACTGCTGAATACATATCGAATCCTATGTTCCAGTGGAGGATATCTCCTTCGTATATCTCCCGGCCGTTTTTGTCCTGGAGTCCGGTGTATTGCCCGACTGTTTCAGGACGTACTTGATAAGCAAACGGCAATCCAGCATCGTTTGAAATGTAGCTCCCTTTCTGCAACATTCGTACACTTTTGGGCAGCACCGTCAAAAGTCCATAATGCCATTCTCCAGCAACATCTTTCCCCCGGAACTTAATTTCTCTGCCCATGTGTATCCTCTCCCTTTGGGGTATATGACCCGAATTAGTTCTGACTCATAAACTGCCTATATCCCTTCAACGCCTGATTTTGCTTTAATTCAGCATGCTTCAGCAATGAATGGAATCTCTCGAATATTTCAGGATTCTCCTTGTCATATCCCTGCTCTTCGAAAAAAGCGATATCGCCTTTGAGATCATCTATGATCCATTGCCAAGGTTTTGGTTGTTCCATTGTCTCTGCCCCCTTATAAGTTAAGCCCTGCTATTTCAAAGCGACGAATTTCGTCGGATTGAAGTCATTGGTTATTTCCTTCCTCAACCGATCTGCCGATATTTACTGCAAATGAACCTATCAGACCCTCGCAGTACCAGCAGTTCATATCAAATTTTTTCTGTGACTTATGGATTGCTTCGGGTGGCGTTACCGTCATCTTCGCGCCGCAGTCGCATATTACGTTAATCGATACTTGCATCGGATGTTCACTCCTTGGGTGCTGGGGTATCCCATTCCCATTCCATTTGTCCGTCATATTCCTTGCTGTAATTCTGTTGAGTCCAACCAAAGTCCGGCCATAATGCTGCTGCAACCTGCTCTATGCGGTCCCAGTTACGTACAGTGCGCCAGCCCCGGTCCGGGTGATAATACTCCACATCGGCGATCCTGTGACCGCTACCGTCAATCTGGTAGTTGCTGGCGCGATACTTGCGACCGTTGATTTCAATCATGGTGCTGGGGTATCTGGGTAAAGGGACAGCGCCTGTTCTAAATGCCATACCGCGTGCGGTATTTGCTTATCTGTGTTGCACCAGGTCAATGATTGGTGCGCTGCCTGTATTGCCTCTTTCAGCCGTTGTTCCCGGGCCTCTGCTGCGTCTGCATGGGCTTTCTCGGCCTTTCTAGCAACTGTCATTGTTGTCAGCTTGCCTAGCAGGGATGCATACTCTCCACGGCTTACACAGTCCTCTTGCAGCCCCTCATATGCCATGTGCGCGATATCTACACTCTCTTGTAGTCTCTTGGCTTCTTGGAGCCAGTAGTGCAGAACATCAGCCACTGGCGTTCCTCTTAAAGTCTGTTCTGCATGGTGATATGAATGTCTATCCTTCAAATAGTGGTTTAGATCGTCCATATCCTTTTGCCAGTCCCGGTGTTGGGTCATTGGGGGTGTACCTCCTCATTTGAAAATGGTTTGCTTAAATGTCCAAAACCTTAGCCTTTTCAAGAGCATTCTCCAGATAGGTAATCCTGTTTTTATAAAAATCTCGCTCATCGGTTGCATCTTTGATGTTACCGCCGTGCTTTTTGACAACTTCTAATTTATCTTCTGCTCCCGGCAGCCTTACAGATTTAATACTTTCGAGCTCCTCACGGAATCGCTCCACTCCATGCTTAGTTAAGATTATCTTAGGCATGTATATCCTCCTTGTTATAGGGGAGAGCCGACCTGATTCATCGGCCTCCGCCTCCGGCTAGGTATTGCTGTCGAGCGATGGCCTATCGGCTTACAATCAACCTTTATCTTTTAATAAATCCTGTACAATCAACTGGTTAGCTAAGTGTGTAAATTCAAGATTGTTCTTTTTAACACTAGTCAGTTGGTTGAATATCACATTTCCCGCTTTGATGTATGCTGTGAAAAAATCAGTAGCATCCATTTTATCTATGTCATAGATAAAATCTTCGCTTTCTTCATCTACAAGCTTTAATATTTGCTCTTGGATGTGAAGTATCATAGTTACTTGGCTCATGTATCCTCTCACCCCTTAATAGATTGGTGGCCTATCGGCCTAGTGCGTCATTTCTTCGTACTGCGAACTACTTGACCTCAACCCAATAGGGGTCTAATCTCTCCCAAGCCCATTGTTTAAATTCTTGCTCCACTTCATCGGCGGTCATTGTTGTAGGCAGTTCAATCTCAGTCTCATGTTCAACTCCCGGAAATCCCGTCCCCAGGACAAATTTATATTTTTTATTAGCGTCAATTTCGTTAATCACTTCAAGCGAGGACACAGGAATATCATTAATTGATCGTGTTAAGCCATCCCTACGGACTACAGCAAGTCCTCCGAATACCCAAACAATTCGCCCCTCATCACCAACACTTGCTCTCTTGGTTTTCCCATTAGTTATATCTTTGATAAATTTCACTTTATCTCCAGTCTTCATCGTCCATTTCCTCCTTCGCTTTATGCGTCTACTACTCCCTTACTTGGCTTAGTACCATATAAGCAGCCTCTGACCTCTCTCTGGGATTAGAATCAGCTATTTCCGCCGCTACAGGGAGGCTTACTGATGTGTAGTAAGTAATTGATTTTCCGTATTTGCATAACAACCAGTTGCGGATATACGCTTCCTTGTCCTTGGCTATTGCTGCTGTCTGCACCTCTAATGACGCGGCAGGATCAGTGCAGTAGTCAGGTGCATCAGCCCACGCTTCTGCCTCTGTCTTGCGATCAAGTTGCTGATAATCTCCTGTGGGATCAACCAGCATGTAATAGCAGTTTTCCTCCACGTCCTTGTCATAGTGGTAGATGCTGTACCCCATCAACTCCGCCAGCGCCCGGTTAAGCTCGGGGTTGGTCATTTCCTTTACTTGTGTCATGGTTTCCTAGCCTCCATGCTGATCTCTGCAAGTGCGGGCCATAATTCATTTTTGATGCTGTCCAGCAATTCAAATATCTGGTGTGGGGTCAGGCCTTTTTCAGCCAGCGCAACCATGCCAGAGACAATAACCTGGTGATCAAAGTTTTTAATGTCTAAGCGTTGTTTATCCGGTACTTGTGTCATGGCTGGGTCTCCCCTAACGGATCATGTCTGTATATCCTCTTAAACTCTTTGATGGACTCCTGTACGCTTGAGCAATGGCCGGATGACCTCAGACAGGTTACACATCTCAAATCCCCGCATCCGTCACTTTGAGCAATGTATTTTAATGGATTACCGCAAACGCATTTAGCTGGCTGTGTCATGATTCCTTAGCTCCTTCCACTTTTCCAGAATCCTTGACCGCGATACCAGCCGAATGACCCAGTGTTATGCACGACTTTGTAATAACCCCGGCGAGCGACAATGTATAAACCCCATTTCAAGATTCTAAAGCTGCGTTCCATCTGTCTTAGCTCCTTCCCCAAGGGCAGCCTTGACACTCTTGTCCGAATGTCCTTCACAAAACCAGGCCTTTTTCCTCGCGCTATTCAGGGTATAGTACATGAATTCTTCACATACAGTACGGCCGACCAAACTTTCATACCAAGATCCTTTTGGTGCTGATGTAATTCTAATTTTCACTTTCTTTCATCCTCTCAACTGATTGATTTAAGCCGGCTCACTCTTGCTTTGTGGTCTGCGGTCCGGTCCCAACATTTCGATTTGTTCTGCGTTGCCGTTAATTCTGCTTCCAATCTTCCCGCCGTTCAGCGGTAACCGTTCACGGATGCGGCCTAATGAATAATTGCTGGTCATAATGGTTACCTTGCTGTTCTTTTGGCGCTCATCTATGATGCTGAATAGTTTAGCCTCTCCCCATTCTTTGTACTGAGCTGTGAATATGTCATCAATCATCAGTATCGGTACACTGTAGTATATCTGTAGCACTTCATCCTCTGAATCCTCACTGTCTCGGTTGTAAGTAGCTTTTATGTCTGCGAATAGTCGTTCCTCAGTTACGTATATGGCTGGTATTTTACGAAGCGAGAACGCATTAGCCATGCACTGCATTAGATACGTTTTACCAGTACCATAGGCACTTATTGTTATTCCTTTTATCTTGGGAACTTCAGGAACCCGTGCATCGTCTCCAAAGATGTATAACCATGTTCCGGTTTCCATGTGTGCTTTAATGTCTCTCACAAAGTCTGAAGCCTGCTTAAATTGCTCGCGGTTCATATTGTCAATCGTTGCAGCCTTGAAAAGGTATCCCTTCTCTTTTGTAGTAAATGACTCTGTTGGGTCATATTTCTGAAATAGTCGCTCATAATGACAGGAGCACAATTCAACAACTGCTTTCTCATATCTCATCGGCATTCCGTTGTAACTGTAGTTTTCATCTTCAACCCAGCGCATGGTATTAATGGTCCCAGTGTAATGGCATTTTGGGCATCCTTCATTCGAAGTTATTGACGAGTCTTCTGACTTCTTCTGTGCTAAGTCCTGAATCAGATCCGGGGCTTCCAATGAACTTTTCTTCGCCTCGGCTCGCAGCCTTTCGAGTCGCTTCAGAATATCGCCCATTGCTTGTCCCATACTTTCCACCGTTTCCACCCCCAACTGCGATTAATGTATAATCCTTGTATCGTTCATCGTTTAAAAAGGTTTTAGGATGCTTGATGTATTGCTGCTCTGTTTGCTTGTTCTCGCAGTCAGTCGCATAGTTTGTAGCGCATTTGATAATGAGTTCAGATGATTCGCCGTTCTTGATAACCTTTGTCCAGGTTTTAAAGGCTTCTACTTTCCCAAGTTTCCGAGGATACATATTCCAGAATTCATCGAATTCGGGTGTATATGTTTTGTTGTCTTTTACCTTCTTACCCTGCTTACTACCTTCTTTACTTTCTTCTTTTGTGGTTGGCTGCTGGTTGGCTGCTGGTTGGCTGCTGGTTGGCTCGCGGTTGATCTGCTGGTTGATTGGTTCATCAAACCCTTCTGTATCAACGGTTTCCTGCTGGTTAGTCTGCTGGTTGAATTTTTCATAATTTGTTACTTTGTAGATCGAAAATCTTCTGAAAGTTGAAACTAACTGAATCATGTCCTCTTTTATGAGCTTTTTTAACAAAGTCCTGAGCCTCTGCTCACTGATCCCCAAACGCTCACTCCAGCTTATTCTCCCGAACATGAACTCCCCATAATTGATGGTGTATATCTCGTCACCTTGTATGTCCGTCTTTGGTTGCTTTGAATATCTAGCACAGCTCAACATTTCAAACCACACTATAAAATATTCTGGGTCCCTATAAATCCAATGTTCCCGAATATTCCGGTCAATCTTGATGTGTCCAGCCACATGATCACCACCTAGTCAACTTGCTTGAGATCATCAACTGAACTACCAATAAGCCAAAGCTTTTCCCCTGTTTTTGCCCTCCTATTTTCGGCATACTCATCAGCAACTTCATACCAAGGGGTAGAACCTAATTCACGAGATATGACCATTGATAGCCAGTAGCGAAAATCCATTCCCATGTTTTCTGCCCTGAGCATTATTTCAGCTCTTTGTTCCTCAGTAACATTACAACTTACCCATGTTTTCTGAAGTTTTCTTTTGAATACTCTATTTCTTTTATGTGCTGACTTCTTGACGTTTTCACCATTTGAGATAGCTTGCAGGTTTATTGACCGACGATTATCTAATGTATCTTCATTGATGTGATCAACGACAAGATCCTTAGGAAAACCCATTAAGAACCGATGTAATGATACTTGTTTCTTAACAGTCCGTTTTCTGATTTCGATGAAATGATCTATAGTTCCATAAACATAATATTGAGAGTACTGATCATATCGCGTTGCCCTCAATGATCCGTAAAACGCCTCCAATTTAGGTAAATCTTCCGTATCAATAAGTGTCTCCAAGTACGTTCCATCAGGACGTTTAATGAATATTGCAGTAGTATCTCCACGAATCTCATATGAATTTTTCATTACTTACACCGCCTTGCTATCTTCGGTAAGCTGTTTGATGATCGCGTTCATGATCCAATCATGCTTAGTAAGTCCTATAGCAGCAGCGTCAGACTTGATCTTTCGGTTAACTTCATCCGGGATGCGCATTTGAAAAGTGTTGACTGTCGCCGTTTTCATGTTGCTCAACTCCTTTATTACATTTGTTATATTTACTATATCATATACTATCATACAAGTGTATATATTATTCGATGAATGAGGAAAATTATTTTTTTATGTGATACTATCCAACTGAGGTGATATCAATGAAACAGTTCAATAAGATCAGAACGGCCATAACCCTCGACCCAGAGGTTCATGAATATGTGAAGAAAATTGCCGAAAAGGAAGACCGTTCGATCAGCCAACAAATCAATAAGATTATCAAAGACTCAATGAAGAAAGAGGACTAAGCACTCTTAAGCTGCTGCAACTCTGCCTCGGCTTCATCCTTCTTACTTCGCATGAAATCGATCATGTGACCGTAAAATTCGATGTCGCCGGGGTTATTGTTCTTTGTGGCGTAATCCAGTACCTCTTCGTAAATACCGATGGCCTTGTCATAATCAGATATGTCACTAGTAAGGCGCTCTTTTTGGTCCATGATGTCATTCCTCCCTGCGTCTTTAGTAATGAATTGGTAGAAAAAGTTCATTAGGCTTCCTCCTTGTAGGACCAGTAGTTTTTACCGTTACCTTCGCTGTAATAGAGCCTCAGCATTGCGCCGTATTGTTCCTTCCACTTCCGGACAATGTATTCGTTATCACACCAGTCGTGGCATGTACCTTTGAATCCGTGAGTTCCGCATAGATTCATGATGTTGGATGGATCATATCCAGGTCCCATGTGAGATGCTTCAACAATGTGGCCTTTGCTGAGATTCTTTGATGTTCCACAGCGTTCACAGACTGGAACATCGGTGCCCATAAGCTCCATAGAGCGACGATTGACTTCGAGCCTGACTTCGCTAGTAACTTTGGTGATCGCGCCTCTCAGGCGGTTGTGGCGCTTATGGTGGTCAAGAAGTCCCTGTCTCCAGGGCATCGGTGCTTTCTTGGGCTTCTTTCGCATGGCTTACGCTCCTTTCTGGTAGTTGTTCAGAAGGTTGATAAACTCGCTGGCCTCTTTCTTTGTCAGTTCTCTGATGCTCTCCCGACCACCAATCTCGGATATCATGCGGCGGAAGTCGTCTTCGTCGATGTGTTTTTCATTTTTCATCCGGTAGCAATACTTCATCTGTGCTTCACTTATCAATCCTTGCGGACCTGGGCTTGTGCTAGAACGGTTCTGCTGTGGTACTGGTGTATTTGTCTGTTGCTGCTGTCCACGGAATTCCTGCTGCATAGGAGGCGGTGTAGGGTCTTTCTGTTGCTCGTCTGCTGGTTCTCCGGTATCTGGAAGGTCTTCTCCGGCGTAGATATACAAGCCCAAACCATGTAAAGCAATTGCTTTTACAAGGCATCTCTGTATGCTTGTATTGATCTGGAATGATGTAGGCTGAGCAATCGGCCTGTTATTGTTGTCCAACACCGGATGAATCTGTGAAAGTGTGATATCCTGCACGGTTACTGCAACTTCTACAAAGTATCCAAGTGGCGTAGTCATGAACGGCATTCCGTTAAAACGTATAACTTCCCACTTTGCTGCAGGGTCTGCCTTACGCAAAACATCTACGGCATAAGCCCAAGATAGATATGAAAACTTACCTTTTTTCTCCACGTGCTCGTTGACGTTTATGTTTGCAAGTTCAGTAAAGTAATTTATTTTCTCGCTCATTCTGGCACCTCCAATTCGTATGTGATCCGTACCGGCTGCGCGTGGTAGTCCTCTGGTGGTTCAGGTGCAAAGTGACCAACAAGAAACACCGCAGCTTCCTCTTCCGTGAGTCGGTTAACTGCCATGAAATCATCCTTGCGCTCACCTTTGACGTTGATAAACCAGCCGTCACGGTGCTGTATGACATACCGGATACGTTCGTCCCGGGTCTTCATCTGCGTGAATCCTCGTAATGTGCTATATAGTCATTGGCCTGTGCCAACCGCCGCGCTAAGTCCTCGTTCTCGGATTTGAGTTGTTGGATATAGTCTTGTAACTGTTCCCAGGATTCTGGCATCTGTACTACCTCCCGTAGATTTGGTATAATCGGTCTATAACTTTATCTAAGCGTTAGACACGGGCGGCCCTGCATGGCTGCCTGTTCTCGTTTCCACACTCTTGCGTAGTTTTTAAAGCACGTCCTCACCCAGCGTTTGTCCTCTGGCCTCAGCTTCGCCAGTTCCAGGTATAGCGTCCGGTCCTGTGGGATCATCGCTTAATGCGAAAATTGAACCAGTTTTCATCAAAGTTCCTGTATGCTAACTCTGGCGTGTCACCGAAACCAGCAATTCCTTCCTGGATATTTTCTCCATACAATGCACACCATTGATCTCCATCAATCGTCAATTGTGGCTTTAACATAATGCTAGGACGATTCAAATTCTCGTAATATTCTCTTGCATTTAACAATGCATCTTGCATTATCTGTGCATCAAATCCATTCAATTCAATCATTTCACTCTCTCCCTTATAGTGGTTTAAAATGTCTTCTACCGTCTTAAGCATGAATTTTCCTACCTGTTTACCTGGAACCCTGTGATGGCTACGTGGTCCACGCCTTTCATGTTTCTGATTTTGTTCTCCAGTCTGGTCTTTCGTGTGGCGTTGATTCTGTCATATGGAAGATTCATAATTGCTGACCAATGACCGTTCTGTTCATCCATCATCCAGTACCCGGATATAAGCGCACGGTAGGTTTTGTTGCGTCTGATCATGATGCTTTCAACCCCTCTTTTTTGTCGTATTCGTCTTTTGGCATGATAAATGTTGCTTTGTATCCTCTGAACTGTAGATCTCGCAAGAGAAAGTCATAGTCTGGGGCCGACCATTGAAAGTGCCTGCCGCAAGTGGTATCAACAATCCATTGAGTTTCAGCTTGCATCGTCAAACCCTCCCAATGGCCGTACAAACGGCTTGATCTTACTTGTCATGGCTTCCTGCATGCAGCTATCGCAATGGGGCTGGAGCGTTTCGTATACTTCCCACTCTGCTTCATGTTCACCACAGCCACACATCGGTGTGAACGTCCGGTACTGGTTATGCTTGGGCTTGTCCGGTTTTCGAAATGGAATTACCAACGTCAGTTTCGCTAGGTCCTCGCGTCTTTTAGCCATTGCTTGTCCCTCCTATGATATGGAGCGTACTCCCTGAATTTTTTTCATACGCTGGGTTGATACTTCGTCTCTATAGCTACGCTGCCGATCAAGATATAAGATGAAATCCGACTTTAAGGTCTTACGAGATCTCTTACCAACTTGAAAGTTTGGGATGCCGCCCATTTCTATGGGTAGTTTAAAATGTTCGTAGATTGTATATCTTGATAACCCCAGGTAATCCGCAATGTGCTGCGCCGTAAGCACTTCTGGCATTTCTTCGAGTGTCATTGTGTATGCCTCCTGTAAATAAATTCCTTTCACTATCAAAATAACTTTGGTAGATTAGTGAGAGTGGTTATCACGCAGATTCCTTTTGTACTTCTTGTGTTACATCACTTACAAAAAAAATGTCTCTTTCGTCCTTCTTTAATGCATCGGCAATTGAGAACATTAGAGAACCAGAAATGTTGTTCCTATCGCCTTTTTCAATGGCATGAATGGTCTGTCTACTTGTATTTGCTCTTCTCGCTAGTTCAGAAATACTCATTCCAGTATCAGTTCTAAACTCCTTTACCCTGTTCTTCATGTGTTACACCTCCTTGATAACAATGTAACATACGAATTACATAAGTGTCAAGTATGTATTACTTCTTTAAATTTTATTTTTTGTGTTACATATTGTAATGTAAGAATTACACGGAGGTGCGATGTGGTTATTTTAGGTGAATTGTTGAGGGAATTAAGAGGAAAAGAATCTTTACGAAGTGTTTCAAAAAGAGCAGGTGTAAGTCATAACTACTTAAGTATATTAGAAAAGGGGGTTGACCCAAGAACAGGCGCGCCTGCAAAAGCTTCTCCAGATACTCTGAGATCTTTATCGCGCGCCTATAATTACTCTTACAAGGATCTAATGTATGCTGCGGGATATTCTGAAGATGATCAAACTACACAGGATATTGAAAGTGTATCAAAATCAATAAATGCTATTGATGATTTGAAAGAATTAATTATGAGATACGACGACGAACAAATTATTGAAATGTACAAACACAAATCAAATGGAGAAGATCTGAAAGAAGAACAAATTAAGAATATTCTTTCTTATGTTCGATTTGTACTGAAGGATTCTTAAAATCTAAGACCGATTTATCCAATCCTAGTTTTTCGAAAACTTCATACCAGTCGATAACTTCTTTCTTTTTTAGATCCATATTAGTATCTCCTGTCAAAATCAAAATGTTAATACCATGATATACGAACATCAGTTCTTACACAACGTTAAAATAAGAGGAGTACGTGCATGGCCTATATACCGGGTCGATGCCGCCTCCGCCTGTTACTTAGAGAGAGACGAAAGTCTCAGAAATGGTTGTCCGAAAAAACGGGTATAGATAAGTACAGAATCTCTTATTACGCCAATGACCGCGGTTTAATGCATATTTCCACAGCAAAAACCATTGCTAATGCTCTAGGATGTCATATTGACGATCTGTACGATTGGATTCAAGGCGGAGGCCATGAGTAGTTTATCTACTCTCGGCTCGGTATAAAAGTTGTTACTTCTCACAACTTCTATCTTTTATGGTAGCGCTACCATTTATACAAGAATAATTTACCATGGATATATTGGAAAACAATAGCGGTAAAGTATTACATTTTATTACGTTAATTATTGCACATACATATACTTTTACATACAGGGGTTTTATTGTGAATAAAAGAGGGCATATCCTTTACAGTCATGGTGTTTGTTAGTTATAATGTGGCTGTACGGGTTATGCCCGAAAATGATTGTCACCTAGTTACCTTGGTCGGGATTTAGGTGAACGGATGAGTCGCTGAATAGCGGCTTTTTTTATTTGACGACATGAATTTGATCTCTCATCATTTCATGGAATCCTTCTTTTTCTTCTTTAGCAACTATGCTATTAAACGCTGCTGCCACTGGCTTAAATAACTGTTTGAATTTTTCCTGGTCTTCTTGATATAAATAACTAGCCATGTATCCGAATACTATACTTGCTTCTTCCTCAAAATCATAACCGCTAAGAATTCCACTTAATGCTTGATTAGCTACTTTTTTGCATGAACTATCAGTTACATCGATATACTCTTGTAATAAAGCCTCTCTAAATGAAATAACCTCTTTCATTGAACACACTCCTTTTATTAAGCAGCTGGTAAAAACTTATTCATAAAATAAATTTGTCCTTTACCCGTTACTTTAGTTGTAAACGTAAGCTTGGTTGTTCCTCCAGATCCACTCCGGTATCCAGTTTTAATCTCGAATAGACGAAGTTCCATAGAACGCTGAGTAGGTTTGTTGTAGTCTGATCCTGATTTGCAAAGATACCCTTCGTCACGCATCCACTTGAACAGTCTTTTTTCTCCGATTTCAATTCCTTTTTGTCTTATCATTTTCGCAAGTTGCCCAATCAATATTGTATCTTCAGATATTTCGATTGCCTCTGCGTAATGAACCTTAGGCTTGTCCTGTTCGATTTTCAACTCCAAAACTTTATTTTTTTCTTGTTCAGCTTTTAGTACATTACCCAGTTGAATTAAGAAATCAGGGTTAGTTGTAATTTTTTCGATTGTTGCAGGTGTCATATAGGCTCCGTGCTTTCTAACGGATGGCAATACATCGCTTGTAACCCATCTTTTATATTGTCTTGCCTTATTTCTTATTTCAGGATTATTACCTTGCTTAGCAGCACCAAATATCAAACTATGAAGTCCTGATTCATTAATAAACTTTTTACCTTGTTTACCTCCTTGGGTAAGGACTGTATGGACCGCGCAGTCCTCAGAATCAACATGATTATCAACTGCTTTATATGGATTAGAAAAGGACAATGAACTAGCTGCTTCTGTTGCACCAAACCACTCTACTCCGTCAACAACTATTACCGGTAGTTCTCCAAACACCTCATGTTTAAATAAATTAATCTCGTATTCCATATTGATCCTCCTTGTAAAATATAATTTACAGATGATAAAATGGTTTTTGTACAACGTATTGTTTTCAACTCACTTCATCTAGGAGTTCGTCTATAGTTCCTAAATGAAAAATTTCTTTGAGAGTCCTTGCCATTTCAATGTTTAAACGCGATTTCCCGCTTTCTATTTTATGATAGAACTGTTGTGATACTCCCAATTCTTCTGCAACTTCCTTTTGTGATAGGAAATTTGTTTTTCGCAGACGTTCTAATTTAGTTTTAGGCTGTGCCATGTTTTACCACCTCCTTTCATTGTCACTATACAACATTTTGTGGTTTCTATCAACTATTTGGAGTGATGTTTTTTGAGTTTATTTTCTGATCGAGTTAAATACGCAAGGGAAAAGAAAAATTTAAGCCAAAAAGAAGTTGCTGAAAAGATTGGGATGTCTCAGCAAGGATATTCAAATATAGAAACAGGCAAGAGAGAGCCTAACCTTGAAACATTAAGAATTCTGCGACACATATTGGAAGAGTCTTTAGACTTTTTTATTGGTTACGATATTGAAGACGATTTAGGTAACGAATTGTATGAACTTTACGCAGAAGCAAGGAGATTACGAACAGAAGCTGAAGAAGATCTCGAATATACAATAGATAATCCTGAAAAAGATCTAGAGCAAAGGATGAAGACACTCCGACAATACAAAGAAGAATTAAAATCGGCACAAATTAAAGAAGAAAAAGCCTTCAATATGTTTTATGAACATTTAATTAAGATTCCGGGATATGAAGAGTACGAGGTTGATAAACAATATTGGGTAGATATTTATGACTCCTACCGAGAAAAGGACAGAAGGATAGCTCATGATTTTTGGGAAAAATTCAATTCCTTATAAATGACTAAATAGGGATCTTCCATAACGGGAGTCCTTTTTAGTATGGTCTTTTTGTTACCACTCCCCTACAATACAGACATAGAGAGAGTTAAGGAGTGATCCAGGTGAAAGGTCATTTTTATAAGCCTCATTGTAAATGTCCAGGCAAACAGAGTAAGAAGTGCGGCTGCGGGGCGAAGTGGTCATTTATTATTGATGCCGGTATACATCCTCAAACCGGGAAGCGTAGACAAAAAAAGAAAGGTGGATTTGATACGAAGGGTGATGCCGAAGCAGCGGCAGCTATTATGCTGGTGGAGTTGCAACAAGGGACCTTTGTAGAAGAGCATAATACCACCTTCAAAGAGTTTTCGGAGAATTGGTACAAATACTATCAGTCTACCGGTAAAGTTAAGCCTGGAACGGTTAGAATGCGTAGATATACGATAAAAAACCTGATGCCATACCTGCAATATTTGAAGATGAAAGACATTAATTTAGTCACCTATCAAAATGCACTGAATGAGTTACATGCAACAGGATTGGCCCACAGCACTCTAGTGGGCATACAAAATACAGGTAAATTGATATTCAAATGGGCAATGGAGAAATCAGTAATCAAAACGGACCCTACATTATATTCATATATCCCCCGGACAAGAGAAACTGTTGAGCAACTGGAGAATAAAGACGAAGAATTAAGCTACTTGGAAAAAGAAGAGTTGGCCTTATTCCTTGAAACTGCTAAGACCAGGGGATTGGAAAGAGATTACGTTATATTTATGATACTTGCATACACAGGGTTGCGAGTCGGGGAGCTTTGTGCGCTTAAGTGGAAGAATATTGATTTTGAAAAGCATCGGATAAGTATTAATAAGACGATTTTCAGAGACGGCGGAGCTATCGAAGAATATGAGCTAACCACACCAAAAACAAAAAGCTCCATCCGAATTATTGAAATTGACGAAGATCTGATTAAAGTGATGGAAGAGCATCGCGCCCGGCAGAATGAAGTTCGGATGAAACATAGAAACACGTATCACGATCAAGATTTTGTAATTGCTAAAATGAAATCGTATTATGGCTATCCTGAATATATAGAATTCATTGAAGCTCGAACAGATCGTTTGCTCAAGATAGCAAATTTGAACCCGAACATTACACCACACAAATTTAGGCACACTCACGTTTCCTTACTTGCTGAGTTGGGAATTGGACTGCAAGAGATTATGGACCGGTTGGGTCATGAAGATGACACCGTAACAAAAAAGGTATATTGGCATGTGACAAAACAGAAGAAAAAAGAGGCTTCCACCAAGTTTGCAGAGATGCTCAGAAGCCTATAAAAAATCCTTTTGTTACCCAAATGTTACCCTTCGGCATCCATAGAACATTAAAACCCTTATACACCAAGGGATTATTCAACTTTCTAGGTAATATGCTTTTTCACCTGTTGTGGTTGAGAAAAGTATTAGATTATCAATGAGGAGTTACTGGGCTTGAGGATAACTGCGGGAGCAAGCTCCCGGCAGGAGAAGGATTCCGGTGAACGGCAGACACTGTCAAAATACAGCATGACTGCTGCTGTTCACCGGAGAAATTCCAATTAATTAAAAACCACTGTCTTGTTATGATGTACAAGAATTCTGTCTTCGATATGCCATTTGACTGCCCGGGCCAGAACGACCCGCTCAATGGTGCGCCCGATGCGTTTTAGCTCGTTCACGTCATCGCTGTGGCTGACCCGCTGCACGTCCTGCTCAATAATGGGACCGCCGTCCAGCTCTTCTGTAACATAATGGGCGGTTGCACCGATAATTTTCACTCCGCGCTGATAGGCCTGGGCATAGGGCTTGCCGCCAACGAACGCCGGAAGGAACGAATGATGGATGTTAATGATCCGGTGACGGTAATGCTCTATGAACGCTGGTGAGATAATCTGCATGTAGCGCGCCAAAATAATCACATCAATGTCATCTCCGATGACCTCAAGCTGGCGCTGCTCCGCTTCCACTTTGGTATCTGGCGTGACCGGAATATGATAGAACGGAATACCGAAGGATTCCACATAGGCCTGCATATCCGTGTGGTTGCTGACAACCAGCGCGATATCCGCATCGAGATCCCCGGCCTGCCACTGCCAGAGCAACTCCACCAGACAATGATCCTCTTTGGAGACAAAGATGGCCAACCGCTTCTTGTGGCTAACATTGAAAATTTGCCAGTTCATCTGGAAACGTTCAGCAACCCCGCCGAAGATCGAACGCACCTCGTCAATCCGCTCGTCCAGCTTGGGCAGGTCAAACTCCACTCTCATAAAAAACATTCCGCCATCCGGGTCCATGGTATATTGATCCGACTGAACAATATTCGCGCCGTGCTGGTACAGAAAATGCGATACTGCAGCCACAATCCCCGGCCCATCCGGACAGGAGATAAGCATGCGTGCCCGGTCCGGGTATTGTCCGCTTGACGAATGATCTCTTTTCACATGCAACACCATAGTTCTCTTTCCATCCTCTCATCTACTTGCGCATTCTGTAGTTTGGCTTATGCGTTCACGAGTAATTGCTTGCCTGCCAGCCAGGCAATAAGCCGCTGATTGACAGCTTCCTCGCTTAGCTGCGGAAACAGCTGTGCCTCGGCAACCGAATCGTACAAACGTTCCAGAGGCTCACGCGGGTCCACCTTCTTGGCCTTCGCATCGTTCTTCAGCAGTTCCCATACATTCAGCACATACTGGCGGGGATCAAGCTCCTGTTTGGCAAAAAAGGCCTGCAGCTGCTCAACCTCACCGAGGAACTCCGCTCCGAACCGTTCAGCAACGTTGCCGCGAAGCAGCGCAATTTCCACCTCGTACATAGGACGCAGTGTCTTCGCTTCCTTCCCGATCCAAGGCGTCTCCAGAATGAACGGCAGACCCGCAAGAGCTTCGTGGTGAACTACCTTGTTGATGGTTTCAAAGCCAATGTACCCTGAGCCGATAGGGGTATGACGGTCTTTGCCCGCTCCGCGCGGATTTTTGCTGTCGTTGATATGGACTACGCCCAGCCGATTCAGGCCAATGATCCGGTCAAACTGCTGAAGCACACCATCGAGGTCGCCGACTATATCATATCCGGCATCGTGAATGTGACAGGTATCGAGGCAGATGGACAGCCGCTCATTATGTGTGACCTTATCGATAATCGAGGCGATTTCTTCGAAGCTGCGGCCCACCTCTGTCCCTTTACCTGCCATCGTTTCCAGTGCAATATGCACTTCCGTCTCGTTCGTACCGTCAAGTACCTCATTCAGGCCATCAGCAATCCGCTGTACGCCGTATTCGGCATCCTTGTCCGTATATGCTCCCGGATGGAGTACAATATGTTTCACCTCAAGCGCATGGGTACGGCGGATTTCCTCTTGCAGAAAATCAACAGCCAATTGATATGTGCTTTCCTTGTAGGAACCCAAGTTGATGATGTAGGGGGCATGGACTACGATTTCTTCCACACCGTTCTCTTTCATTGCCAGCTTACCTTCAGCGGGATACATCGATTCAATTGGTTTGCGGCGCGTGTTCTGCGGCGCACCTGTATATATCATAAATGAGGTTGATCCGTACTCGTTTGCTTCATTGGCCGCACTCAGGAGACCCTTGTCCGCACAGGACACATGTGAACCTATTTTCAGCATGCTTTTTTCCCTCTTTCCTTCACGAATTAACCCTTATTCTACCGTGATCGGGAAAATAAATCTAGGCAAGCTCCATGTACCTGCTTCCGCTTCGCAAAACTATAGAAATACGCTATACTTTAGATGAGAATGAAGTTTGTGACAATCATCATTGTCAAAGGCGGTGTAATCATGTCATTTAAATCAAGCTTAAGCTTGTTATCCGCAGCACCGAGCAATTGGTTTATGAACTCCATCGCATTTTGGACTTTTTTGCTGCTGGGCTGCATGTGCATCGGCGGCTATTTTATGTTTCGCAAATTTCTCAAAGTGCTGCCCAAAGCCGATGGCAAATCCAAGCTGGACTGGCAAAATTATTGGGTCGAACGCAGCCGTCCTCTGTGGAGCGACGAGATGAAAGCTTTTCTGGATCAGCTCGTCCAGCCTGTGCCGGGTCCCTTCCGCGATATCGCCAAGCACTCCATAGCTGCCGAGATTGGCAGGATCGCCGTGGAGAGTCATGCGCCGGAGGTCACCCGCGAGCACTGCATCAGAGGCTATATCGTGGCTACACCACGGCGCGACAACCGCTTTCTCATCAGCTTCCTTGAAAAGAACGGCATTGACTACTCTCCTTACCAGCATCTGATTAAGTAACCGAAGGAGCGATTGTATGAAATACGTAATCTGCGGCGGCAGCGGATTTATCGGACGCGAGCTTACCGAATATTGGCTCCAGGGCGGGCATCAGATCATTGTTGTCGGCCGCAAGCAGCCTGAATCCCAGACCGCTGCCCATCCAGGCCTTAGCTTCCTTACCTGGGACAGCCTAGCGTCAAATCCGGAGCTAGCCGAAGGGGCAGATGCGCTGGTTAATCTTGCCGGTTCTTCACTCAGCCAGCGCTGGACCCCAAGCGGCAAAAAGGCCATTATGCAGTCCCGTCTTAAAACCGTCTCGGCAGTGGCCAAGCTTCTGAATGCACTGAAGAACAGACCTTCCGTAGTGATCCAGTCCTCTGCCGTAGCTATTTACGGAACTTCACTGCAGGGTACCTATAACGAAGCCTCTCCGGCTCATGTCATGGACTTTCCTTCCGAGGTTGTTAAGGCTTGGGAAGCGGCTGCGGACGAAGCTTATAAGAACGTAAGAGTGGTCAAGCTGCGCACAGGAGTAGTGCTCGGCAACGAAAGCGGCGCTTTCCCCAAAATGAAGCTGCCCTACATGCTCGGCTTCGGCGGTAAAATCGGCAGCGGAAAGCAGTGGCTGTCCTGGATTGATCTCACTGATATCGTCCGGCTGATCGATTTTTGTGTCCACACTCCCGAAATTGAAGGTCCTGTCAATGCTACTGCCCCGAACCCTGTTACCAATGAGACATTTGGCAAAATGATCGGTAAGGTATATCATCGGCCACACTGGTTCCCCATCCCGTCGTTTCTGCTGAAGGCTGCCGTCGGTGAACTGTCGGAAATCTTACTGGAAGGCCAGCGGGTACTCCCTGCCAAAGCCTTGCAGCACGGGTTTTCCTTTACTTATCCTACCTTACAGCCATCATTGGAACATCTGAAATCGGAATAACAGTCAGCCCCGCCTCTCAGGCGGAACGGAAAGTATAGCATCCTTTTACTATAGTGAACATCGTTCCCTCAGTCAGTGGATACTCCTTGTATGGAATCATCGCCTCTCCCTGAAACAGAGTTCCATTTCTGGAGTCCAGATCCTTCAGGATATATCCTCCCGCACTCTTGGAAATCTCTGCATGCACTCTCGAGACCCCCTCAGACTTCTCCACATACTGAGCTACATCAGGAGATCGGCCGATAAGAAAACTGGGACGGTTCAGTTCGATCTTTTCCGGAATCCCGCCTGCGTTTTCCTGAATTCTTTCAAGATAGGGTATCGCACGCCCCACTTCCTGCTCCTGTTCCTTCCTGGAGTGGGAGTCATGCTGCAGCAGTGCTGTAGCCTCTACAAATAATGGAGGTGTTGGAACCGGTGCTTTGGCTAGACTGCGTTCCGGCCATTCGGTTTTCGTCACCGTAGTGTGAATGTCATTGTGAATAGGGTGCTCCAAGTTTCGTACCGGAACGGGTGCCCTTGAAGTATCTACTTTATTAGAAGAAACTGCAGTGTTTCGGCCAAAGTCCCATTCCAGCTCTTTAGGAGTCCTCCGGCCCTTAGCCCCAATCTCGTCTCCTGCTTCTTCATCTGCCTGGGTACCACCCAAGATCAGCCTTCCACTCCATACCAGCCAGCAGAATACACCTAGCATGACCGTCGCAAGTACACATACAACCATCCAAAGCGGTTTGGGATGGTTCATATATAGGAACTTCCACAACACCGCATCGGCCACAACACCACCCAGCATTGCATAGGTTCTGTAAGCAGAGGTATCGGGAGCCGCTTTGCTCCCAAGATCCCGATCATCCGCCATCAGCTGCTGCTGTTCCTCCTTCAGCTTTAGCCTCGGATAGCCGCTCATCCATGGAGTTGGCTTGGGAGGCTCTGCAGCCACACTCACGAAACTCTGATCCGCCCTGCGCTGCTCTTCACCGGGTAGAGTAACGCCAGGCAATGAACCACTCCGTTTCTGAATACTTCTCTCTACAGCGGGTACATGTACATCAGGCATAAGGGTACTTGGTGCAGGCCGGACAGTATCCGAATGCCATTTTGTCCCTCCACCCTCTGTCAACAGCTCTGCCAGAAGTTCCTTTAGCCCTCCCGGAGTGAACCCCTCCTCCCCGCAGTATTGCAACAGCCTCTGAACCCCGTCACCGGACAGTTCTCTCACGGACGCCATAAGCGCCATAATCAATGCCGTTAGCGCTCTTCCGGCACTCACTGAATTCTCAGCAGACTGCATAGGGAGATAAGTGAGGTATACTTTGCCGCCATGCAGTGGCCCATCGATAAAAATATAATCCTCATGCAGCAAATACTGTTCAGCCTGCAGCATGTACAGGCGCCCCTCTTCCATCCCCGACGCAATCTGCAGCAGCAGTCCGAAGAAATCGGACAAGCCAAGCTTCTCCCCTTTCAGGAGATGACTGAGCATTTTCCGGCGGGACAGCGCATATTCCAGGGTTACCTGCAAATCTATTTCCCGGAGCTGCAGCCTCAGATGATGAGGAATTCCTGAATTCATCAGCATCCGGGCCTGAATCATATTAAGCTCTGCCGGTCTTAGCCCCCCAGGCTTGCTGAGCAGCATCGAAATACCGTCCTGCTGTACAAAATCACGGCTTAATCCGAACAATACTCCTCACCTCTTCATTATAAGTACAAATAAGCACAGATGAACCCCGGCATAACTGCCAGCATAAAAGGGAATTTCAACGCTTCCTTGCTTCCGGTCTTCAATATCCGGGGATCCCTGAGCATTAGAAACCCGGCACTTCTGCTGATAATCCCTCTTACACGGCTTCCCGTTTCATGTTTTGCGAGAACGATAATCCAACCAATTACTGCACCGAACAATACAGAATAGACAGTGACCTGCAGTGTGAACAATATCCCAGTCCAGGCACCGATTCCCGCAAAAAGCTTCACATCCCCAGCTCCAACCGCCCCCAGAACATGCATGATCAGCAGCAGCAAAAACCCTGCACCTGCACCACATATAGCCGTTAGGATTCCGTGACGTCCATTCATCACACCCTGCGCAATCAGTCCTACGATCAATAGCGGAAGCGTAATCCAGTTCGGTATTCTCATGAAACGGATATCCATAAGGAGTGCCGCTGCGAGAAATAGCAGGCAGCTCCAGAATGCCCATACCGTCATTATCATTTCACTTCTTTCACTTGATTTCTTTTCACCACTGTAAAGGTCGCCTCCAGAGAGGTTCCATCCTCCAGCTGAATAACAAATGGCCATGTACCCGGAGTAGTGTTAACCCCGATTTTCCATTCCCACTCAAGATATCCGTTCGCATCCGCCTGCTTCCACCCTAAATATTTAGCCGTACTCTGACCGCTCTTGTAGAAGATAGACAGACTGGCAGAAGCATTAGGCGGTATCTTAACCCGGATCCTGCCCTGATCATTCGCTACTCCTGGATTTGGTTTCTCCAGAATCACAATAGTGCTATGGTCATCTTCACCTGCTGAGCTGTCTTCATCGCCTTCCGCATCTGTATTCCCTATCCACAAGCGCTCCACCGCACTGGCCTCAAGCACAATGCGCTGATTCAGAAAAGGTACCTTCATCGGCAGCGCATAACTCACCACAAGTCCAAAGTATGGCCGCGACCCCGTCTTCAGGTCCGGGACAATCACATTCGAAACATGTATGCGGTCATAATCCAGCCAGTCTGTGGATAGATAAGGTTTCATTACAGGCTTGAGCGCTAGATCCAGTACGCCTTCGGATGCCTCTGCCTGTAGTTCCTGCAAAGGTTCTTCACCCCGCTTTACAGCTGCGCTAACCCAATCCGCTATTGGTTCAGGCAAATCTGCCACATAGCTGTCACTCCACTCTTCAAGTGAGAGCCGCGGAACGCTCCATTTATACGTGGATGCAGCACCGTCCGAAGCCGCTCCCGCTCCGCCAGGACCACCGGCAGCATCTCCTTTCTTGTCCTCCCATTTCTGTGCTGCCAACGCAGCAGGGTACATATGAGTCGAGATCACTTTTACCGTATCCGAAGCCGTGCTCTGCAGCGCAGTTGAATATAAGGTCATTTGCACGATGAAGATCAGGAACAGGACAAAGAGCAGAAACATAGGAAGGACCATTGCGGCTTCTACTACCATACTGCCTTCAGATCCCGGATTTTTTTGCTTCCGATTCCCATACCCCACCTGGTTCCACCTCCCGCTAGTAAGAAAAATCAGCCTGCACAGTCCGGTAATATAATTTGCCCTTCACTTCACCGGAAAGACCTGTACCATAATCCAGCAGCTTCACCACTCCCGGCAAAAACCATAATGGCATAGCCATCTTGATATCCGCTGCTGTGTATGTATATTTCTCATCCAAGTTGCTTCCTGTATTCAGCCGGATTAAGGCCAGCATACGCGACAATTGAACGTCGCCCCCTCCATGCAACACCAGAAACAGCCGCAGATAGTCCCGGTAGCTCAGCTTGACAGGTATGTATTTGGACAGTGGAATTTCACCATTTTTACATAACAGCAGCATATCCTGTACTGCCTGCTCAACTCCGTACAGAAGTGCTGCTGCCAATATCAGCAGCGGATTGGCAAGCCCCGCACGTTCTGTAAATCCCTCCATGGTACGTATAGCCAGCCGCACTGCAAAAATCTCCCCGTAAGCTGCCGCTATATTCCCGGCAGGGTTATAAAATCCATACAGAATATACTCCAGCTCCTGGGCATTAGGATCAAGCTGATCCGCCAGCCTTCCTGCTCCTTCATTTACAGAGCCTGAGGCCAGACCGGCCAGCTGTGAAATATCAAAGGGAGGAAAATACAGCGCCGAATACTCTGTCTGAAATAGCCTGTCCCTGGCCCCCTCCAGCACATTGCCCATTGCAGCATAGAGACTGTCCACTTTAACCATAGAGGCGCTCCCGGCAGTATAGGGATTCTGATCAGCAGTCCCTGGCTCAGTTGGCTGATCCACTCCCGTGTTGAAAGCGATATTGTCGTTGTAATACTTATGCAGAGTCTGATAACGTTTCATAGCTTCCCCGGCGCTCGCGCCAAGACCGCGAATCTGATCCAGCAGCTTCATGGCCTCGCTAAGCTTGCCTTTAGCTTCCTGCTCCACTTGCTTACGCTGGTTATCATATGTGCGATGTGCTTCAATTTGAGCACTTTCGGAAGCAATCAGCGTCCCCGCGTTTCCATAATTGCGCAAATAATTATTCACCGCTTCCGAAGCGTTGAGAATACTGGCATTCATGCTGGAAACGTCGGCATTAAGTCCCGAAGCCGGGCTCAAGCTTCCTGGCAAAAGAACCACCTTCGGTACCACGGCCTGTGAAGCTGTCAGCTGTGCTGACAAGCTATTTTCCATCGTGCTGACCTCGTTTGCTGTGAGGATAAGCGAATCTTCCTGCTCGCGCAGCTTTTTAATGGGATCTGCACTTAACTCAGCTGAAGTGTCCGGGATATCCCAGTCTCGGGCTGAATTCTGCGCATCGTCCGGCCCGCTGTTTCGTGACTGCTCAAGCAGGCTTTTCATTTGGGCATTCAAAGTTTTCGCCCGCTCCAGCGCGGCTGCCGCCTCCTCCAAATAACGCGATTGTTTCTCTTGATAAGAAGCCTGTGCATCAGGAAACCGGGCAAGCAGTTCACCGGATTGCTGTATATAAGCCGCCAAAAGCCCCTGGTACTGTGCAGACCTTTTCTCATCACGATACAAATCAGCATAATATTTGCCCACATAGTCGCCGTACATAGCCGCAATATCCGCAGCAGTGCCAATGGTGCCTAATGTAGCGGGTATCATTCTACCACCAGGTGGATTCATGATCAGCTCCTGCAGTGCTTGTCCACTCTCCCCTGCCTGCTTCCGCGACTTCAGCATCTGATCCAGCGCTTCCTCACGCTCATCATACAAAGGCTGAAGCTTGCCGAGCACCTTGGTTGTCCGTGAAGCCTCACCCATGGCCGCAGACAGCGGCTTGAATTTGCCAGCCAGCTCTAGGGCGAAATCAATCGGCGCCTTGTACTTCATCTCTTCCACAATCTGCCGCCGGAAAATGTCATAGCTTCCAAGCGGGCGGCTCCAGCTTAAGGAGGAGGAATCCAGACCCAAGGGCAGAAGATTAAACGAATCACCGCGCCCGCTCTCATACAGATTATCATTCAGCACACCGGCCAAAAGCTGATCACCGTCATTGCCGCCATAGGCGAACAGTCCGTATTTATCTTTCAGTTCGATATCATATGAAGACATTACTGAGCGGACTGCAGCTCTGGCCAAACGCTCTTCCTGGACGTTTACAGCCGCAATGCGTGCATAGTCAATCAGCACTGCGGTAAATAGAAAGACAAATGCCAGCACCATAATTAAAAAGATAGAGACTGAACCTTCGGATCGGGTATACCCGTTGACCATGTATCTTACCACTCTTTCAAAAGTATGCCCTTTCTCTGCCTTCAAGCGTGTCATATCCTCCTTTCGCCCCTCAGTTGCTGTCCCATATTCATTAGGAATTAAGCTAATTCAACTTGTTTAATGCAGCTTGCTCATCATGACGGCAGCATTTTTCTTGTCCATGCCTGTCCCTGACTTGGCGCTATCCGCATTACCCTTGAATTTGGCTCCATAATAACGCATTAGATCAACGGTGCGGATGAATTCAACAGGTTCAGCAATTACGGACCGGGCCTGCACCACCGGCACTGCCTTGTCGGACAGAATTTCGTCCAGCACAGGCAAATTCAGTACCCGCTTCAGCTCTGCGCTTACTTTACGTCCCGTAAGGCTATACGCATAGTTCATCTCTCCTGGCATATTTGCCGGAACCATAGCGGATGCATGCGTAAGCTTGACCACAGGCAGAGTGCCTCCATCCCCGGCAGCAGGCAGCGTAATAGCTGCTCCGCCCTCTGGCGCACCGATACCGAACAAAGAGGAGAGCAGATCGTCGTCGCCAATACGCCAATAGAGAGAATCATATTCGCCAATGGCGTAAGAACCCTTCGTTTCTTTGTGGCTGTTATCCCAATTGTAAGCAGCGCGTTCCGTAGCGGCTGAAGCTACCTGCAGAAGCATCGACTTCTGGTAGCTGTACAAGCAGAAGAACAGCAGCAGCATAGTGATGCACATAATGATCGGCAACAATAGAGAGGCTTCAATAGTAAAGCTGCCCTCGTCTTTCCGGAGTGTGCTCACTCAAAAACTTCCTGGCTCTTTTCACCCGCTGTAGCAATCAGATCTTTTACGACCTTCACAATTTCCGTACGGAATATTAATACTACTGCAATCAACACAGCGATGATCATAATCATCTCCAATGTACCTAGTCCTTCCTCATCCTTCCAAAAGCGCTTTACAGCTTCCACCATCATTGAACTCATACACAGCTTCCTCCTCTACATTTTGAGCATCATGAGCGCCGGTGCTCCCACCAGCACAATAACAATTAAAAAGATGACCACCATCGGAAAAACCAGCTTCGAGGAAGCCTGTTCCCCGCGCGTCCGGCTGACAGACTTCCGCTTCTCCCAGAGTATCCGCGAGAGGTCACGCAGCGACAAGACAAAATCCGCTCCACCCCTACGGTAATTAAGCAGAACAGTGGTAGTGAACAAAGAAACCTCCTGTACCGCACAGCGTTTGCTGAAATTCTCAAAAGCTTGCTGAAACGAATAGCCGCTGTCCCACTCGGCAGTCATTTTGTGCAACTCCTTGTAAAGCGGATGTGCCATGTCCCCTTTGCGGCTTTCCACACAACGGATGATTGCTCTCTGCACCGTCTCACCTGCACCTACCAGGAGCACGATGCTGTTCAGCAGTTCCGGCAGCTCAAGCATGATATTCTGCTCCCGCAGACGCACCTTCTTATGCAGGTCACTGACCAGGGCAAACGGCAATATTACCGCCAGCATCCCTCCAAGTGCAATCCCGGCTTTCTCCCCGCTAAATAGCGCGTACGCACATCCAGCTGTCAGGAAGAGCCAACTGTAGGTGATCATTTCTCCCATGAAAAGCAGTGTCCGCTCTGCGCTGTAACGGTTGCCGTAGGTCCGCTGAAGTGAGCGCTGAATCCGGAACATGACAGCTGGAATGTGGCTTCCAAGCTTCCAGGTGTCGATCAGCCAAAGGAAGGGTTCACCCAGCCGCCGCAGGCGCAGCCCTTCCATTGGGAGTGAGCGTAGCCCGGAGTAGCGAGAGCCGCATTTCAGGAGGAGCAAACCCCAACCATGTGTCAACACCAACGTGATGGTGCCGCTTAGCCAAATCATTTATTTCACCTCCTTTACAGTGGAATATTCATGATTCTGGAAGTCCACAGATAACACAGAAACAGCAACCCGAGAGCAAGTGTAGATATCGCTATACCTGCACCTGTATACATAGGCTCCATATCATTTATTGAGGGAATCCATGTTACTCAGAGAGAAAGCAAGACCATGAATGCATGATGCTACAACATATAAGAGGGAATTCAAAGCCATTCGGAAGTAAGCGGAAAACTATAAGAAACGTCAACTTTGTGGGTATTTTATGGGTAAAAAAAGAAGAGAACCTATGGAGTTACCATGGGTTCTCTTCTTTTTTATTCAAAGCATATTTGATCAACCGTTGTGTGATATATTTTCGCTAAAATAAGCGCTTCGCTTGCAGGAACTTCACCAGGCGCCATTTCATACCCAATTATATTCTCTCTGGGGAGTTTAGTTAAAATAGATACTTCTTCTAGTGTCTTGCCTGCTCTAATCCGTGCAGCCCTTAAGCCTAAATTTTTATGTGGTTCTCCCATTGTTAATACCTCTCTCTATGTATCATTTACAATGAATACTAATTTTACTTGTCAATAGGGATTTAGAATTTGAACCCTGTTACCAAATAGTTCGAAATGTGTTACATTAAAAATGAAAAATTAATTAAATTCTCACACAAGGGTTTGCCATCCAGGGCAGACCCTTGGTCTTTTTTATACTAAGTGTTATAATTCGTTCGAACATCATCACCTCTTTATGTGAAATTTTAATAGGAGGTTATCATGGCACTAACCCGAGGGGAGTGCCTGTTGCGTTCCATTCGGATAAATAAAAAGTTAACTCAGGATCAATTATCCGAAAAAGTTTACAAGAAGACCGGGATAAAAATGTCAGCTGCAATGATCTCTTTATTTGAAACCAGCAAACGTCCCATGTCCCCCCTTCAAATGAGAGCAATGTGCATCACTTTGAAGTGCAAAGAGTCTCAATTGTATAACTGGAAATTATAGCAACGGGACAGAGTAGTTTTAACTACTCCCCAAAGCAATGTGTCAACAATACTGAAATATAATATATTGTCAATATTTTTTATCTCCAGCTTTTATAATTACACTTTATACCATATTTGTGCATATTCATATTCTTTCTCGCACGCTCAAATTATCTAATGCAAAATTTAGTTTCGACAACATTTTTGGCATATACATGTTATAATGATTATTTAATAAAAAAAGCCGCCTCGCGGCGACTATTAGGATTGATAAGAATAACTTACTTTTTTAGATACAGCTTTAAATCTTGATTCAGCAAAGGGGCAATATTTACCACTGGCATCATCCTCGAAATACCCTCGATATAATGCTTTGTCCATAACTTTTATTTTACTAAGGTTTGCTATCCCATTGCGATCAGCACGAACGAATCTATGTCCATTACGGTTTAATAATTCAAGCCAATAAACTAAAGTTCCGACAGTATAAAACACTTCATCTTTTGTATGAACTAAGATTCTATTTATTGCCCTGTAATACTCCAAATATAATATTCTGTCTACACCCAAAAGAGCGAGTCCTTCGCCATTGCTATTCTTTGTTACCGATATTTTATCCATAAGGTACTCTCCTATTTTAATAGTTCTTCAGGAGTATCTGCTTGGTAGACGAATAAGAAACTCGCTGTAGATACAACTCCTTCAGCAATTGTAGAAAGAAATGTTGCTGCTGCATATGCCAGTGTCATCATGATGTCTGTTCACCTCCTTGGCTTAATTAAAGTAATTGACTGAATAAAAAAGCTTACTGAAACGATAGGGGAAGAAATTAAAAAATTCATACTGACTAATAAGGCGGAAACGATCTTTAAATGAGGATAATATTTTTCAGGTATTCGGGACTGCCTTTCAATGCGCGATGGAGCAAAAATCAAAACGAGAGCCACGCTTGTTATATTGAGCAAAAAGATGGATGTTTGATTAGGATTTGTAAATGATATGAAAGTCATTATTCCAGTAGTTAAAGCTATACAACCCATTCCTGACTTTAGATGGATCCCTCCTGATAATTGTCTCAACACCGCGAAGGACAGAAGCGCAGTTATCGCCGCCCCCACTTTATTAGTGAACAATGCGATAATGACTGTAAGTGAGACGATCGCAAATGCATTAATCAACAAGGCGAGCGAAAAACTTAATACAGCAATTGATGCAGGATGAGTCGGAGCTGCTTCTTTGATCTTGCTAGCAATCTTCAGAGCCAAAACATTAATCATCTGCCCTCTCCTTTTTAATTGAATAATACAAAAAGTAAAATAGTGATAGTATGAAGAACGCACTCAACTTACTGATATTTTCTTGATACATGAGCACTGCAAACAAAATAATTGTTGCTGCAATACAACCAACTACAATAAATATTTCTTTTTTAATCTTCAACTTTTCGAAATCAAAACTAAATCCTTTTCCGTGCCTGTAAAGAAACCACGCTAAAACTGTATCCAACATAAACGAAAGAGTTTGGAGTATATAGCCGTTTATAGTTGAACTTTCGACAGTGCCAATAGAGCCAAAAATAAGGACTAAAAGCGATGCTTGGAGGATACTGAATACTAAATATCCGGTCACCGTGATAATTGCTGAACCCAAAATTGATTCTTTGACGAAAATTGTAATAAAAGTTATAAATAAGAAGATATTTATAACTGGGACTAAATAAGACAGTGATAGTTCATTTCGAAGCATGTAACTCTGAAAATTCATTATCAAGATCGTAAATAATGCAGGCCACATAAATTGAGTAATCTTCAATCTAAAAACGGAAAGCATGAGAGCCAGCAAACCAATTCCTTCAATTGTTGAAAAAAACATAAATCCTACCGGTTCCCATGACAACGCATAACACCGCCTGACATAATTTTCATTCAATAGATTAATTATATATCTCTGGTCCTATATGAGTATAGTGGAATTAACGTTATATCCTCTTGCCAGGCGGCAAGTTTTACGAATATTCACACATCAAATTCAGCCCACCCAGTCGGCAACTTTTCTTCTTGCTTCGGCTCAAGATATTCGGCCTCTACCAATACCAGGAATACCCCTCCAATCTCTACACTTGCCCCTTTGATCACCATTGTCTTATCTAATGTAAAAGCCTCCCCTACACCTACAACTATGCCCTCGGATCCTCCATACCCGCTCTTGTGTCCATCAGCGATACGGACCGGCAGACCTTCTATTAATTTTTCGAATCTCATAGTATGGCCACCTTCCCAGTACGACGCAACCAATCCATCTGTGCGGTAATATGCGCTTCCCACTTCACATCTTTTGTGATTCTGGCCTGGATCAATTGGGTATTCAGGAAATTCATGTCCAAGCAGTAATCGGCATTCACTTTCAGACAATGCTGCAGTTCGATACCCAGTTCATCTGTTAATCTACCTTTCAGATTCTCCAGAAAGATTTCGGCCATTCTCTGATGTGCAGGTAACATACTTAATCACTCCTATACATGTGAGGACGCGCGCTGCCCTCTTATGGCGGATTCCGCGACAGCCACGCATTCCCTGCGGTACTGTTTCGGCTCCTATCCCTGGAGCCATCGTCAGACGGATATTCAAACCTTACCAGTGCGTACTGCCCAATCAGCCCACAGTTCGTAGTAATGATCCCAGCAATCGTCCTCGCTCAATCCATCTTCCATCCAGTTAGCGAATCTATATTCTCTCTTTCCAAACTCCTCATCCTGAAATTGCTGCTCTGTGTGGGGTGGTATCTTCACCATCCTTCATCCCTCCCGCGTATACCCGCCGGTATTGTCTGACACTTAATTAGTGTCGTTTGATGCATTCAATATATCACGACTCTATTTTAGTGTCAATAACTAATTGACACACTTTTCGAGTCATTGTATGCTTGTCCTGAGGTGGTTATTATGAAGAAAGTCAGATCGAACCTAAAAAAACTCGCCAACGATAAGGGCAAGTCAATTAGGCAAGTTGCAAAGGATATAGACTACAGGTTCGAAACCGTCCGGCAGATGTATAACGATGAATCAAAACACTTCCCTCGGGATCTCTTAGACAAGCTATGTGCATATTTTGAATGCGATATAAGTCAATTACTTGTTTATGAAGATAATGAAGAAAACCCGCCAGTATAATATACTGACGGGTCCCCCTTTATTGAACGCGCATAATAATGCGCATTATTATATTGACGCGCATTATTATGCGTGTTATAATAGTATCAGAAGGGAGGGAGGCAGTGGGAAAACAAGTCACAGTAAGGGAAATGCTTAAAGCCTTGAAGGATGCCGGATTCATTCCATCCCCTAATCACGGCGGACGCGGAAGCCATCAACGATACATACACCATAAAGACCCAACGCGATACGCTGATGTGAGCATCCACGCTCAAGGCCAAGTGATTCCGAAAGGAACGCTCAAGAGCATAGAACGAACTTCCGGGGTTGAGTTTTAGCCCCGGAGTTTTCCCTTATCTCCCTTCACAAAATAAAGGAGCGTGAGCAAATTGGCAATTCTAGTGCCCCGCTATATTTATCCTGTAGTTGCTGAACAAGGTGAGGATGGCGGGTTTGGCTTGTACTTCCCGGACTTCCCAGGCACTGCTGTTATGGCGCCAGATATTCATACTGCAATCAGAGACGCTAAGGACATGCTGATTAACCTCCTACTGGACATTGAGGACAAAGGGGAAAACGCACCCCCTCCTTCCACTCCTGATCAAATTCAGCTTGAAGATCCGAGCGATAAGATTGTATTTATTGATGTCTATATGCCACCATTCCGAGATGAAGCCGCGAATAAATCAGTATCAAAAAACTGTACTATGCCAAAGTGGCTCCGAGAAGCAGCAGATGAAGCCGGCTTGAATTTTTCACAGATTCTGCAGAATGGGCTGAAAGAAGCCTTAGGTTTAGATCAACGTAAATCTTGATGCTTATTTAACAAAATGCCCCGCCAGTATAATCACTGACAGGGCATTATTTATTAAAGGTGCTCTTTCAATATCGTTCCCAGCTCGGCTGTATACTTGGTCAACCTCAAGCTTATCTCCGTCCGCATTACATCCCGGGTCATCCCAAACCGCTCCTGATATCCACGACATAAGATTTTATGATAAACCAAGAATTCCTCTTGCTCATCAGCCAGTACCTTGATGTTCCTCTGCTTCAGCTCTTTTTGCAACTGATAGGTATCTTGCATGATTCTTCGCTGGATGGCTTGACCTGCCATCAAATAGGCGCGTGTCAGGATGTTACTGGAGTGCTCGATCTCCTTAAGGCTCTTGCCAACCATTGTATCTATGTAAGGAAGCAAAATGAGGTCGCGTACCATTGTCCGCTCTTCAATCGTTATCAATTTATCTATAGGTTCGTGCTGCTGCTCCTCGTACTGCTCAACATGCTCCGTCATAATCATTTTGGTTTTCCACCGCTCATTCCCCTCCAATTTAGACACTGTAACCCCTCCTTAATGATACAGCCAGTAATCAATGTTATTCCCCTCTATTCGGCTCTGCACGCCCCGCTCTTGTGAGGTATCATACGGCACGTTACGTTCCCAGCCCTCGAGGATGGATGCTGTCTGGATAGGCTTGGATACGCTCCATTGTATGTAATTTTCGGCGGCCAGGACTTTAAACGCCTTTGTGATCTCCACAGGCCGTCGCCCGCTCAATCGTCCCAGCTCCTTAATGTTGGGCATCCGTCTGAAATGATAACGGAACTGAGATATGATCCGCAGCAGCTTACGGGGAGTATCGTCAAGCATGCTGCTTCTCTACTACCAGCCTCCAGGAAAGTATACTGGCAGTTAAGAATACGCGCGGCGCGCCGGTGGTCAGACAAGTGGCCCGGATACGTCCGTCACGGATGCCGTTCACTTCGATCTTCCGCTGCGTAATCTTGCCCGCTTTGTCCAGGTATATAATTTCGATGGTTTGGCCGATGCTCATCCTCATGATTGATCGCCTCCAATAAAATAAGAACGTTTGTTTGTATTATAACCAAACATACGTTCTTTATACAATGAGTAAGATATTCTTTGATTGGGATAAAAAAGAATTTTATCGTGTTCACTCACTTTATTGTATATATAGGATTTTTTGTTTAGACAAATCAGGATATTTTTTGTATTTTTATTAAATATTCACTGTTGATCCATCTTTAACGTGATCAGCCGAATAAAAAGTACATAAGGAGACGATTTGTTTGGCACGTAAAATACTTACAATCATTCTGATACTCAGCTTTGCATTTGGTTCTACAGTTGTGAATTATCCTAAGACAGTACATGCCATGCCGGTACTCAAGGAAGCCACAAAATGGACTATAAAAGAAGCTTTGAAAAAAAAGACTAAATCAATGGTAGAGTCGACGATCGTAAAAGAAGGAGTTCGCACAACTGAAAAAAAAGCACTAGAAAAAGCAAATGAACGTTGGTTTCAGCGTCTTACGGCAGAAGAGGTTGCAGGATTGGAAAAAGCGGTGGAACGGGCTGTACCTGCAAGTACTCCAGGCTGGTTAAAAACAGTTGTGGGAGCAGGGATGTTTTTAACGGGTGCGGATTTGATGTCGGATATATACGATGCTACAAGTAATCTAATCAGCGTACCGTTTTACACACCAGATGCTACACTTGCTTATTCAGACCCTAATAGTATTGTGCAAGGATACAACGGTCTGACATTGAGCTTTATACCCTTTGTTAATGATATAACTCAAAGTTGGCCTGTTATGTATTCAACTAAATATAGATACTCATTTTCGATTCTTACAAATTGGGGATCGGATATATTTACTGTTAATCCGGGCGAAGAATCTAAGGTGTCAGCATCGTTTTACGATCGTGCGCCATTATTGGCAGCCGATGTAACACTTTTTTATAATGGCAGATACACAAAAACCACCTATGTCCCTTATCCACAGGCATGGGCAGGGGATGGTAATCAGTATTACGTTAATGATTATACATCAGGCATAAGTTACAACTATGATTATCCAATGCCGCAAACATTACCAATGCCCTCGGATATGCAAGATGCTTGGCCGGGTGAGTCAGAGGCGGTTGAAATACTATTTCCTGATCCGGATTTTTTTCCGGATACGACTGCAACGGTTATTGCTAATCCAAAAATCATTACTAATCCGATACCGGAGACAATGCCAGAGCCATCACCTACAGCAATACCTACAGCACAGCCAACGCCGCAACCTACTGTTGATCCCAGTACTACTCCAGAACCAACTGACGACCCGGCTCCATCAGCAACGCCTAAACCTTCTATAGATCCTACACCATCTCCGGTACCTAGTCTACAGCCAACTACTCCCCCGGTAATAGATGGAGGAGATCCTAATCCTACAACACCTCCGGATGACGAATACGATGAGGATGATGAAGATGACATTGATCATCCAGTTATTGATTCACCTGCAACTCCGGAAGAAGCACTAGCAAAAGGTTGGGAGGATGTCACCCCGCCGCTTATAAAGGAATACAAGGACCCAAAAACAGGAACAGTCTTAAAATTTAATACAAAAACTCGGGAAATTACTTATACCAAATATTTTGGTGTTGATATTGTAAATGCTGGAGGAAAAAAACTAGGTGAGATAGATGAAATTGATATGGAAAATAAAATATTTTATGAGGATAAGTCTGCTAAAGGGCTTTATATTATTCCACCTGGAAAAGATAAGCCTAACCAAACCCCTCAAGAATGGGCCGATCATCAAATACGGGATAAGACTTCAGTACGAATAAATAGCGCTCTTAAGGATGGTGTGGCTACAAAGCCAACCCCTGAAGGATCAAAGATAGTACCGGATATTGAATCTTTCAGGACCTTCCGTGAATTTATTTTCAGAATGAATGCAGACACGGTAGAATTAAGAGATGCCACTGAGAATGCTCTATACGATCTCAGACAGACGTTTCCTGACTATAAATTTAGTGCCACATTTGGAGAGGTGGATTGAGAAATGGCAATTAGTGTGATTATAAACAACCCACAAAATGAATTTGAAAAAAAGTTTTACATTCAAATTGCGTATTTATCTTTTTTCAGAAGATGCTGGATACCTGGCATTAACGAACTAGGTTTGAAATGGGTTGAACTTTTTGAGTCAGGCGTTAACGTAAGCGAAGAAGATTTGCCCATCATTCTTGATGAATTAAATCAATTAAAAAAATGGGCATACATTAATTTAAAGGATACTGACAAAGAATATTTCTTCGAAAACTTCGATCCGCTTGTGGAAGAATTACCCACTGCATTTCAACGTAAAGATACCACTGTCTTTATTGGATAATTAGTTAAAACAAAAGACCCGTCAGGCATAAGCCCGGCGGGTTATTTTATGTATACTCTAAATTCAAACCGTTCCCGAATAAAACGGCCATCGGCTATCTTGATACTCTCTAGGGAATATCCCTCTACTATCCCTCCATAATCTATGATATGTCCTTCCGGATCATCTTCTGGCCTAAACCATACAGATACCTTAGACTGCGTCAGGGCTGCGACCAGGAAGTCTGTGTCACTCTCCAAGACTTTGTATGTAGTACTCATACTTTTAGCCTACTGAGAATTTCTTGTAACAATATTTCAGTATTAGCTCTGAATGGCTCCAGTTGATTTTTTGTTGGAAGTTGATCTTTTCTCCCTATCATATTGTGTGTATGAAGATCTGCAACTTTCCTGAGATTATTCTCAAGTGGCGATAATAATTCTTGAACACTTCTTTTGCTATTACTAACCACTTGAACAAAGGTGGCCTGCCCAAAAATTGGAGGAACATAATTTATGAGCACTCTTATTAATAACGCCACTGATATATAATTCTCCAATCGATAATTCCAGTTTATCTCATTACATAATTGTACAAGTTTTTTCATACCAAATTCCTTATTGTTTAACTTACCTAAATCCTCAATTAACTCTTTCGATATGTAATCGTCATTTATAAAACTATGTTCGTAACTAGGATTGGTCAAATAATCTTTTATTTCTTCCATAATAGGAGAAATCTCAGCTTTAGCATCATAAACATCATAAATATTATTTAAATCTATATTAAGCATTTCGACTTGTTTTTTTAAAAATCCACTGTCTAGTCTCACACCATAATATTTGAATTTTGTTAACAAATGACTAAATCCATAAACCACTGCGGTTTGTTCATCCGGATCATCACTTGGACCACAAAATCTAAATCCCTCAATCTCAGAAATAATTCCTTGTAATTTATTTATTATCCGCTTGTCTATCACAATCACCTTCTCATTCATTTGAAATAGCTAAAAAATTCCAAAATACCCCACCAGTGCTTGGCAGGGTATACTCTCTTAGAACTATCTTATCGCTACTGGAACAATGTGTAAATGCTACTTTGCAGAATATTCGTCCACGCTGAATGTAAGTATCTTATCGAAGATCACATATTCTTTACGGCTACTGAACGGTCCCTTATTATTGTCATGCTTGTTAATCCCATAACGTGTAGTTCCTGAAGCAGTATCGTACCAGTTAAGAAATGCATTGACTTCAGACATAGGAAGATCGAATTCCTTTTCAAGACCAGTATTCATCGTTACAACCAGGATTGCACGGTCTCCTGTAGGCTGTTCTGGCGTTGGTGACGGAGTTACTATTGGTGAAGGTGTGGCCGTAGGTGTTGGCGTGGCCGCTGATTTCTCGAACATACTAAGCTCATGGATTGTAAGATTTACAGTATTTTTTGTCGAACCGTTATTAGCCGATATATTTAATCGATATGTCTTATATGCTGTATCATTATTAAAATCGAATTCCTTTTCCACTCCCCCAGACCAATTAGTAACGTCTGTTCGAGAATCAAGAATTACCCAATTAGTTCCATTATTTGAACCTTCAAAGGTCCATGCTTTTGGTGTAAATGTTTCTAAACCATCAAGAACATTCCCCTTAGAGTCGCTATAATAAATTGTGTACTTATTGATAATAATCTTTTGAGTAAATTCATAGGATAGCCAACCGCTTGTCGAATTCGTCCCCCATGCTTTCCAACCAGAATCGTCCGCATAATATTTAAATCCATCAAACGCCTTCCAGGCTGGGGTACCGGAATACGATGAGCTTGATGAAGCTTTGCCAGATGGAACAGTATCAGAAGTCATTATTGGAATTGCACTCTTTTCAGTTGCTGTATCTGCTTTTGTACTAGAAACAAAAACAAAAATTAATAGTAGGGACAATAGTATGGGTGTAACAATCTTCTTCAATCAATCCATCTCCTTTAATATGTATGCATCAAGCCTACACTAAATAAAGGCGAACAAACAGTCTGTTATTCGACAGAAATTTACAATACACTTAAGGGTTATTGAGGAAATATGTGGATTTAATCTTTTAATTGAAAAAGAGCCCGCCGACCGATTAAGGTAGACGGACTACTTTATATATGCTCTGAATTCAAATTGCTCACGGACAAACCGAGCGCCTGCTATCTTAATTGATTCCAGTGTATATCCCTCCACGATACCCCCATAATCCATAAGGTGACCGATTGGGTCAGGATCTTCCCGGTACCAGACGGACACTTTAGACTGGGCCAGAGCAGCAACGAGGAAATCATTGTCACTCCGTAAAACTTTGTATGTAATGTTCAAAATATCACTCCGCCTGAATCTTTTCTTCACTTTTTTCTACGCTCACCTTTTCTTCTGCATTAATGACCTTCTTCGACGTGTCAACAATTTTTGTAAAAAATGCAAATATGAACTCGGAACTGTATCCTGCCGCAAATATTATTGAATTGATTTTTGAAAACCCTACTATTGTATCACCTTCAATTTTAACGAGACTAATAAAAACAATGGGGAATAAAAAAACCAATAAAAAACGAATGTTAAAACTCTCATAATCATTTTTCAAAGCCAACACTTTCGAGAACATATAAGAAAAAGTACCAAACAATGCGATGAACGCAAAATAAAGATACTGATAAACACCGTACAAAAAAGGTTGATTTAACTTAGATAAATCCTCAGTCAAGTTAGCTATTAAGATTGAAAATACCCCTAGAACTACAATCGCCCATATTCCTCGTTGTAATGTTTTATCTTCATTTTTTCCGGGGCGGTTTACCAAGTTCTTTTCTAATTCTATTAAATCGTATTTTATATCTACAAGTTGTGAAAGGCTCGGTTCCTTTAAAATCAGTCTTTTTTCAAGTTTTTTGCATCTTTTAGTAAGCGAAGATGGAAGTTCAGAATTCGAGGTTAAGTACGTTCCTCTTATGCGTTCTATCTCTTCAACAAGCATTTGCTGGGTTAAATGTGTCATTAATTCCTTCCAACCACCTTATATTTTATTAATTGGCAATAGATCAAATATAATTCATTTGGAACATTATGTATATGTGGGTAAGGAAAATTTTCCTTCGGATATCTGGCGGGGTGTATAATAATTAGAAAAGCCCGGAGGTAACGTCATGGATAAAAAGCTTAAGCAAAGTCTGAAGGTTGCTGCCGTGAGAAGTGAAATGATTGTTGTATGGCTATTAAATGGGGATAAGATAAAGGGTATCGCAGAGGTATCGGCAGATCCGGAACGAGTAAAGATTAATACGATCGAGGGCCCGGTGTGGGTACCAATTAATGATGTGGAGAGTATTTCGAGAGTGATTAGACTACGGGTCGAAGGTGAAACGAATGAATGAAAATACCCCACCATTACTGGCGGGGAATCCTTATTCAGAATTTAAAAAAGTAGCTAAAGTAAGAGGTTTTATATATCCGATCAATTATTGACGCACCATCTTTATGATGTTATCATACTATTATTAAAGAGCGTTTGGTAAGGCGCATTAGTCGGACTAATGTCAACCTTATTGGGCGCTCTGTTTGTATTTTTTTATATCTAGAATACATACTAATTTCCTCAAGATATTACCAGTCCAATAACTCTGTATCTCTTCATATCGTAATTCTAAAAACCTTTCCAACTCTTCGACAGATGAGTCAAACATAGCCTGAAATATTAGAAAATGGAGTTTTTTAGTAGTAGGTAACTTAGAAAGATAAATGTCTTCAAGGGTTTTATAATTTGATCCTGCGTAAGAATCTTCATCTTTAAGTATACTCTTGGTAAGCAGATTTTCGATGCCTCTCTGTTCTGCGGTAATAACCCTATTATCTAATGTGACCTTACTTCTGTCTACCATGCTTAAATATTTATGAATAGGGAGCATCACAGTCCCTTTCAATAGGTTTGGAAGCCCCATTTCAACAAGTACATTCACTGACACTCTTGATATCAAATCATCATATACTAAATCATGAAATAGTTGTTCTGATTTAATTCCTGTAATACCTGTAGCATCCATTAAATGTGAAGCTTTTCCGATAACCACTACTACTTCATCCCCGTTATCATCATCTTCCATCAAATTAATTACTCTTTTCTTTTCCCCATCATAATCATGCACAATTTCGTATACTAAACTTTTCAACCTTTGAATCTCTTTTAATTGAGTAAAATTCTTTAAATTAGACATTTCCTCGTAAAGAGGTGTGAAATCAGAAAGGCTTATTTTGGTCATATTAATCCTAACATTATTAATATCCAGCGTGTGCGGCCCAATGGCAGGAATTAATCTTAACGGATTGAAGTCAATAATAACTAATCTTTTTTCAAATGCAGAGAACTCCTCCGGAGTGTCCAGGCAGGAATAAACATCTTGAAGAAAATCTCTGATATTTTCATCAGTTATAGAATATCCGAAGAAAAATACAGGATTCTCCGCAAATAAATTAATAACTTTAGCCGCCAACACCTTACTTTTTTTGTAGTAAGTATCATAATCAAATTCTGTAAGAACCATTGAATTCGGATCCGTAATACATCCATGAATTTTCATAAGTGTCCCCAGTTCGGAACCTGTAAATATCTTCTGTTTTATTATTTTTTCATGGTTAATAAAAACATGATCTTCTAAAAAAGTATCATAATTAGTTGTTATTACTGTCAACATTTTATCTTTCAATTTTTTAAGCATTTCCAACTCAGGTTTCATTTCTTCAAGAATCTCATAGTCCTGGAGAATGCTTTTTATATAGAATTTCAATGGTTTTTCATTGTCACTAATACCCTGAAGAACGAATTTGCCTTCATAATAAAGCATGTTAAAATCGGTTTGAATCTGTGCTCCAAGAAGTTTGTACATCATATGACTCTCTTCTTCAATATTCCGATCTGATCTGATGCGTTCTATGTACCATTTGTATTTCATAGATGGATTTTCGTCATAAGCTTCAATACATTTTATTAACAAGCCCTTCCAATCATATTGATTAGTGGTATATCTTTTCGCTAAACCAGATCCTATAAACATAACGGGAAGTCTATTATTACCTCTGATATCATTAAACAAATCCCTCAATACTTCATTGCTAGTCATAAAGTCCCTCCTCCACTATATAGACAATATAACATCATAGGCATAATGTTCCAATATTTTTAGTAGAAAGAGATAGGAATATCAAAAAATGCCCACCAGCCGAAGCCATGGGCAATATCTATACTCTTATATCAACTATAGTAATGATATTGAGGGGGACTCATTTAAAAATTCTAGTAAAGATTTATATTAAAGTCCTATATTAATTCGTTGTCATCCTCAAGATTCCAATATGGTATATCAAAAAATGACGTAGCACTTGAATAATCACGTTTAGAATTATTGCATACGTTACAAAGAATTTGAATGTTTGAGGGGTCATTAGTTCCATAAAGAGATAATGGAACTATATGATC
The DNA here is from genome assembly GCF_001909085.1 of Paenibacillus sp. P32E. Taxonomy (NCBI): domain Bacteria; kingdom Bacillati; phylum Bacillota; class Bacilli; order Caryophanales; family Paenibacillaceae; genus Paenibacillus; species Paenibacillus sp. P32E. The sequence goes on along the minus strand of NZ_LVYY01000009.1, from coordinate 36,726 downwards.
CATATCAGGATCAATGCCAAGAAATAAATCACCACTTAAAGGGTTTCTACAAATGGTACATACCCCTTTGTCGCGAAAGAAAATCCCTTTTTTAAGCCATGCCGGCCAGTTTGACATTCTTTTTATCTTACCTGCCTTTGTAATGAACGAAGGAATGGTTTGATTAAGAAAATCATGATTTTCTAAAACCCATTGACCTAACCTAGTATGAAAATCAACTAGAAAAGCTTTGTTTAACATAATAATATGAAATGCAGAATGAATAATATAAGGAACTGCTTTTCTTTTTAGACTTTCAAGATGATTTGTGTATTCACGAATACCAGTGCATATTTCACAATTTCCATAACCTGTACATTCCTCATCATCACCATGTTCTAATCCAGGTCGAGGAAGAGAAATTGTAGCAAAAAGAGAAATGTTTTTTTCTTCTGCTTCTAAATAACTTTCATCATAATCTGTGTCTCGTAAAGTATCATAGATGCTTCGGACGTTACCATAGTTCCATTCTATAAATAAATGCAATACTGTCACTTTAGAAGATACAGCAAGTTTCATAGGAATCCGGTCTTTTTCACATTCTAGAAACATGGTGAAACCATTATCCATATAAGGATAATTACTATAAAATTCAGATATTACCAGACTAGCTAAATATACAGATTCATTATATGGGAATACCTCATGCTTTACAGATCGCATCGTACCAAATCCTCCACATGTGTTCTTTTTCACTAGTTTTGATGCTTCTATTATAACCTAAAGTTCAATCCCCTCATATACTCTCTTGAAGTAAAGAAAAAAGCCCACCAGTCAAAGCCAGCGGGCATAATCCCAAACGCTTTTAAATTTACTAAAAGTAATTAACTGCAAGCCCACATTATGGTAGTCTTAATCCTATAGAGCTGATGGGAGGGATACATTTGGTAAGGGCATTAAAGATAATTGCGTGCACCGTATTTGTGGTGGCTTATGCCTACGGTGTTTTTGCAGGGAGTATAGTTGGTAAATACACGGATTTTCCATTAACATTCAATAATTTTGCTTGGGGAATAATGTTGGGCTTTTGGATAGGTGGGTTAATCGTCTGTATTTTCATTCTTGCGTTTGCTGCTATCCTAAGTAATTTAGAATCCATAAATCAAAGAGTACATAATATTGAAAACGAGATCTATAAACAAAACCAACCTCAACATGATATTAACGCAACTGAAGTTTTAGTTCAACTTGATTAAGCCAAAAGGGCCCACTCCATCTATAAAGATAAGGTGGGCTTTTTAATAAGTATTTGGATGTTACTCTTTATCCGTATACCCCTTACCCGCTTCTGGGTTGCTCACGATCCCCAGGACCACCAGCACACTCAGGAACGCATTAACCGCCGCTGTAACCTCGTCGAATTTCTCCGGGGCGAATTGCACACCAAAGATTGCCCCAATGGTTTGTACACCCAGCAACACCGCAGCCATCAAAGATACCCACAAGCCATAGTTACGCCATTTGCTATTCATGATTATTTCACCTCAGCTTTGAAGTTCTTGAAGAAAGAAATGAGAGCCTTGTTCGCTAAGCCGGAATTAACCAGCATAGTGATTACGTTCAGTTCAATTTTGGATTTATCAGCCGAGGTAGTAATGATCCCGGCGTCCTTGGCGGCTTGTATTACCTTCTCGTAGTCCTTGGAATATGTTTCCTGGCCCGATATATTCAAACGCTTCTCCAGGGCTGCTAGACGTCCATCCTGCTTTGAAATAATACCCTCCAGCTCCGCAATTTTGTTCATGTCCTCTTCCGCCTCTCCTTGTAATTTATCAATAACTGCATACGCCGCTGCTATCTTTTCTGCTGCCGGCTGCTTGCCTGCCCGCAGTTGCGAGGTACTTAACCCAAAGGATATCTGTAGGTGTGGCAGGTCCTTAAAACTCGTCCAGTCCCCGCCCCATTCGAAACCCAGTTTCTCAGCTTCCTCAACGACTTCCATCCACTCCGTAACTCCGTCTTTATCCACATCCAATTGAGTGTCCCAAGACACTTGCTTGCCGTCATTAAGCAACAGCGCGTAATCTATAGCCAGGCCGTAATTATGGTAACTGGTCCCGCCCTTGGCATTGGTTACGATCTGGCCGGGATTGGTCCGTCCTTGGGCGTAGAGCGCGTCCTGCTCAGCAATTGTCCGTAGCCCTTGGGTTATTACTATATTGACTCCTCGGGCATAACTGCGCTCGATCAGCGCCACCGTAGCCGCCACAAGTACCGGATGCAGCCCGACAATCCGGGCCTGAGATTTTAGCTTTACTTGATCTAATGTTAATGACACCTGTATCCCTCCTATGCTGATTGGTCATTGTCTGGATGTTCCGGCTTGGCCGGGTTGTTCTTACTCTTGTCCTCACTGAGCTGTAATAAGAAATCTTTTATTTGCTGTGGCATCGGAACTCCGATAACGCCGAAATTCTCAACAACGCTCAATCCTTCTCGGCCAGCGTAAAACAGGATTGCCGCCATCCGGAAAACTGGCGCTCCTGGCTGCACCCAATCGTCCACCAAAGCAGCCAGGCCGACAACAAAAAGGACGGTCACCTTTCGGATTCCTCCCCAAAACATAATGTCACTGCTGACCGTCTTGGTCTTAAACGCTCCGGCCACCCCGCTTACATAGTCGGCAAGCATGAGCACAACAAGCAGCTCTAGAGGTTTGTCATACCCCCCAAGCCAGCCGACAGCCATGGCAAGCAGCCCGGCTCCCGCACTGGTTGCACCTGTGACAATCTCCCGGGTACCTGAACCTACGGCAGCCGTGTAGACCGTAGTAACGATATTTTTAATGTGATTGAGCATTCCCCCTGCTCCCCTCTATCTATTGGTAAAAAGATAGCCCCCGGGAACAACCCCGAGGGCAAAATAAAAACGCCTTTATGGGCGTTTAAGTTTAATAGTATTTGTCATCATGAATGATGTCGTCTGCCTTATCGTGTGCCAGAATATAGTCTATACCGCGCCGTACTGCGATGGTTATTAAGTCTACCTTTGTATCATAGTGATTATGACCGCTGGGTTCTTTGTCAAAGTGATGGTGCCCTGTATTATCGGTCCAGACGATATTACGCCACCGCCTAGCTTCGGCCAGTTTTTCAATATGCGACCTTTGTTGCTCTGGTAGCTCATTCAAAAACTGATCAATCGCCTCAATAACATCTGAATGTGGCATCTTATCACTCCTCATTACTTAATAGACCAACTATATCATGGACGAAAGCAAAATAAAAACGCCTCTACGGGCGCCAGCTTTATCTATTCTTACAGCAACGCTGCGACATCTTTACGGATGATCTCCGGTACCTGCTCCAATGTCTTCAGACCCTTGAGGATCAAGCTTGCATATACTTTAGCCATTGTCTACTTCACCTCCCCGGTGGACTGCTGACCCTTTAGTACCAGCTCGTACAGCTCAGTGAGCGCCAGCTGTGCATCCGCTGCATCCTTCTTGGCTGCCTGCAGCTCCTCATAATTCTGAGTTAGGGCAAGCTGCGTATCTTGCAATTCTGCCGTAAGCTTTGCGTTTTTTACTTCCAGGACTTCTACCCGTTCCTTCATTGGGTCTACTTGTGGACCAGGATAAGTAAACTCCAATGTGCCGCTTTTCGGATTGACCCGGTAACTATCACATTGGGCAAATTCGCGGGAGTATTGACCGTACTGGAGCTTGACCACACCAACCGTCTCCCGTACCCGCTGGGACAACTCCTTATAGCTTGCAAAGTCCTGATCCTCTGTACTCTCCACGTAGCCCCGCCCAACATTCTCTCCGGTGTTCAGGATCACATTACCCGTTGACTTGTCATAGTAAATTTTCATACCGATATTCATTGATTTTCCTCCTTTTTTATTCGCTTACCCACCATCTGTAATTCCCTAAAGGCATAATCGTATTATCTACAATAACAGAAAAAGACCCGGGAGTTGCAGCAAAGGCAGATGATGTAACCAGGGCACCTGAATAACCTCTTATTAGTTCCACGCCGAGAACAGAGTTGTAATAACCGAAAACCGTGGCTGGATTTGAATCCGAGCAGAAGGTAATTACCCTCGAAGTTCCAGGTATTCCATCCACATACAACCAGTTCGCAGTGCTTGAAATAGTTCTTGCAGCACTGTTTCCAGAAGTTGTACGACTGCCTTCTATCAACGTACCGGAAATGCCAAGTACGCTTTTTCCTAATCTAATATTTTCCGGTCGAATATCCGTTGCGGGAGCTGTGACCCACGAAGAGCCGTCATAATAACCAGCGGGCGGAGCCAAAAAGACTCGGTCACCCACCCAAGTCGTGTATTGCAAGGCAGGCATGTGGCTGTTCTCTGCCGATCTATTTGGCACTGCGCCCGGTACAATACCTGACTCTGTTCCTACTGTATAGCCTGCTAATACCTGTGCGGCGCCTGCTGTTCCATATTCACCCCCTTCACCCTGTAAGATAAAAGCCGAGCCATCATACACCAACGTATAGACACCACCAAGAGCCAAAGGCGGATTATTGCCGTTTGGCTTTTTGATAGACTTAGCTCCCAGCCCGTTAAGGTTGAGTGTGACCGGACCCGTTGTTGCAACATGGGTTTTAATGGACAACCTCAACCCAGCGGATAGCACCGCTGGTGCCGGATTGATTGAAGCAGCCAGCGCCGCCGCTGTGCCAGTCGTGACGGCGAACACCAAAGAACCTTGTACCACCTCGGCCAAGGTTTTTCCACCATGCAATTGGGGGTTGAGATTTGGAACCTCTGTTGTAGATGCGACAACGAATGGGGCAACTCCGGTTGTTGCATAAGCCACAAATCTTCTTCCGTGTAAATCCCCGTCAACATCACGGACTGCGGCGGTGTTTGCTGTATTACTGGTAGAAGCATGAAACCCGTCCAGCTTGTCTGAATTAGTGCCAGCGTTTATTACGGGTGCGCTGGAAACTGTTATTCCTGCCTCTGTGGTTATAGCGGCTACTGACCAGCCTGTTTCCCAGTCGTCAACGTAGGACTGGTGGGCAATAAAATTATCAACAACAATTTTGGCGTACCCCCATGTGGTGGTAAGCCCCCCCAATAAAATGCAGCAATGTGTACCATCATGTGCGAATCGTACAGTAGTGAACGGTGCTGCTCCCGTAAGAGTAGCGGATGTATTCACCCACATTTGTCCGTCCCCGTAAGTATACCCGCCTAACAGAAGCTCCCAAGCCCCCGTGGTCCCGCTGTAGTTGTATCCCTTGATTTTCATTGTTAACATGGTAAAAGTCCAAGTTCTAGGCATCGTTATCTTAATAGTTCCTGTAAGTGCGGGGTCCGTGCTGCTCATGTATGCAAGGTCCCTATACACTTTGGAGTCTAGTTGGCTTCCCGAAAACTTTCGCTGCTGGGGTCCCATAAACGACACAGAACGGTTCGGGTTAAGCAGGATATGGTCCTGGTTGGTTAACCCCATATGAAGCATCCCATCTGATCCAGAGTACACTCCGTAGGTATTTCCCCCTACAGCGGTGTTTTCGAAGTACATCCCCGAACCCCATCCAGCAGAAGCAGAAGTTAACTTAAGCGCGTAGGCGTTCGTTTCCCCTTTAGTCACGACTATAGAGCTATTAGCGACGACCTGCCCCGCTTTAGTGACTAATTGGAGATTGCCACCGGGTATCTCATTGGATACGTCCATGGTATTTGAACCCGCTCCGCCGTACCCAAAGTAACCGGATCTCTGTGCCGCGTTGGCCGACCGGGCATAAAACCCCATGTACGCATGATCTTCTGTCCCAGGCTTAAGCTTTAATGACTCGGGACCCCCGTTAAGGGTAAGTTTCTGTGCTGTAAGATGGTCCGAAGTAAAGCCGCCAATATCGTCAAAAGTGAACGCGTTATTCCAATTCCAATCATCCCCCACACCGTCCACTGAATTAGAAAATGCTAATATGAACTGGTTCGCTGCGGGCATGTGCTGAAGGACGTCCTTGTAACCTGCACGTTTTGAACGCACCACGTTAGAGCCGACGGTAGTAACGCTACCTTTAAGCTGTATGCCGCCAGCATTTATTTGCATTCTCTCCGTAGAATAATTATCTTCCCGGAAGGATAGCACACCACCGTCCATAAGCTGGTACCATGTTTTATTACTGTTATCACTCTCTATAAACATGATCTCAGGTACGGGCCTATTAATAATAAGACCGGACAAAGCTGCATACCCGTCGCCGTTTCTTGCCATAATCGTATTAGGTGCGTTGCTTACGGAATCTACAGGCATGCCGTTTACTAACCCGGCGTCTAATCCGCTGCCCGTTCCGTCTACCGTCAATAGCTTCGCTAGTACATCAGAGGCAGTATAAGATGTTGCGGTCAGTTTACCATTCCAAGTCGCTCGCTCTGCACTTGTAATATGTCTCGTGCTGTCGTTTACGTGTATTTTGGTATCGGCTAAAGTAATGGCAGGCGTGTCGAAAGGGTTTGCGGTGCCAGTGATTGTTTTGAAGTACTTGGCAATCCAAGAGAGCCACTGAGTAAGTGTACCCACTAGGCCATAGGCGGTAGTAGTCGCTGGGTCGGCTGTGCGGTTACCGATTACCGAATCCGTTCCAGCTCCTCCAGCCAGCCCGGACGCCGTGATTTTCGGACCATCCCCGGCGACTCCAGTATGTCCATGACCTGTTGTTGCTCCAAATTCAGCATCTACTTTATCCAGGTTCTCATTAATCATTTCCTCGATGTTAAAGGTGTCGTTTCCATCGGTCGCCGGGTTCTTTTTGTATAAATTTAAGTTTGGTGTATTACTTGGCATGTGTTTCCTCCTTTCAATCCAGGAACGGCGCAAAGTCCGTTAGCTTACGCTGTTGAAGCTGGTTTAGCGTCATGGTGTTATTGATCTCTCGTACAAGGAGATAACGGTATTTATAATCAACAGTCATGTGAGCCGGCTTGATTTCTTCAATAGCAGCCTTCAAATCGTCAAGGTTCGGAGGGATACCGAGTGTGTCAATGAAGCGGACCGTAAAAGCATATTCCGCAGGCCGGAACACAACATCCACAGTCCCACCGTCGTAGGCCTCCGCTACATTTTTGACCAACTTCCCGGAGAACTTCCCCGCTCCTCTAAGCTTTGATTCAACCACGGAACGCCGCTGTTCAATAGGCTTTGAGGCGTCTACAGTAAGATTGAGCTCATTTTCCCAGATCTCAATTCCCCAGGTGGCCGTGCTGACAAAGAACTGATCCAACACTTCATTAAGAGCCTGTGTAAAATAGTCCAGTTCAACGCCTTTGGCATTCATGTCAGCTTTCATTACCCTTGATCTTTCATAATAAGCTGGGAGATTGGCAAACATCCGCTGCCCGCTCGGGCTGGTGATAGTAAATTCATTCATGAGCATTTACCGTTCCCAGCACAGAGACCTGACCCGGGTTGATTTGAATATTGGTATCCGATAGTCCATTAACTGTCAGATTCGTAAAATCAATAATCGGTGGGATATCCAGCAGTACAGCTGATATTCTTGTATACCTTACAAGTGGGTCAACAAAAGCAAGCTGCTTCAAATAAGCGGCGACTCCGTTTTCTATCAAACTTTTGACCGCTGAAAGGGTAGTCCCAGACGCAAGTGTGAGCTGGACAGAAATATTAATAGGCACTTCTAATGCTGGCATCACCGTTACGATGGGTCCGCCAGGCGCAGCCCCCTCCCCCTGCCCGTCCTGGGTAGGGTCGATATACTTCTGAACCGCATTCACAATGCTGGCATTCGCTGCCCGCTTGTCCGTATCCAAGAGGTAAATACCTACCGTGCCCGCTCCTTGCCATAAGGGTTTAACCTGGACGGCTCCCACGCCAGGAACCTCACTGGCCCATAACAAGTAATGCGCTTTGTTTCCGCTTGTCCCGGGATTCCGCACTCGGAGGTAATAGCGCTCGAGTAAGGAGGCATCCGATTCAACATCTACGCCGCCAGTAATAGCAGCCTGATTCGTTACAGCTGTTACCCCACTGATTGGGGTGCTCATAATTTCAATTACGCCAGTGGGTACAATTCCAGCGGTTCCGGGTACCAATGCACGGATCGGTGCAGTCCCGGTACCGCCGGTTGGAATGGTTATATCCGCAGTGGTTTCATACTCTATGCTTGACTCGCTGGAGACTTCATCCGCCGGTGTGGCAACAATCGTTCCGGCTGGGATAACTTTTCCGGGAGTACCCGTAAAGGTAACTTGACCCTCTGCAGCCACAGCAGCACGGCGCGTGACGCCGTGCTCTGCCGCGCGCAACGTCAACTCTTCGGAACGATACGCTGGATCCGTGCTGGCTGCCGTGCTGGCGAAACCGCGGCGTAATATCTCGCGAGCCCAAACTGCCGCTTCCGCAAGCGCGAAGGCTACCGGCTCCTGTGCATCCCAAATAAAAGAGCCCTCGGACTTATCAATGTCCTCGGGCACTCGGTTCAGCATGCGCTGCATGATTTCGTCTTCAGTTTGATCCTGCAGGTAAAGAGGTAAATCAGACATTAGGCATCGGCCCTCCCGTCTATGGTCTCTGATTCTTCTCGTACATTAGTGATGATGCAGGAAAAATTGCAGGCATCGTCAGCCCAAGTAAAAGCAAAATTGCTCACAGCTGCTGTACGCGGGTCCACCATAAGCGTTTCCGTTACGATCCGCTGTATCTCACTCTCCTGGACCGCCTTGCTGTACCCCCGGCCGATAAGATCATCAAAATCTTGTCCGTGATTGCGGGAATAGATTACATGCCGGTACCGGGGAGTAAGCAGCGCCTTTTTGCACCACTGCACCCAGGCTTCTTTTTCCCCAGCAGCAGCTACTTTTCGGGTCGGGGTCATAATAAAATCCCCTGCTTCGAAATCAAACCGCCAGCTCCTGCCGAAAGTGACCTCAGCATCAGTAGTGCTGTCTTCATCTGCTCCACTCCAGCCTATATCATCCGGAAATAGGTTAGCCACCGTTATCCACCACCCTGCATATCACTACAACATCATTGCCGCCATTAACAGGTATCGTTAGTACTCTATCCCCCGGCTGCAGCCCGGCCGCCATATCTACTTGTACATCCTCTATTTCCTTCGCGGGTACATTAAAGGTAGCGGCCCCGCTCCCACTGCTGGAGTTAATCGTCCCTGATAAGGTATATGCCGGCATGCTGAGCCTCACCGACCATCCAGCGACCAAGTAATCCTGAATTTCATGTTTGAAGCTGTCCAGCTTGAGACCAGAAACTGTGATTGTCCCCATTTCCGCCGGAACGCCTGCCAAGGACTCGCCTATCTTCTTACCGAATGCTTCATGAAAAGCTTCGTGCAAAGCATCATATGCATCACCCATATTTTAGAAAATACCTCCTTTTGACGTAATCGGCGCTCGCCAAGTCAAGATTCATGTGTCCGGGGTCTCCCAGTTGATGAGTAATGGACGTTACAATCTGCTCAGTGCCGTTCAGTTTAACAGCATCACCGGCGCGTAGCGTATTGATGTCCAATCCGGTATAAGAGATTGTCTCCTGTATCCCGGTAAGCATAGATTCTGCCAACTTCTTGCCGGCTGCCGCTGTCTTTACGTCATCATCTTGCACCATCCGCTGCAACGTACCGTATTTCTCGGTTTCACCAGTGGCAATCGCAAGGATTGGCGAAGGAGCTTCTTCGTTACTGCCGGATTTTTTGGTGCGTGTTGTCTTCTTGCGGTCCTCAGTACCAATTACTTTTACTTTTGTTATGGCTCCCTCTAATGTACGGCGGCGAGATACACTTTCAGTCGCCTCCAAGACCCACACCGTCGAGTTGCTGCCAACTTTAAAGAGCTCCAGTCCGGAGGTTGTCATGCGGGGGATATACATGTCTCCTCCCGCTTTAACCGTCTCCTGCAAGTCAGCGGTAATCATGCTGTAGATAGCCTGAGATCGGTATACGGCCTTTTTCAGCTTTGTTTTGGTGTCCGGGATAGTTGAAATCTTAATCCCCCAGTCTGCTGCATACTTCCGGAGCCGCTGGCTGGCCGTCTGCCCTGCCGGGAACAAATATTCGTCTTCCGACTTGGATATATAAATAGTCCGATCGTAAATTGTAAGATCCAGCGTTTTGATACTATCTGTACCGCTGTTCACCTCCCACACTACCCCTGGATCAAGCAGCGGCTTCCAGGTACTTTCTCCATACGGCACTCCACTGACGCGGATAAGATCCGCGGGATTGATTGCCTGCATGGAAGCGGGAACCGTAATCTTCACGCTGGCCGTATACGATATCTGGTCAAGAGAGTCTTTCAAAGAAATGCTCTCGATCAGCTCCCGGAGATAATACTTATCCAGGTGTACTACCTCATAACTCATGTAGGCATCACCAGCTTTTGACCGGGCTTGATCTTATTGGCGTCCGGTCCGATGGCGCTTTTATTCAAGGCGTAGATGGCTTCCCACTTGGCACTGCTGCCCAGCTCCAGCTTTGCAATCTTAGACAAAGAGTCCCCAGCCTTTACCGTGTAGGTCTTCTGTGTCTTCTTGGTGTCCGGTCGGCTTACATTGGCACTTCCAGTTGACCCACTCTTTGAGGTCGCGGTCGCTTTTGTTGCGCCTACCTTTGTATGAACGATTGGTTCCCGCCATGTGCGCAGCGTTAGGTCAAAGTAAACATCACCCGGCTCGCCGCCCCTAAAAGTGGTGTCGTGCGCAGAAAGAATCACTAGGTTATTTACAAATGTGTCCGTGATGATAAAGCGTACGGGCTGCTTACTGACCATATAGGTAGTCAAGAGGTTCATTGCCTCCTGAGGCTTTGGTATATTTTGTGTGACGCAATAAGAATCCGGCTCCAAGGGAAAAAAAGAAGAGAAGGCGATTTCTTTCACCTTCTCCCCACTCGGATAATCAAACTCTCCGAATCTTACTATGTTGACCGTTTCGAAGCCTTTTCCACGGTTTATTTTGATTTCTTCCGGATTAACCGGGAAGACGAAGTTTTTACCTGCTCCGTCTATAAGGTGTAGTTCCATAGAGACACCTCGATTGTTTATTTAAGGTGAAAAGATATTCCATACAATCACTACTGCACATATGAATGAAAATGAAAAATACCTCGAAAAGGCTTTTTTGTTACTCTCCTTATATGCCCAAATTGCATCTTTAACGGACATGATAAAAAACACTGCACAAACTATAACGACGCTTGCTCCAACACCTGACAAACCAAAGAACCACACGGGACTTTTTAGAAAATTTACAATCGCGTCCATAATCTCCCCCCTCACATGATTCTATTCTCCATATGAGAGGGATTTCCTTTTTATTACTTAAGATTTTGTGTTTTTCGACGCATTGCATCAGCAATCCGGCTGCCCACCTGCTGCCCAATAGCATCATAATCGATATCGTCACTCTTAACATTTACTTGTATGGCACCGTAAGGAAGGCTGACATTGATTTGATTGGTAGTTTCAGCCTTAATATTTCGGATACCATTTTCCATTGTACTGATTTGTTCAGGTGATATATAAACAGTCTGCTTTTCATTGGAAGCATTAGCTGCAAAAGGCGCGCCAGTTGGGATTTGTGACGAGTTCTTGAGATTCAGTTTAGCTGCAAAGGTATCAAAGCTTTTACTAATAACATCAGAAACAAGCGGAAGAGAAGCTTTAATCGTTGACTCAGGAGTTAAGGGCGTAAAACTAATAGGCTTGCGATTGAGTACAGCATCCACGCCAGGAGAATTGTCTCCCATCCACGCATCCACTGCAGGAACCGCAACAGGAGGCGCTGCTTTCTCCTTTCCATAAGTAACGTCCATAATTTTATCACTAGCTTTTTTGCCTCCCCAGGCACCGGCTATCCCACCACCAATACCACCTATAAGCGCACCGATGGCTGTACCAGGCCCGGGAAATACCGAACCTATAGCAGCACCGGCAGTTGCTCCGCCCCATGCACCAGCCCACCCCCCGGCAGAAGAACCAATCTTCTCAGCTCTATCTCTACCAGGTTTTGCAGTCGCTATTGAGTATGTGTCAGCAGCGACCATTAACGGTATAGCCGCTTTGGCAGCAATTTTCACTCCAGGCATTTCGAGTGCTTTAACGGTAACTTTGTTCCCAGGTCGAAAACGCGGATCAAATTGGTCGATGATCGGACGGTTAACTGGTGGCCCAGTTGGATTTCTAACAGTTCTGCTTGCAGCGGAAGCCGCTCCTTCAGCAATAGAACCGGCTCCCGTTGCAGCACCTCTTGCAGCGGATTCTCCAGCTATTATTGTCCCTTCGGTTGCTGCAGTTCCAGCTGTGCCTTTCCCTGTAATGGTATTAATGAAATTTTTACTTTTTTTAAATACACCTTTACCATCATTCAACAACGGTTTCAAAAACTTTTTGTATAAGTAAGCGCCGGCTCCGATTCGCAAACCAGTATCAAGTAAATTGCCGGCTGATGGATTTTGTATTGAATTCATGGTTGAATTTGCAAAGGAATCAGCAGCTTTTTTTGCTATTGCTCCTGCATCGAACGCACCAATAAAAGCTTTAAAGAATGCAGTTCCCGCTGATTCACCTGCTGTCTGATAAGGAGAATCATCTCCATCATCCAGGAGTCCTAACGCCCCCATGAATACACCCTTCAGCGCACCACCAAGCCCCGCTCCGATCTTCCCAGCCATATTCACCACAACGCCTCGGCCTGTACTTCCATACCATTTGTCAAACTCTGCTTGCAGATCGTCAAAAACAAATCCGATCTTACCCTTAATGCTTAGCTTTTGGAATTTTGGATCATTCAGAAAATGAGTTTTTACATATGCTTCAGCTTTCGAAGTCATATCTTCCATAGCCGCGGTTATTTCCGGTGTGTATTTGGAAACAACCTGGGCCAGCTTCGTGGCTACCTTCTGAATAATGGGCAATGTCGGAATCAGCGCAGAGATTTGCAGGGTTTCCATAGCCCCTTTGAACATTTCAACGGCACCAGTCGCTGAATTCATCTTGTCCTGGGCGACCTTCAAGGCTGTAACATTGGACATTTCGCGTTGGAATGCTTTTATCCCTTTGGCGCCTTCCTTATACAAAATATTCGCAGCTCGTATGGCATCCGTACCAAACATTTGCTTCAGATAGTACTGACGCTGCTCATTCGTCAGCTTCTTCAGCCTATTCTGGAGCAGATCCGCGATGGAGGCCATATCCTTGATATTCCCTTTTTGGTCATAAAATGCGGAATGCAGCAAAGCATTTGACATCATGTAATCCTTAGTCATTTTTGCTGCTTTTGCTGTCCCTGATTTAATACCCGTATTAGCCGTAACATACTTTTCTAACGCTGAAGTAATGTCTTTCACGGATGTCGAGGCTGGCTTAATGCCTGCTTTAGTCAATTTTTTCATGCTCTCGGTCACATCGACAGTCAATAAATCAAACTGCTTGAACACGTTATAGGCTTTGGCTGTCTCCGGTACCAGATTGATCAAGAATGTTTTTAACGATGTACCTGCATCACTGCCTTTTAGGCCGTTGTTACCAAATACCCCGAGTGCAAGGTTAGTGTCCAGGAAAGATGAACCTACCCCATCCGCTACCGCTCCAACCATCGATAAGGAATATCTAAGGTCATTCAGATCAATTGCAGAGGCATTCGCCGTTCCTGCTAATATGTTAGAAGCCTCTGCTGCAGTGAGAGCATCCTTTTTGTATGCATTTAGCGAAGTAGACATGAGTTCGGCAGCTTCAGACATTTGCATGCCGCCGGCAGTCGCCAGGTTAAGCCCCGCCCCTAATGCACCTTCCTGAATCTTCTGCATGGATAAGCCTGCTTTGAACAGGGTTTCAATGCCTTCAGCGACTTGCAGCGCGTTATATTTCGTCCGCATCCCCTCAGCCAACGCTAACGCCTGCATTTGACCTAATTGCTTATCATCAATTTGCGTCAGCGCTTGTATGGACTTCATTTGATGTTGGAAAGCCATAGCCTTTTGTGTTGACTTAACTGCGGTGTAAGCCGCTCCTGCGGTAAGCATTGCCGCTCCAGTAAAAGCTGTGTTCACCGTGACACGGAACGCTTTCCTTGTGAGTCTACCCAGCATAGAGGATACTTTCCCTAGCCCTGCTGTCGCCCGATCTACGAGCCTTACTTCCGGCCTGGCGTTTATACGGTCCAACCGGTTTAAGGACGAGGTTATCCGGCCTGCTGGCGAAGTTAAGCGGTCATTGAGCTGAACTGTCGGATTAATCCGGCTTCGTCCTAATGCCGCCGCTCGCCGCTGTGCCTGTTCCATCATGCGTTCAATGGCGCGGAGTTGCTGTTCTGTCCGCTCCACACCGCTTGTGCCGATCACAAGGTCTAACTGATAAAACTCACTAGCCATTCATTATCCGCCTCCCCCGGCGTCCGCTCGGCATCCCAGGCATTAACGGGGGAGACTTTGAAATAATATCAAGCTCCCGCTCCGTGAACGCCCGCAGCAGCATCTGCTCACCTTTGGGCAAAGACCAAAACGCCCCGGGGCGTAGATCATGCTTTGTCCATAAATGGAACAAAAGCGTGGTCGTTCCCCCGGAGCGGGTTAGTTTTTTATTTCTTCAATATCGACGCCGAAGCCGGAGAGCTCCAGCACCTTATCACCTACTGCGTCCAGTTCTCCGGCCAGCAGGAGGCGGCGGACGGCTTGATCACCGCCAGATAGCTTCAAACGGCTGGTGATCCGCTCGTCTCCCCATCCGGAAAGAGAGAGTTTCTGTTCATTCTTCTCCCCGTAATTCTTAATAATAGCGATGCCGCAGGTGGCTTCCAAAATCAGTGTGGAGTTGAATTGCTCGCTATCCAACTTCTCAGTCTGGACCCCTTTAACGTTCTTCTTAACGGTGCAACGCTCCCGGATACTGTCTACCCGGCTGGAGGTCAGGCCATTCAGCGTGACCCGCAGCCCCAGTCGCTTGATGAATACCGACTCTTCCGGTGCTGTAGCGGCTGTTTCAAATAGTTCGTCCAGGATTTGTTGTTCGTTCAATGTTTGTTCACTCATCGTGTGTAGCCCCCGTTTTTATTATGGTGTAGTAGGTGTCGTTGGAGTTGCAGTAGGGTCGGTAATTGGATCAAGTAGTTCATATCCTTCGAAGGTGAATGGTGTCTCCTCCGTTACTTCTTCACCGGCCGTCCAGTTGGCAATCTGCAAACTATCCGGCATGCAGCGACTCAAGCGAATGCGCTCAAAGCCGTAAGCTTCAGGATCGTCCAGCTTGGTGATGATCTCAAACTTCGAAAATCCGCGTTGTAGCATCGCGGAACTGACCTTATACCCGCTGATGGTGCCCGTACCGTTCTTGGCACCGATTTTGTATTGCTTCCAGTTATAACCGACCAAATTAAGCTCCCGCTTATCCACATCGATCTTAGCTTCCAAGTGATTAATATTGGTTTGCCAAATACCATCAATATAGACTGATCCATATGTCCCTAATATCGCCCGACTCGGGTCCATTGCCATTATCAATCACTCCTTTATTGCACGTTAAACGTGCCGAATATTTGTTCCATAACATCTGTGTCGTCTGCCGTCCAAGTGAGGAAGACTTGATCATCCTCCGGTCTGATTGCCGGGGCGCTACCGTAATATCGTGGATCAAGGGTGACGTTATACCCTGAGGATTCAATTACGCCTTCGGCTGCCAATGTACGGAGGTAGTCTTTGCCCGCTCCTATCAGAGCAAGTCGGCCTTCTTCTGTGTTGTTGACCTTGCCGATATAGTTATCTTCAGCAGTTTGCATCAGATCGTAGGTGATCTGGTCCATCACCCGAATCTTCCGGATCTTCTTCCAGCCTTTATTCTGGCCTGCCCGCAGTGACACCAAGCTATTGATTCCCTTCAAGACTTTTACTCGGCGGCCGTCATGAATCAGAAGAAATACGCCACCTTTTACAGCTGCTTCTTGCTCGGAGCGGGTCCAACGGCGGGTCACATCCTCGAAAGGTGAACCGGCATAAGTCGTTGATCCACTCAGAGGAGTACCTGCAACCAACCCGGCTACCCAAGCGGCTACCTGTGCAGAGCTGTAGGCAACTCCATTCAGCGCGCCGCCCACTCCGACATTAATAATGCCTTCGAAATCAATTGTCGCGCTGCGAGTAACAGCAGTACTCACCGCTGTAGCCCCTGTATCCTCAGCTGCGGAACCACCGATAGCAACCTCAATACCTTTCCCCTCTGACCGAAGTCGCTTCACCCAGGACACTACACTCGTTCTCAGGGCCGCATCGGATATACCATCCAAGGCGAGTACATGAAAGTCCTGAGTTTCAAACGCACCGAGAGCAGCAATATAATCAGCATTGGTGATGCCGGATATCCCGGAATTCCCTCCTGTCAGAGGAGTGTTTGAAACATCAGCCAGAATCCCATTGCCAGGAAGCAAAACAGAAGCTGTAATCCACACATTCCCGGCATCCTCATTGATAGCTGCTGCCGCTGCCGCGATGGTTCCGCTTGTAAAGGTGAAGGTTCGCAGCAGGGTTGTACCGTCATAGAGCTTGATATCCTTCTTGGTACTGTCCACCAAGTTTGTTGCAACGGTTATGCGGAAGTTGTTCCCGCGGGCACCCTTATACATAGCATCGATCTTCAGGGCATTTACGGGGGTTGCCGTTGTGTCCTGCAGCGTTTTAGTCGCAATGGCTGCAGATGAGTCAACAATCCGATAAGCAAGCACTTTTTTAGGTTGTGCCAGTAAGGCCAGTCGCAAAGTGGTAAGCGCCGTTGCCCCGCCCGTCTCATCATCTGTAAATAGAGATGTGATCGCTGCTTCACTACCAACTTCCACAAATTCATTCACCGGGCCCCAGTGAGCTTTAACTGGCAATACGACAGTGCCGCGGGCTCCCGGTTCAATCGCCGCCAGAGCTGCCGCTTGGAAATTCATATACAAGCCTGGCAGTACCGGCATATCTGTAGGACTCCAATTTCCTCCAGCCATTTATTGCACCTTCTTTCTCAAGAATCCATCAATGAGCGTCTGAGCCTCATCAACGGTCAATTCTGTTTTGTTGCTGCCATACAAAGCGCCCTCCAGTACTTCCGGACCGCACGAAAAAAGAGCTCCGGCATTCGCCAAAAGCTCTTGAATAGGTACGGAAGGTTTAACCGGTTGAGCTGCAGGTTGTTCTTTCTCTGCCACGCTTACCACCTCACCCTTTATATTCGTTTATAGTTCACTTCCGTCATAAGCGGTCCTTCGTCCGTCAACTTCTGGACCTTACGGCTTAAGCTGATGGTAACCTGTCCCTCTTTTATGGCGTCCGCTTCGGTATTTGCCTTTGTGTCGGTTACGGTCATGTATCTTCGGTCCAACACATCCAGCGGGATTTTAGGAACACTACCAATCGCCTCTATGAGCCTCAGCACGCTAAAATGCTCTTGATTGCCATCAGGGCCAAGTACATGCGCCGTAAACCGCTTCGTGAGTTGGAATAAACCAATGCCGAGCGGCTTCGCTTCCATCCCGCTGATCCGCCACATGATTGACGGGCGGACATATCCAACAGGCCAAACTCCCTTATAGACACTCCACTCATTACCGAATAATGTATGCGTCCAAGAGGCCAAAGCATTAAGCCAAGGATCTAAAGTCACCGGAACACCGGCACCGATAGGCTGCAGAGCCATAACAGCAAACTGCATGCCGCGCGTAATAGCGTCCCATTCCTCATCTACGGTGTCCTGGGAGGAACCGAGGTATGAACAGGTGAACACCTCTCCCGCTTCCGTTACGAGGGGCTGGGCCACCAGTGCAGCGGCAATCTCTTGTTCCAGTTCGTCTACTGCCTCAAAGCTGGTCCTTGAGACATACGGCCATACTTCAATGATCCGCCTGAAGCCCGCCCAGGGAGATTCGTTGTCATCGTCTCCCTGGAGGACAACAGCGTATGGCTTCACGCTGTCTTTATTAGCTGCATGCGGTTCAAACACATCTGACAAAGCGGGAACAGCTTCGATTAAACGGTTGCGAATTGCATTTCTCATTGCATACCCCACCATTTCGCCAGCGCTTGCTTGATCTTACCTTTGTATTTCTTGGCGGTCGGCAAAACAATCGGCCGCGCCTTTGTACCGGGATGATTTACCTTTTTCACTGGATGCGCTGTTCCTCGCCAGTAAAGGGCCTTCTTGTTCTTGGGCCGGATCACATGCGGCTTCGTACCATCTTCCAGGTATAGGCCATATTTAACACCATGTGCCAAATACATCAATATTTTGTCCTTGCCTAACGGGCGAACTCCACTGTGAAGGGATCGCCGGGCGGTTGCGGTCCGGTCCGTCCAGGTCGCTTTACTTTTCATTTCCCCTTCTGCCGTTTGGGCAAGGTTTTGGATAATGGCGAATGACCCAGCCCGCTTCCGTTTCATGTGAGCACGGGCTTTATCTCCCAACTTCGGCATAATCACTTCATCCTTTCCAAATCCGCCCTATACCCCACAATAACCCCCTTTACTACATACGGCATGACCTGTAGGATCTTGAATGTATCCCCAATGTGGATAAAAGTATCCGTTACTTCGGTGCCTGCTTGGAGATTGGCAAATTCATCCGCAAGCAGGTTGTAGGCCTCATCGGTCTTTACCGTGCCAATTGTACCTGAATCCATCTTTGGGGATTGGGCGTTGCCTCCGACAAAAATCCGGACAGTAACAGGCGGCAGATCTTCTTGGAATTCCTCATATCCGCCGCCTTTTCTTCGCTTACCCTTTCGATGGATGGAGATTGAAGAAGGGTTTTGGCTGATGTTCCAAGCGATATGCTTACGCCGCAGCTCTACAAAGTCCATCACAGCACCTCAGGAGGCTGAACGCCGAAGATATAACTGCCGTAATTCACCTTTGCCTTCTCGGTATCTGCAACGGCTGCATACTGCTTCGCCATCGCCAAGGCGTGGGCCAGACGATCCTTGAGGGATGTAAGATCATATTTTTCTGACCCGATACTGTAGCTCTCAATGTCCGCCTGCAGAAGTCCCGCTTTCTCTGTCCACCCCTTCGCCACTGCCGAATCTAAACTATCCGATTCGGTCAGTAGCGTATCCAGATCAAAGTCGGTGAAATTCGTATTATCTTCCGTTCCGCCTTCGGGAATCCGCTCATTGAGTAATT
The DNA here is from genome assembly GCF_001909085.1 of Paenibacillus sp. P32E. NCBI lineage: Bacteria > Bacillati > Bacillota > Bacilli > Caryophanales > Paenibacillaceae > Paenibacillus > Paenibacillus sp. P32E. The sequence continues at coordinate 17,587 of NZ_LVYY01000009.1, read as the reverse complement.
TCCTAAGGCGGATACGGAGCTGGGCGGTTGCTTCCATCCCCATCCACTCCTTATGGTTTCAAGGTGATTTTCTGAACATTTTCTTCGACGGCGGCATAAACACCACGGAATGAATAACCAACGATCTGAGCATCTACAAGTCTGGAAAGGTCACCAACAGTGGACTCAATCTGCAGGTCTTTTTTTACTAGTTCCTTGAACCCTCTTCTTGGGCGAATCAAATAAGCATCGCCTTGCGCTACTCCTGGATATGTGTACGTTTTCTTACCGACAGTAGTGGTCCAGCCATCGTAATAAATGACTGTGCTGATACCGTCGACAGCGGGATAAGTCGTACCGTTGATGGTGTATCCGCCTTTAAGCGCCATTTCAATGTTCGATTTATCCAAGCTGGATGCCAGGAGGATAGAGCCCGCACGTTTGGCACCCTGCGTATCGGCCAATGCTTGGTTAAGCGTCAAATAGAAGCGGACCCATTTTGCATCCGTTGTTTCACCTTGATATACAGTCTTGTTCCCAGCTTTAGGGTAAGCAAAGTTAATAATCGGTCCCAAGTGCATATCATTCAACTTGGCGTTGTGAGCTTCCCCCATTGCCTTATTGTATATTTCAACAATGTAGTAGGAGTTGAACTCCTTGACCTCTTTGGAAATTTCAAATCCTGCAGTTTGTGTAAGGATACGTGCTGCTGGGCCTGATTCCACGTTCAAGGCACCGAACTTTACTTCTTCACCTTCCATGTGGTCGGAGAAAACTACCGTTCCATACAGAGCCCATTTTGCATCAATCAACTGTGGGAAAGATGGGTCTGTGATGTTCTCATAAATCGGCTTGTACAGGATTGGAACTTGTTCCCGGCCAATTTCTACATCAAGGACGGTTTTACGCATCAGATCCTTAAACTGATCCAAGCTGCCACTCGTAAGCATTTCACCGACTGGTCTTGTGAATTCGAGGGTTTCCATTTCTCCATTAACGATTTTTTTTACAACGACTAACTGCTCCCCATTAACGATAAAAGGAACATTCTCTTGGAATGTCCCTTTTTGGCGTTCTTCGCGCAAACTTTCAATACTGATGATTTTTGTCATATTCGCTTAATACCCCCTTAAATTTGCGGCCCAAGAAGCAGCCAGATAACGTTGTTTGCATCTTTTGCGGCAGTGACTCGACCGACAAGCCGATTACCGGTAGCTGTCTCAGTAATCTTTTTCGCCGTATCATCCCAGTAAACCAGTGTACTAACCGTAAAAGCCTGCGTGGTTACAATCTGATTGGTCTCGTACTCCGCTTGCTCGATATCAATAATTACGTCTGCTGTTTGTCCTGCGGCAGTAGTCACATTTTGCTTTGCTACTCCAAAGAAGCCAGAGAGCAAGACAAAAGTTTCAGCAATAATTGTTGTGCTGGCCGGTACTGTAACTCGGACACTCTTTCCATCAGATACTTTCGCCCGCGCAACAGGAACATACGTTGTAGGGACCGGTTGACCATTATAGGACATATCTATTCCTCCTCGTTTTAGATGCTGGTGCTGCGAGTTTTAACGCTCGACCCGGCATTATTATTGTTATTGGATCTATTCCCAGTTCCTGCAGCTTGATCAGTATGATAATTGCTTACGATGGCCTTTACGGCCGGATCGGTAAGGAACGCATCCATTTCACCGGCGATTTGGTCTTTTGTCGCGGTAGCAGAGATGGAAGCGGAATGATATGACCAAAGCTTACCGATTGCTGTCGCGGGATCCTTAATATCTTTGCGGACCGCTTCGGATGTCACTTTCTCAGTGATCATTTCACCGACAATTCGATCCCGGCCAGCTCCAGCATCCTTTTCAGCAGCTGCTTTAAGAGATTTGAAAAGGTCCTCTACATTCATCTCACCAGTCACGCCGAGGATTTCAGCCGCTTTGCCGCTGATCTCAAGTGCCCGCTGTACTTCTTTGGCAAAATCCGGTGTCAGTTCCTGCACGACTTGCTGATCAGTCAGCCCCATTTCCCCGGCCAGCGTCCCAATTGTTACACCCTTCAGACCGTGTTTCTTCTTAACTTCTGCAATTACTTGAGCCCATTCCACTTGCTCATCATCTCCTTTCGAATGTTCGGGGCCTCCCCCTTCTAAATCCCACATTTCCCCGGACGTGGCTACAATCCGCGTGTTCATTCCGGCACGGTCAAGCGGTGTCCAGTCAATAGACAATGGATCATAACCAACAACATTTGTTTCACCGTTGGCCTTCTCCAGCTTCGGCATGCCGAAAATTGATACCTGTGTAATCCGCTTACCACGAATCCACCGTTTCAGATCACTTGCAGAAGCATCAACCAAGCCACGGAAGTAAGCCGTCTCGCCTACCATCTTGGCGCCGATCCAATGTGTCACTGGCGGGAGGAACTGGTTACTAACGTCCTCAGCTTTCTGATGTCCTAAGAATCCATTCAGAGTCTTGCTCATGACGGCATCAACGATGTTCCGCAGCGACTCGCCGGTATAATTCCAGCCGCGCTTAGATTTGGAAGCGGGGATTTCAACGACAACTTCCAAAGGATCGGTGTCACCCTTCTTGAGCTCGTCCACGTTGACGCCGGAGGCCAGCGGCACATCATCGACCTGCATTTCACCAGAGATGCCCGCAAAGAGTTGGAATAGTGTCGCTGCTCCAGCAGCCATTTCACCGCAAATCAGAACCTTTTTCATTTTTCGTCTCACCTCCTCTCCGTGAAAGTTCAATTAGGCTGGATGTAATCATATTGATCGCTTGTTCTTCAGCCGTTGCTAAATGTCCCTCATAATCCTTCGTCATAGGGAACAGGTGAATGTGCAATAATTCATGCACCAGTATTTTTTCCATATCTTGCGGATGGAGTTCTTCAGGCGAATAATCCAAAGGATCAAGAATACGGATAGATGCTAACCTGTGCTCCAGGTGAACGGTGATTACCCCATTTGCATCCAGATTCATATCCCTTGCCCGCTTAATGCTGGTCTTAACATCCCAGTCTTGCAGTCGCAGCACCTTTTGCCATTCAACGCATTTAGTTTTCAGTTGCTCCTCTGTGAAAATAACTGCTTCCAAGTCGGTCACATCCTTTCATTCGATGGCTTCTAGCTCTTCGAGCAAATCCTGCGTTCGCTCCCCGCGGTCGTACCGTGCAATCACATTTGCAATGTTCATTGCGCCGAATATGCCGACAGGGATTTTCTTATATTCCTCCAACATGAAGCGGGCATTATCAATTGCAGATGTCCATCTTACCTGTTCCATAAAATTCCCCCCTTTCTGGAGGCAACAAAAATAGCCGTTTATCCGAAGTTGATAACCCATTCGGAAAACGACTCAATAAGACCAAAAATCCTAAAAATCAGCTTAATTCCTGCATACTATTCATGCTCTTTAACCGATATTCCGCATAAAATCATGTGAATATTCAATTGAATTGCATATATATTCATAATACACAATATATTGTTCAATAAATTACTAAGCAACACAATATACAGACATGCTCACAAAATATATATATTAACCAAATGTCTAATCGGCCTGTTTACGCCACCTTGGAATACACATTTTCGTACCAATCTTCCAGGTCCGGTTGACTGGAAGGATTCTTAGTCCACTGGTTAAGCCGACCCATAAATAGATCAAGATCCTCATGTACTGATATCAAAACACACAGGCAATTTGGATGTGCTGGCATATGTGGTTCCTCTCCCACCGGCCAAACGCCTCGACCCATGCCGTGATCAGCTCCAGCCAGCTCATCGCAGATATCCGGCTTCGGATGTGCGCCAGATAGTACCCACTTCATTCCGGTATAGCTGGGACTCACCCGAGCAGCAGCAATAGTCCCTTCTCCGAAAGCCGCTGCCGTCTCCGTACGGACCAGCCGCAGAGCTTCATAGGACAAATCGCTCGGAATCCGGTTGCCCATCCTCTCCATCATTTCGGGGTAATCCCCGGATAGCGTCTTCTTGCCGCGCCGCACATATTGCTCGATGAAGCGAGCGGTTTTTACCGGGTCTTCTCCGTTTTTGATGCCATCTTGAATAATCTCAGTCATGCTGTGCCGGGCTTTTATCCCCTTCTGCCATATTCGATCTGATAACATCAGTCCATTTTCGCTGCGGGCCCACATGGCATCCACCGCTTGCTTGTTGGTTCGGAATATCATCCGCTCCAGCGGCTCCACCGGGATTTTAGCGCTGCTGATATGGAGCCTTGTAATATCAAAGGAATAGCTTGTCCCGGCGTCTACTCCTTTGATGATGTATTGATTCATCCTCTCGCGGAGTGACTGCGGAATGTTTGTTTCCCGCAGCGTCTTCATTAATGGTTCGAGGTAACGGTCGTTCAATCTACTCCCATATCCACGATTCCGCAGGCTGCGGATCTCCTTGGAAACCTGGTCCCCGGCCTTCATGAATATCCTGCGAACTTCCGGCTCTTGATTCAGCATCAGAGAGGTGTACTTTTTCCGGGCAGACAGCGCAAATATCGCATATTTTCCGGCAGTCATCTTGAGCTCCTGCAGCAGCTTTCTTGCGGACTCTGTTGCATAATCGGCCATGATCTACACAGCCACCTTTCCTTCTGCATCAAAAAGTTCGCCATCCTCCAAACGCCTCAAAAGCACCTTCGTCTTCAGAATACGGTCTTTTTCGTACTCAACACCTTCATCAGTCCCGTTATAAGGATGCATGGTATCTACCCAATATGAGAGGTACTCTACTGCTGCTTGCTCACTGATGAGTCCACCGGCAAGCGCCTTATCCAGTGCTTCAACGATGATCTTCAACTCTTCCGCTACATCCTTCGAATCCCTCTGATCCACTGTTTCCCATACTAACGTTGTTTCGTAGGTATCGAATGTGGTCACCTCCGATTGTGAGGTCATAGACAGCACCATCCGGGCCAACAGCTGCCAGGAGTCCGTGAACGACTTCCGCTTCCGCTCTACCTTCTGGATGAAGATAGGCATTTGCTCCTTCACACTGGATAAGCTGGACGGCGTATGCACGCCAAAGATAAACTCCGGAGTCTCCGAAGCGGACACGATGCAGTAAAACACGAATTCAAGCAGTGCTGTAGCATCTCCGGTGGCTGATTTCGCTTCTATAAAAGAAGCGTCCTCCTCCCCCTGGAAGATCAGGAGTTCCTTACCGTTTAAATTGATCTTCCCGCCTTCAGCAGCAAATTTTTTCGGATCGCTCACTCCGAAATTATTAAGCAAGAAGCCTGGAACGTCTTTTAGCTTAAGCTTTAACCGCGGCGTGCTGTGCATTTTGGAGCCTTGAATCGCTGCAAGGAATACATCATGATAAACCTTCAGAAATGGCTCTATAGACTCAAGATCACTCTTGCCGTATTCATTGGTCTCATCGCCATCATTCTTAAAATGAACAATCGGAATAAAGCCCCACGGATTATCATGTTCCCCCACTTGCAAATTAGGGGGCCGGTCACCTTCAACTTCAATGAGGCGTTGTTCCGCGCTGATCTTCTGCTTGATTTTACATTGTTTTTTAGTCCCGGATTCGTCATACCAGGTATGTTCCGCCTCAAGCACATACTGCATCGGCTCTCCAGTGAGCGGGTCTCTGTCAATTCGTTTGACCTGTTCTGGTGGAATAATGTTGTAGACCAAGCGCGACTCCTTCTCTGGATGTAGTTTGGAGACGTTTTTCTCCCGAGTAAGCCATACGAAGCAATCACCTTCTTTGATAGCATTTAAGTGGGTCCGCTGCGCTTTGGATTCGTTCTTCTTCAGAAAATCATTAACAGTTTTCTGGGCATCCTCGTCTATTGACTTGAACTCAGGCAATCCGATAAATCCGACAGTGGCATTAACCACTTTCTTTGCAAAGCCAGCTCCCAGCTTATAATTCTCTTCCGTGTTATCGTAGAGCGCCCGGGCTTTGGCATAGTCTACGCGGCTGGAGTCAAGCCTGTATGTACCGCCCAGCGTGCCGGTAATAACTCCCCATAGGCCTGCCATACCCTGCCGCAGTTTCGACATTTCGCCAACCGCTCGATCTACCAAACGCCATCTAGCCATATACCCTACCTCCTCCCAGCAGTGATGCAGCAGCCTGATCCATTACAGCTCCTGTTTTTGCAAACGCCAAAATAAGCGCATCCGCTCGGTCAGGAGACCGGAGACCACGCTTTTTCATTTCCTTCTTCGATTCAAGAATGATTTTCCCTTTACTAGTGACTGAATATTTCCGGGTTGAAAGCTGGCCTATCAGATCCTCGTCATTTGGAATTTGAATATCTTCTGCCTGCAGCAGATCACGAACATTTGCCCAGGCTTCTGTACCCCAATTCTCGTAATGCTCTGGATCAAATGCTTTGCCGCCGTTGTGGCAATCCACCACAGTGATGTTCAACCCTTCCTCACGCACCACTTCACGAATACGGTCTGTTACCCCACCACCCACACCGTCATCGTCTATCTTCACGGTGCATCTGGGCCGTCCGAATTGTTCCATGCATTCCTTGGCAGTAATCAAAACCCATCCAGCAGTTACCATCGTATCATTTTTGGAATAATGACGGATATAAGGGACCATAGCGCCGATCCGAGGAACAATTGTCGTTTCATCATCTCCGAAGCGGGCAACGTCTACCCCGATTTCCAATTCAGCTGTATCTGGAATGTTTGACTCCCATGTCCCGGTGTCTTCATCAAGAATCCGGACGTATACCTCTCTCGCTGCTGCCGTCTCGGCAAGTTCCAAAGGAATGAAAGTATCCGGTTCGGATCTCGGAAACTCTCCGTCTGCCCGGACACGGACCACATCGCTATCTTTACCGTATTTATTTTCAAGCATCTCGATATTTTTCTTATTGGTCCGCTTGCTGTCACGGCTTGATACTCGATGCGCCTTATACGTCCCCCTATCCTTATGGTGACTGTCATAAAAGAATCCGCTTGTTCGCGTGGGGTTGCCACACATAAGCATTTTATTATCATCACCGGTAAGAGTCCCGAATATGGCCTCCATGATATCATCTTTGACCCCAGATGCTTCATCTACGATGAACAACATGTGGTCCTCATGAAAGCCCTGCATGTTCTCTGGCTTGGTCGCCGTTCTAGCTGTAGCAAACCAGCGCTTTTCCTGACCGATCATATAAATTTTGGTCTTGGTCCACTTCAAAAGGTTTTTTACCTTTGAACGTTCCAACCACTTAGCCACCTCGGACCACAGTACATCATGGAGCTGCTGGCGGGTAGGAGCGGTACACACTACTCGGGAATTGGGCCGGCAACATAAGAACCAAATAACCAATGCGGCCTCCAGAGCGGTCTTTCCCACACCTTGACCGGAGCGGACCGTTACAAATCGCGAGTGAGCCACATCGTACATTACTGCCAATTGCCATTCGTCTGCATCAAAATCAAGCATATCCTCTGCAAATGCAGCCGGCTCATCCCAATATAGGTCAATTAGGGCTGCCATTGATGAAATCACATTGTAAGGCTTAGCGCTCATCGCTCATCACCTTCGCCTTTCGCTTCTCAGCAACGTCCATCAATGCATTCACCCAGCTATTAACCTCACCGTTACCACTGCCCTCCAGCTTCTCAACTTCGAGCTGCGCCTTGCGGATTTTCAAGCGGGTTTCTTCATCCATGTAGTCGGTATACTTCTCCAACTGCTTCAGCGCTTCAATCTTGTTATAGAGCTTCACACTGAAGCCGTCTTTGCCTTCCTTTACCTCAGAAATGATGCTGGTATCTATTACATCGGAATTCACAAGGTTCACAAAGTTCTGAGTTCCAGTCAACTGCTTGCCGTCTTCATCTAGAATAGGATCGCCCTTCTTGGTGTGAAGTGGAAATTCCCGGCTGCCAAAATTAACGTAATCACCGGTGTCCGCAAAGGCGATTTTCATCCACTCGGCAATGATCCGCTTGATGTCCAAACCCAGCTCCTCGGTGTACTGCTCCTTGGCCTGCTTGATAGCCGCTTGAATTTCTGGTTTCCTCAAGTTCTCCCAGCCAATGGTGTAAGCGGACTTCTTGGAGTACCCAGCAGCTATTGCCGCTCCTGTAGCGTTGAAGGTTCGCAGGTATTCGAGAATAAAAATCCGCTGCTTCGGGGTCAGTCCGTCTTCGTCTGGTTCACCCGTATCCGCTTCATCAATCCGCGGTGGCGGCTGCTCCCGAATCGGAACGTTCCGTTTTTGATTGGAACGTTCCGTATTCATGTCTGGAACGTTCCGTTTCTTTTTCTTGGATTTATCCGGCAGCTTCGATTCCTTCTCGCCGTTCAGGGTGGATTCCCAGTTGTCTTTGCTCTTCCAACCTCGGACCGTTCCAGCCGGTAGATCAAGACTCGCGGCAATTTCTACGATATCCCTCTTACCACCGCTGTCGATCCACATCTGTTCCGCTTCTGCCCTCTTCGGGTCTCTTTTCTTTGCCACTACATGTCACCACCCCCGTATTTAAGGCATGAAAAAAGCACCCGGAGGTGCTCTCTTTACTGTGAATTAGTTGAATAATAAGAATCGGTAGTTATGGTTACCATGTTGGTGTGACATACTCTCGGAAAAACCTTTCGGATATTGAGTTAAGGGCTCATCAGACACTCCAACCCAGTACTTTTTCGTACTAGGATGTACTTCATATTCAAAGTTTTTTATCCCCTTAATTATGAATTCTACATTCTCATCATTGTCGGACAATAAATAAAAGTGAATATATGCACCCGCATATTCATGACCTACATGAGCATCTTTAAGAGTGTATATCTTTTCGTCCTTAGGAATGTCTGGTTCGAATCCAATTTCAATCTTCTTCCCGATGGTATTTTTAATATCCACCATCATATCCAAATAGCTCCCCACGCCAATAAGTGAATTCACATGACCGCTATATCCCATCATCTCACCTCCTTCGACATCATATTTCGACGTAAAGGAAGTAATTCCCTCTTTACCCATGTACCTTACTTCGCCGTCACCTCTGCAGCTTTTCAGGTTTAGATTATGGGTTTATGTGTAAATAGAAAAAGCCGCCTATTGGCGACCTTTAGAAGCTAACCTGTATTTGCGTATCCCTATTACAATTGCAACTGCTAAAGCACTGTATGACATTATTGCTTGTGTGACTGCTGGTACGTGTACAACCGCTGTAAAGATAAGTACGTATAGCCCCAATGTACAGCCAAGCAAACATATATATTCAAATGCGTCCCGTTTCCTCAAGGCCTCGCCTCCTCATATACATATATTACTATATTTATTGAGATAAGGATAAGGAATTGTTGAGCTCAATTAACCGTGAGCTCATGCGGCTGGCGTGTAACTCATCTTTACCTGATGCTTGAGCGCTATGCTTGTTATTCGTAAGAGTCATGGTCAGTTTTACACACCATTCACTATAAGAGTCAAACCGTTTATAGGTTCCTCCTATAAATAATGGGCATCTCCTAGACAAATATCAACATTCTATTTCTTCAGAACTAATCGTGAAGTGATATTATTTACAGTATAATCACGTTCCGAGACATATTTATTCATTAATTTTTGAGCTTGTATAATTTGTGATGGACTAGGATCTATATTACCGTGCATTGCTTCCCTCATAAATCCTTCAAAAACTACATGAAGATCCTTTTCATCCAATGAAGAATTCGCTCCTGTCATAAGTGTTGTTGCAAATTCATGGCCTTTTGGCTTAAATTGTAAGGTTTGCTTTGACTTCGAGGCGTAAGATCGCAATTCTGCCTCTCCCTCTTTATTAAATCCACCAAAGGCAATGGAGACTGGTCTGCTATCAGTAATAATTTCTTTTAGTGATTCAATAGTACCTATCAAAATTTGATGAATCTTTGCGAAATCTTCACCTTCAATAATCCTTCTAGCAATCGTTTCAGCCATTGCTTCTCCAGTGTCTTTTGTGCCCGTGAATGCTATAAAAGCTTTCTCATTTACTTGTAAATATTTGATGAAATTTTCTTCAATTATTTCCCCTGAATCCATGTTAACCACTCTGCCATCTGCCATAATCGTCACAAATTTCTCGGTTGCTACCACAGATATAAAACTCATTTTCCCACTCCCTAATTACAAGCTATCATTCACAAGATGCCTTTAGTCTACAACATAGTCTAGAAGAAAAACAGGCTATTCTCAACAGCATTACTGACTTTCTTGTGAGCTCGTTGTATATACTCACTCACGCTGCCAGGAGCAATCTCGAGCATACTGGCAATGGTTGAGTGAGAAAAGCACTCACCGTGGGCCAACACATAACATTCACGCTCCCGCTCGCTTAATTGGTCCAGGGCATATTGTAATTGAAATCTTTGATCATCAGTAAGATTTGCCGGGCTGCCGGCTTTGGAGTCTGAAGCAAAAGCCTGCATACGGACCGGGTCCAGTAGCACTTCTCTCTCATATCCAGCCCGCCGCTCGATCCCGCGCTTATTACCCGGGCGCCTGCCGGTAGTCAGCCACTCCTCTACATATTCACAATCGCTCACCATTCCAGATATTACCTTTTTGTCGTCTGCATCAGCCTTTCTATAGGCTCGCTCGGCAATGTTACGGGAATTATGATAGTTGCCTGCGGTGGCCGGTCCCAAGTCCATATATCTTCCGACAAACTTACTCTCTACCACGTTCATCCTCATTCCCCTTTGTGTGTGATATAATTGTGTGTGAGGATAAAAGTTGCTGCTTATTGCCCTGATGCTGAGTCAGGTCTTTTTTCTATGTGTACATGATCCACCATCGCCGCAAACAGTCGCATATTCGTGCTTATGAAAAGTTTGATATATGATGCCGTGTATCTGACCCAGGTAGGACCATAATCCAATACCTCAACGACTTCTGGGGAGTGGACCAGAACAAATTTACGATGGCCGGCATCAAGTGCTTTACTTGCTTCATAGGCTTTCATAGTCATTCGACTGTACCTCTTATCACAAAAGGTTTCTCAGCTGCTTTACCTGTAGGCGCTGGATACTTCAGATCCAGCTCAACCCTCTCTTGTGGTGTTAGCTGCGAAGACTTAATTGTTACCTGCCCGCCGCCAGCTACCTCATTTGCTTTGTTCTTGATTCCTGCGTACCAGTCACTCATTAAGATCAGCCTCTTCTCGATGGAATAAAATCTGTGCTCCCAGGAATGAAAACTGCCCTGTTGCAAGCCCGGCTATAAATAGCAGCAGGCTGTTACTCATCTTTGATTACCGGAGTAGGGTATAAGGTGTGAGATTCCAGGTTCTCGATATAGTAATTTAGGATGTACAACTCACCTTCGATGTACAAGCGCCGGTCTTCGTCGTACGTAGCTCTCAATTCCTTCAGAATTCTCCTATATTTCTCACAAAATAATTCCTTTAGAAGCAAAATTCAAAATAAAAATGTTCTTACTCGATTAATTCCACTTAATTGTATTTATTTTATAAATCGTCATAAAATCATATAATTATTATTTATGTCATTATTCCCTAATTGTTAACATTATATCTATTATATTTATATATCTACTTCTACTTTTCCACAATTTATGCTATTTTATGATAATTATCGACTATTATACTAATTTGCTGCAATATTTGTTGAATCTTTTTCTTTGACATCCATATTTTTCTAAACTAGTATTAATCTATCGAATCCGGCCGTGAGACGAAATATGCTTCTGGGGTGTTTTATTTGAAAAAAGGTAAATTTCTCCTATCATTCTCACTTACAGTAATTCTATCTGCTTTTTCACTAGGAATGGCTAGTGCTGATAGTGCAACACCTGTACCTGAAGTCAATGCATCAAGTACTATAACTGCACCTATCCCGGACGTTAATAGCACAACAGTTATAGAAAATGATTCATTATCTCCTTCCTTAACTGATTTAGTTCCCTTCTCTATTCCAGGAGAAACTTATAAAGGTACAAATGTTGCTATTCAAGCAGGAGACATTCTAGTGACAAACAGTACTGGTTCTTCTGGATTTGGGTATACTGGACATGCGGGTATTTTAATTGATAACGGAACAATAGTGTCTATTGAAGGTTATAACAAACCTTTGATTAGACAGCCAATTACTGATTGGTATACAAAGTATGCCAATACAAAAGTACTGCGATATACTTCTTCCCCTACCAAAGCTCAACAAGCTGCAACATGGGCAAGTAATTATCAATCTCTCTATAAAGATCAGGTTCATTATGGCTTGATTAACAATATATTCGACTATTACACTGAGACATATTGTTCTAAAATAGTATGGGATGCCTACTATTACGGAGCAAGTGTTAGCTTCGGAAATCCTGGTGCAGGTAATATTTTATTTTTACCATACAGTTTACCAGATCAATCATCATTAACTAGAGTTGCCATTATTGGATCTAATTTCTAAATTTACTACAATTAAGAGATAGGATGTTTCCTATCTCTTAATTAACTTAAGCGAAAGGTGTGTTTATTATCAAAAAAGTTGTCCTATCCAGCATCGCAGCGCTAGTATCTTTAATCATTATTTTTCTTGTTGGCTATGTTTCTATAAATGGGGTGCCTTATAAAAAAACTCAAGCTGCCAAGCAAATTAAAACTTATCTTATTACCAAGAAGAACTACACAGAAGATGAAATATACAACATTAAAGGTTCTGTCTCTAAGAGTAGTACTTGTCGATATGGTGCAGAGGTTACATTTAAAGATGAGATCGGATATCCATATGAATATGGTGTCTGTAACGATGGGGAAATTCACCAGCAGGGATATACTAGTACCACCCCTAAGCATCTTGACGACAATTAATTTAACCCTGTGTCGGCCCCCGCTGCGCTGGGATTATTTTGTCGATTGATGGCCTCCGGCCTAATAGTCACGTTCCATCTCTTCAATCTGCTCTTTATACCTTTCCCAATCGTCCTCATCAAAGCATTTTTTGTAACTACTCAGCTTATAGTCGTGGCCTTCTATGATGTCGTTAAGATCAACACAGATTGATCTTTCGAACATAGTTACTTTCATTCCGCCTTCTTCAAACGGGTATATCCCAACGGCTTCCACGAAATCGGCCAGATCAGCAAAATCCAAATGAACATAGGCGTATACCGTTTTGTTATTATGAAATTCCTGAGTATATAGGCCTGTTTCATTTTCATTGAGCAGATGGTACAAATCCGCGTTTACTTCCTTCATCCTCTTCTCCCCCTTATACCTAAATGTGCTTTCTGACTTCCTCATAAGTGAATTTCTCCGTGATCGTAGGGTGCATATAATTCATCCATGCCGTTTCATAAGAGCAATTGAACAGCTTAGTCATTTCTTTAAGGGCGTTGGCTGCGGATTCTGGTGTCATTGGTTATCTCCTTCCTTGGGTGCTGGGGCCCCTTTGGGATTTCTCATTGCATCTTCATGTTGTTTTACCATTCGTTCTGCATCCAATCGCAGCAACTTATCTGCGGCGGATGTCTCTTTGCGTGGCCCAATGAATTGCGGTTTATATCCTGTGAAAGACGGCTTGCGACTGTTCGTCTTAGTTTCATATTCTTCCGTTGGTGTGGGTGCTGGGGTATCTGGGTAAAGGGTGCGGTCCCGGGGTGTTTGGGTCATTGGTGGTTTACCTCCTCTCGGTATTTTTCTTCGATTCTTCTAGCCTTAGCTGCAAGTTGAAACGCCTTATTTCTTAATTCTCCTGCCCGATCATAATCTCCCTTGAGAGATGCTCGTTTTGATCTTGTTTCCCAAAGCCCGGCCCTGTTAAGTAATTTCCCTACCTCTCGCAATGGGTCCATACGGTTATATCCTCCTTGTTATAGGGGAGAGCCGGGTATCGGCTCCCACTTCGTTAGGTTGTTCGGTCGTATCGGTGGCCTATCGTCCTGGTATATAATTTTATAAGATAAAAAGTAGGACCTATTGGAATACAGTGCTCAATATAATAATTTGGAAGCGAAGAAAGGACAGTATATACATGGAAGATGTATCTAATGTAGAGAAATTGGAATCAATAAGATCTTTGCAATCTACAATCAAAAAACTCGAGAACGCCTTGTCCCAGATGACTCAAAATGGCGCAAATACAACCCTAGTAAAGAAACGACTCAATGCTGTTTACATCGGCTTAGCTATTCTAGAAAACATCTGGAATCAAAAACCTCATCAATACACACATGAAGATTTAGTAGAGGCCCGAAAAGTTCTTATTGGTTTAACCCCGTCAGTTGAGAACAGTTATGCTAAGTCAAAGATCGGTAGTCCACAAAGAACGCTTTTAGAAAGAAGACTTAAAGCGTTGGAACTAGTTGTTCAAGCAATTAACGAACTATAGTCTAATAACTTGAAAGCGATAGGAGAAACGTATCCTGCTTTCTTCGCAGTATGCGTCAACGGCCCGGTACTCTCGTACTGTTCAAATCTCGGTCGAATGAATAGCTCTCAGCAACCTTGCAACTTGAAAATATTAACATTCAAATATAAAATCAAACAAAGGCGGTGTTAACAATGAACTTAGTACAATACTTGTTGTTTGGAGCATTCGGTTTTTTCAATATCTTATTAGGTTTCATCCTCGTCAAGGCATTAATCACAAGAAAATTACCAAGTAATAATTACACTCCGTTTGACTACATCACGGCCCAATCTCCTGTTGAGTTTCACGACGAGAAAAAAGATATAGAAGAAAATGCTGACCATGGTGATGATAAGGACAAAAACATCATTTCGTTATCAAAGCGAATTTCTCTTCCCTAATGCGCAATATGCGTCTACTACTTCCTTACTTGGCTTAGTACCATATAAGCAGCCTCTGCCCTCTATCTGGGGTCGATCGGCGCTTCTCTGTACCGGATTGGTGCGAAATCACAAATAGTTTCATCGCCTGTCAGACAGCCTATCAAGGCGCTGCATCGGTTCCAATGTAGGCATGATCCGCAGGTTTTTCCTTCCGGAAGAATATTGTCCGGTTGAGGCATCGGTGGAGCTACCTGTCGGCTTCCTGTAGTTCTGCATTTCACCTTCCGAACGAAATCCCCAAAGGTCACATCTGGTAGACAATCGCTGTATTCGAGAAAATAGTTGTACTTAGCTGCACCGGCAGTTTCGGCGTCCCGTGTCTCAATCAGAATTTTCCCAAAGAATTCAGCAGGGATCAGCGACTCGAAGGTTTTGATCATCTGTACCTGTGTCATGGCTGAGCCTCCTTACGTAATGGGCACCATTTGGGACTTGTCGCGCGGCGTTCTGTGCTTTTAATCCATGTTCCCAAAAAACCGCCGATTCTTTTTTCTGGATGATGGCATGAGTCGTACTTTCGGACATGTTCTTGTCTAAAATGCGAGCAATCTTTGCATTTAGGAACATTTGTCATAATTCCTTAGCTCCTTCCCCAAGGCCAAATTTAGCCATGTGATAGTATGAGTTGTTTCCTGCCTGTGCGCCTGTTGATTTAATTTTCTCCAGCGCTTCCCGTTTCCGGGCTATGGTCTGCTGTGCCTCCCGCAGTTCAATCTTGATTTCGTTGCTATATTCAGCCTGCTCTACGATAAATTTCTGTTTCCTTTCGTTTTCCTGCTCGTGCCGGTCTATAATCCGCTGTGCCTCTGCCAACTCCTTTTCTAAGCGAGTTTCAGCACATAATGGACAACTATGATCACCTGAATCCTTTCCGTCTACAAAATCTGTGTGGATGGCATTAAAACTAAAACCGCAATCCTCACATTCCCAAAGTTCCACTTTCCTTTTCTCTGCCTCTTCTAGAGCAGCCATCAACTCTACGGCCATAGGTCCAGTAAGTAATCCAACTTGACCAAATACCTTCTTGATCTTTTCAAACCGTTCTGGTGTCATAGCACCTTGCCCCCATGACGCTGTGGCCGTGTGGCGTTGTAAGCCATCTTTTCCTTGACTGCTTGCTCCAGGTCTATGCCGTACCGCCCGCAGGCGTCAAATACACGAATCACGATATCAGCCAGTTCAGAGGGGATGCCACAAGGTTTTTGTGGTTCGGGAGCCCATTCAAGTGGTGTAGAGAGGTTAAGCACCTTGCCACTCGGAGCCTTAACCTCGTACCAAACCTCTGTAGGCTGCTTGCCAGCGCGATAGTCTTCCAGCGCCTCGGAGGCCTCACTGTGGATTAGTGCAATGATCTCTCCGAAACTGCGGTCCTCGTCCCACCAGCCTTTGCTGACGGCGTTGGTGTGGGCATCATTTACTAATTCATTGATTGATTTGCTCATACTGGTTATGCCTCCCCTTTAATTTCGACAATGCAATCAGGTATTGCACCATATATCAGTCGCTCTCCAATTTTGGAGAGTCGCATCCATATCGGATCGCCAGCATCGCGATGCCTTGTTAATAGCTTTGTTGCTCCGCACCAACCAACTTGGTGAGGCTGATATCCCCAGATCGCAAAGTTATACGAGGACCAGATTTCCCGGCATGCATCTCTCAATGGGTCATTTTGATAACTGGACCGCTCGCTATGCCCCAATCTCAGATGGTACTCAACGGGGCTCAGCACATCTGGCGGGATTATCACCATTACGTCAACGTGCTCATAACCAGAGGTTGTTACGTTTGGATGTGATGGCATCCAAGGCAGATTATTAATCTCGATCTTCAGGGCCCGCTCTGATTTGAGTTTCTCGTATTCATCCCAGCCTAATGCCTTCCTGCTCTCGGTGATTCTCTCCTGGAGACTCTCCGATTCAAGTAATTTCTGAGCCTGCAGCTTCTCTTCATTCAAAATTTCAAAAAGATCAATCTGCATCTGCTTATCAGCTCCTTTATAGGGGGAGAGGGCCTGAGCCCTCCCCGTTATTCGCTAGAACCTACGATTTGAGGAAACTCCGTCTCCCACTCTAAAAGCTCCTTCAGCGTCATTTCCCCGTCTTCTTCCCAATCCATTTTTTTGTCCAACGGTAAATCGACAACTTTGTAATCCTGCCATTCCTCTTCTGGTATTGTGACTTCTAACCGATACCAGGCCGCCAACTCCTCATTAGTGCCATAACCGGCGACGATATCAGCCCGGTCCGGTCCGATGGCGACGGCGCGAAGCTCTCTGTACTCGATCAGTTTGGCTTGCGGATCTGGTTCGCAGAAATCCCCCGGCTCTTGGCCTGCCTCGCGTGCATCATGAAGTGAGTCAAGGACTCTGCCGATATATTCGTCCGATACGGTGTGCAGTACTGGTGCCGCGCCGCCCTCAAGCAGCTTCTTGGCCTGTTCCAGTGTGATTACCTGGCCGTTGTTGTTGATGTACTGCCCTGGTCGCAAATCGCTAATATGGACTGTTTCCATCGTTTATCTCTCCCACTATAAATTAATAAATACTCTTGTTTACTCACTGGTTCTAAGATTTTCAGCCATAGACAGATTGAGAGCTGGAGAAGTCATGTAAGGATGACATTATTTTCTGGTGAAGCCGGTGGCGGGAATAGAGAGCGGGGGATTCATCCCCAACCCAAGGATACGTTCTGTGATCGCACTTTGGATATCCACACCTGTCTCCTGACGGCTTACCCTCCCATGTCACGCGGGGTCTTTGCCCTTACATTCCTTCGTTCGGCCTCTCAGGAGGTGGACGCCGTTTCTTGCTCCTTTACAGG
>NZ_LVYY01000008.1:0-195510 GCF_001909085.1 Paenibacillus sp. P32E | reverse complement strand
CCGCCCTTTTGGATTTGCCGCGATTTATCCACAGTGAAAAATTTGAGGAACAGAGAAGAAATATCCTTATCCGGCACTCCCATTCCATTATCCTCGATTTGGAAATAGGCATAACGTTCTAGCGGGTATCCGGTCATATACACTTTCAGCTTATTCTTCCCTCCATATCTTACAGCATTGCTAAAGAGGTTGCCGAAAACCCGGCGGATCATCGGTTCATTGACCATTAGCAATATATTTTCCGTGAATGAATGACGGCAAGTCAGCTCGTAGTCAAGTCCCGCCAACTCGTACTCATATTCAAGAGCAATTTTTTCAAATAATATTGATGCTTGTACAGGTTTAGCTACCATGGATTCCAACTCCAGTTTTTCTTTGGTGAAGCTGGAGAATTCATTGATGAGTTCGACCATATATTCTGACTTCCCTTGAATCAAATCATAATATTCCTGCTTTTCAGTTTCTGGTAGGTCCTTGTGTGTAGCCAGCAGTTCAGTAAAACCGTTAATAGATGTCAGGGGTGTTTTCAAATCGTGGGCGATTGCCGCAATCATATCGGTTTGCTCTCTGTGGGCGAGTTGAAGCCTATGCTCCATCTTATTGAAGTGCTTATAAAGTTCTCCGATCTCGTCATTACTCCTCAATGCTAACGGAGGCATGGGATGTACAATATTTACTTCTTCCAGCCTGGTATTCAGAAGCCGAATGGGCTTCTCTATGCAAAAATAAATATAGATAATCAGAATAATAAATATACAACAAGCGATGGCGAATATGGGCAAAAGCAATGCTATATATCGTGAGTCCAACAATGTACCGCGTATAGGGGAATATACTGCAAAGACAAACTTTAAGTACATTCCAATGGAAAACATAAGAATTAGAAGCATCAGCAGGAATAAGAGGGGAAGTTTTATTTTCAGTTTCATACTATTGCTCTCTTTCCGTATATTTATATCCTATGCCCCATATGGTTTTAATAAAGTTATGATCAGGCCCTAGTTTCTTACGGATATTTTTGATATGGACCGTTACGGTATTTATTTCTCCGTATTCGTCTCCCCAGACCTTCTCATAGATCTGCTCACGACTCAATACCTGATTGGGGTGACACATAAGAATAGACAAAATTTGAAATTCTTTCGTTGATAAGTCGAGCTTCCTGCTATGCAGGAATACTTCAAACGTCTTATCGTTCAAAATGAGCGGAGCATCCGCTTTTTCGCTACTGGGACTAAGTTCATCCCACTCTTTAAACAGTCTGTCCATTTTTCTGAAGTGGGCCTTTATCCTGGAGGCAAGCTCCTGAATACTGAAAGGTTTGGTCATGTAATCGTCTGCTCCTATTTCGAGCCCGACGATTTTATCAATGTCCTGATCACGCGCACTTAAAAACAGAATTGGAACATTATAAGATTTTCGGATACATCTGCAGACATCAAATCCATCCATATCAGGCATCACTATATCAAGAACGATGAAATCAATGTGGTTTTCTTCTAATGCAGATAGGGCTTCTTTCCCAGAACATGCCGAAATTATTACAAATTGCTCGTACCTTAAACTCTTTGTAATGAGTTTTACAATTTCTTCATCGTCGTCTACAACTAATATCGTTTTTGGCATCTTTATACCTCCCAACCTCTTTAAATGGCCTTCATTTATAACACAAGAGCCGTATGGACTTGAATTGACAAAAAAATGGAGCTCAAAGCGCCTTCCAGTTCCGGATACGCTGGAATAAGAGCTTGAGCAACGCCATTTCAAGTTCCAGGATTCTTTGGTACCGGCTATTGTAGGCTATTCTTAAACACTTGATGATCAAAATTACGCAAACGAATCTGGTATAAATAATATTCTCTTCATCTTGTTGATGCAATCGTCCACTTAGTAAATAGAATCAAGGCATAAATATTGAATTACCAAGATTTTATTTCTCCTTGTTAATCTATCCAGAGTGTCTCTGTGCTCTGTATACACATACTCCATTAACGAGATCTCATTTAGTATTATTAGGTCAGCCAGATTACAGGGATGAAATTTTGTATACTTGGAGAGGAATTAATTCAAAATAGGGGATATTTTGATCATTGTTTAGAGGAATAACGGCTTTCTGCATTATGGGATTACGTTTGACTGACAATTTCTTTTTTCAGTTATTGAACGGTCATTCGTTTCTTCTGTATAAATGAAGTTAAAGCCTAGTTTAAATAATTCGAACAAAAAAACCCTTATTAATCAAGGGTTTTAGCATTTTAGTATGGTCGAGACGACAGGATTTGAACCTGCGACCTCTTGCTCCCGAAGCAAGCGCTCTACCAAGCTGAGCCACGTCTCGTCATTACAGGTTAACTGGTTGTTAACCGCAGGGTTGTTCTAAACAATCCACATTATACGCCTGCAAGTAAGCGCTGTAAATAATCATTTTGCTGCTTCATTTCGTCCTATTCTCTACCCGAGATTGACAGAAATAGGGGCGCTGGCTATACTTGAAATGTTAAAATGCAAATCGGAAAAAACGTTGATGAAATGAAGTACGCCGGAGATTGGCTTGATCAGAGAAGAGGTTCCTTTACGATAGTTTTCGTAATTGGCTGTGAGAACCTTGAAGACAGGCCGGCAGAAAGCTGATTTCGGAGTGCGGGGACAATCCCGCCGGGGGTGCCCGTTAACAGCCGCACAAGGCGATCGTCTGATCATGGTCCGTGACTTCACGGATATTGGCGATAACCAGGGTGGTACCGCGATAATCATCGTCCCTGAATTTATTCAGGGGCGTTTTTTTGTTTTTAATAACTATGAGACAGGGGCTGTACATGATGAAAGCAAGTGAAATCCGTTCCAAATGGCTGCAGTTTTTTGAGAGCAAAGGCCACCGTATCGAGCCGAGCGCATCGCTCGTGCCGCATAATGACCCATCGCTGTTATGGATCAACGCCGGGATGGCTCCGCTGAAGGCGTATTTTGACGGCCGGGAGATCCCGGAGAATCCGCGTCTGACCAATTCGCAAAAATGCATTCGTACCAACGATATTGAGAATGTAGGCAAAACGCGCCGCCACCATACGTTCTTTGAAATGCTGGGGAACTTTTCCATCGGTGATTATTTCAAGGAAGAAGCTATAACCTGGGCTTGGGAGTTTCTGACCGGAAAGGAATGGATCGGCTTTGATCCGGAACGTATTTCTGTAACGGTATATGCTGAGGATGAAGAAGCCTTCAAGCTGTGGAATGAAAAGGTCGGCCTGCCCGCAGAGCGCATCATTAAGCTGGGTGACGACAACTTCTGGGATATCGGTGAAGGCCCTTGCGGCCCCTGCTCGGAAATCTTCTATGACCGCGGCGAAGCCTACGGCAGCGACATGTCCGATCCAGAAATGTATCCGGGCGGGGAAAATGAACGCTGGCTCGAAGTGTGGAACCTCGTATTCTCACAGTTCAACCATAACAAGGACGGCAGCTATACGCCGCTTCCGAACAAGAACATTGATACCGGTGCAGGTCTGGAACGCTTCGCGTCCATTCTGCAGGATGTGGATTCCAACTTTGACACCGATCTGTTCCAGCCGATCATCCAGAAGACGGCCAAGCTTGCAGGTGTAACCTACAAGGACAACCTGGAACAGGATATTGCACTGAAAGTAATCGCCGACCACATCCGGACTGTAACGTTTGCTGTAGGGGATGGCGTGCTTCCTTCCAATGAAGGCCGCGGCTACATTATCCGCCGTCTGCTCCGCCGCGCGGTGCGATACGGGAAGACACTTGGTCTAGACCGTCCATTCCTGTTCGACCTTACGGAGACTGTGGGCGAAGTGATGGGTGTCTACTATCCATCCGTTGTCGAGAACCGCGAATACATCGCCAAAATCATCCGTACCGAGGAAGAGCGTTTCCATGAAACGCTGTCTGACGGTCTGGCCATCCTGGGCGAGATCAGCGCCAAAGCAAAGGCTGACGGGCTCAGTTCCATTGCCGGCGCCGATGCGTTCAAACTGTATGATACTTATGGCTTCCCGTTTGACCTGACTGAGGATTTCGCCTCCGAGCAGGGCCTCACCGTGGACCGCGAAGGCTTCGACGCCGCCATGCAGGAGCAGCGCGACCGTGCCAGAGCCGCCCGTCAGGACGGCGGTAGCATGAAGGTTCAAGGCGGACCGCTGGCAGAGCTGACGGTTAAAAGTGAATTTGTTGGTTATACTGACTCCGTAGCAGAGTCTAAAATATTGGCTATTGTTGCCGGCGGTACATTGGTGGACATCGCAGGCGAAGGTACCGACTGCCAGGTTATCCTGGAGTCCACGCCATTCTATGCTGAAAGCGGCGGCCAGATCAGCGACACCGGTCTTCTGACCGGAGGTTCGGTGACAGCCAAGGTAACAGGACTGTTCAAAGCTCCGCACGGCCAGCATGTTCATCTGGTTACTGTGGAAGCCGGGGAGCTAAGAGTGGGCGACAGTGTCCGCGCCGAAGTGAACCGTGAGCAGCGTGAAGATATTGTTAAGAACCATACGGCAACTCACCTGCTGCATAAAGCACTCAAAGAAGTGCTTGGCGGTCACGTGAATCAAGCCGGCTCTTTAGTAGAAGGCGCACGTTTGCGTTTTGACTTCTCACACTTCGGCGCAATTACGCCGGAAGAGCTGAGCGACATTGAACACCGGGTGAATGCGCAAATCTGGCGCGGCCTGGATGTAGTCATTGAGAACAAGCCGATTGACGAGGCCAAGGCTATGGGTGCCATGGCACTCTTCGGCGAAAAATACGGCAACATCGTGCGCGTGGTTCAGGTTGGCGATTACAGCCTTGAGCTGTGCGGCGGTATCCATGTTTCGAACACCTCGCAGATCGGGATCTTCAAGCTGGTCAGCGAGAGCGGCATTGGCTCCGGGGTCCGCCGGATCGAAGCGGTAACCGGACGTTATGCGTACCAGTTCACCGAAAGCCAGCTGGATCTGCTGAAGCAATCGGCAGGACTGCTGAAGTCTTCGCTGAACGATGTGCCGAAACGGATTGAAGCGCTGCATGCCCAGGTCCGTGAGCTGTCCCGTGAGAATGAATCCCTGCAATCTAAGCTGAGCGCAACCTTTGCTGCCGAACTGACCAGCAGTGTGAAAACGGTAGGCGGCGGTACACAGCTGCTCGCGGTTGCCGTTCAAGCTGGTAATATGGACGCGCTTCGCTCGACTGCCGATGAATTGAAATCTAAGCTGCCGGATGCTGTACTTGTGCTGGGTGCGGCTATGGACGACAAAGTGAACTTTGTTGTATCGGTTCCGCAGGACCTCGTCAAAAAAGGCTTTCACGCCGGTAAGCTGGTGAAGGAAATCGCAGCGGTATGCGGCGGCGGGGGCGGTGGACGTCCGGATATGGCGCAAGCCGGAGGTAAGGATGCATCCAAGCTGGGCGAAGCTCTTCTGAAAGCCGAGGAGCTTGTAGCCGCTCAAGGTTAAGCGGTAAAAGTGACGGAGCAGGTTTCGGAGCTGCTGCATAACGCCAGGAATCACTGGATTTTGCAGCTGCAGACAGATGGATATGGAAATCGGAAATGAGGGTTACCGCAGCGGTACTGAGAGCAATATATCAGTACCGCTGCTTTATTCACGCAAAGCTGGAAAATGTATATTTTTTGTCAATATTCACTTTCAGCGAACATCTGCAATAGCTTAAAACCCAAAAAAATCTCTATTTTTGTAGATGAAATACCAAAAAAAGCGTTACCATGATGGCAGGATTTCCTCGTTGGGCCATGAATATGTTATGATGAGGGCAGCAAGTCAGCTGTACAGCAGCAACTTTGCGAAGCCGCCCAATAAGCGGGTGATTTTGCAGAAGGAAGGTGTCACAAATGGACTCCATGGACAAAACGGTCAAATTCAATGTAAAGGGCGATGAGAAGGAAGCCTCCTCCCAGGAAATACTGCTCGCAGTATACGATGCGCTGGTGGAGAAGGAATACCATCCCATCAACCAGATCGTAGGGTATCTTATTTCTGGAGATCCGGCTTACATTCCGCGCCACAACAATGCGAGAAGTTTGGTCCGGAGGAAAGAACGTGATGAGCTGATTGAGGAACTGGTTCGTTTCTACCTCGCCAATCATCGGGCGGATCATCCGAAATGATGAAGAAGCTGGGTCTGGATTACGGCGACCGCAGAATCGGAGTTGCCACAAGTGATATTTTTGGATGGACAGCACAAGCTCTGGAGACGATTGAGCGGCGCGGCAACGGAAATGAGTTCCTGCGTATCCGCGAACTGGTCAAGGAACATGAGATTGGAGAGATTGTAGTTGGCCTTCCGAAGAATATGAACGGCTCAGTAGGACCCCGTGGTGAAATCTGCATCGAATTTGCCGATAGGCTTCGGGAAGAACTCGAAATGCCCGTACACCTTTGGGATGAGCGTCTGACGACGGTATCTGCTGAGCGGATGCTGATTGAAGGGGACGTCAGCCGGAAGAAACGCAAAGGGATTGTAGACAAAATGGCTGCAGCCCTGATTTTGCAAAATTTTTTGGATGCTAACAGTAAAAGGTGAGGGGTGTGTTAGATTGACAAACGAGCAGATTGGCCAAGAAGAAGAACCGGAAATTATCTACATTCCTGATGAGGAAGGTAATGAAGAGGAATTTGAGGTCATTATGAAATTTGAAGTCGACGGTTCGGATGCCAAGTATATGATGGTGGTTCCGCTGGATTCCGAGGATGAAGAGAGCGATGAGGTGTATGCGTTCCGTTATGAAGAAGACGGTGATGATCTTCAGCTCTTTATGATCGAGAATGATGAGGAATGGGCAATTGTTGAAGAGACCTTCAATACGTTGGTAGATGAGCTAGACGGAGGAGCGGAGAATGACTGATTTTTCCGCCGATCAGGTAGTTTGGACTTCAAAGCTCAAAGAAGTATATGGAGAAACAGTGGAACTGGAAGACGAGCAGGGTAAATCTTCCGTTTACGATATTATTGCCGAATTTGAAGTTGGTGACCGCGCGTATGCGGTGCTTACCGGTTCCGGGAGAGCCGCCGAACAGGAGATTCTGCGGATTGTGGTCTCGCCTGACGGGCTTCCCGAACTGGAGAGCATCGTGGATGACGAGGAATGGGAAAATGTCAACGAGCTGTATGACGAGCTGACTTTTCCCGCTGACGTGAGCGAATAAGCTTCCATATGTACGCTATAGCAAGGAGTGGCACGGAAGAGGGCGGGAATTTTTCCGCGCTCTTTTTGCTTGGAATAGAAGTTTTGGAGAAAAGGAAGCCGCTTCTTTCGGAGGACGGTGAAGCCGTTTCCACTTGTGCAATGCATATGTCCGCAAAAATATATGTTGAATTTGAGACAATACAATTTTATACTTTATAGTCGGAAAGTGAGGAGTGACATTTGAAAGCTGCAATCCGCACCTTGGCTCTTATTATCCTTTTGCTAGCTGCAATCGGCGGGGGAGGAGTCTGGTACATCTGGAATGGCATGCAGCCGGTGAAGCCGGCAGGCCCGCCGGTAACCTTTACGATAGAGAAGGGTATGGGCAGCGCGAAAATTGCCGACCTGCTCGAACAAAACGGCATTATACGCAAAGGATTATTTTTTAGAGGCTATCTGAAATGGGTCAAGGAAGGGTCCAGCTTCAAGGCAGGGACATATACCGCCAGTCCAGGCGACACCTATGATTCACTCATTGCCCGCCTGAATGCAGGGGATGTGGTGAAGAAGGATACCGTTTCATTTACGATTCCGGAGGGATATACGGCCAAGCAGGTTGCTAATAAGCTTGCTGCAGCCTGGAATCAGAAACCCGAAGTATTCCTGAAAATTATAGATTCTGGAGCGGGTCTTGAAGCCGTGGGCAGACTGGGTATTCCTGAAAACAGCAAGCTTCGCCACCGCCTGGAGGGTTACTTGTTTCCGGAGACGTATGAGCTTGTGAAGGAGAGTACACCGGAGCAGGTTGTTGAAGCGATGCTGGAGCAGCTTGAGAAGAAGCTGGACAGTATTAAAGGCTGGCAAGGCAAGCTGAAGAACCGCGGACTCTCCTTGCATGAACTGCTGACAGTGGCCTCGCTTGTAGAGCGTGAGGTCGTGGTGGACAGTGAACGTCCGATTGTGGCCGGAGTTATCTATAACAGGCTGGATAAAGGGCAGAAGCTGGAGATCGATGCGACTGTTCAATACCTGCTGGACAAACAGAAGCAACGGCTGTATGAGAAGGATCTGAAGGTCAACAGTCCTTATAATACCTATAAAAACGAAGGACTGCCGCCTGGGCCAATCAGCAGTCCCGGTCTTGCATCCATTGAGGCGGCCCTGACGCCGGAAGCTTCGGATTATTATTTCTACGTAACCAAAAAGGATGGCTCACAGGGTCATTTATTCGGCAGGACCTATAAGGAACATTTAGCCAATATCAAAAAAAGTGAACAAAATTCGCAGTAACCTATTAAAATAGAGTGTGATGCGGTTTGAACCGCGAAGTAGGAGGGTGCAACATGAATAACAAACCGGAGCTGCTGGCGACAGCCGCTTCCTTGGAAGAAGCAGCGGTGCTGCTGGAGGCCGGGGCAGATGCGCTGTTGATTGGCGATGACCGCTTTGGCATGCGTCTGGCAGGCCATTTCTCGCTGGAGGATACCGCGAAGGTCGTCAAGCTGGCTCACGCCAAAGGCTGCAAAGTCTACGCAGGCCTGGGCGGTCTAATGTCGAACCGGCTGCTGGACGAGCTTCCCACTTATGTAAAAGCCATTGGGGTACTGGGTGTAGATGGCATCGAATTTGGTGATCCGGCTGTGCTCGCCGCAGTGAAGACGGAAGCGCCGGGACTGAAGCTGCACTGGAATGCAGAAATGACTTCAACCAACTATGCAACCGCCAATTACTGGGGCCGCAAGGGTGCTTCGCGGGTTGTTCTAGCCCGTGAGCTGAACATGGATGAAATGACAGAAATGGTGCCCCTGCTGGAAGTTGAAGCCCAGGTGCAGGTACACGGCATGACGAATATTTATCATTCCAAGCGCAAGCTGGTCGCAAGCTACATGGCCCACCAGGGCCGTCCGAGCGACGGCGGAAGCCTTGGCAAGGAGCGCGGACTGTTTCTGATCGAAGCTGAACGCCCCAATGAAAAGTTTCCGATATACGAGGATGAGAATGGCACGCATATTATGAGCTCCGATGATATTTGCATCCTGGAGGATGTTCATTTTCTCCTGAAGGCAGGAGTGCAGAGTCTGAAGATTGAAGGACTCCTGAAGCCGGTTGCCTACAACGCAGCCGTCGTTAAGGCTTATCGACATGCGATTGACCTCTACACTGCCAATCCTGAAGGCTATGCCTTCCAAGAGGATTGGATGGACGGCATACGTGCGCTGCAGGACCCTGAGCGTGAGCTGTCCTTCGGCTTTTTCTACAAGGAACAGGTATATTGAAAAATAATAAAAAAGTCAATGACTCAGCTTTTTAAAATAGATCTATAAGCAACATTCAGGTGTAGCAGCGGAGGGGAAGTTTGGAACTGTAGGAGCGTCAGAGCCCGCCTTTAGGTTTGGATTTCTACTGCGGCCAGCGGTTAAATTCAGGAAATCCAAACCTAACAGCGGCCGGAGGTCCAAACATTCCCCGCAGCTGCGTTCAACACCAAAATGTAAGGTTTTTAGCTATTTTAACTGGTGAGACAATGGAGGGGAGAACAGGAATGGGAACCATGACCAAGCCGCAGCACAAGGGCAAACGTTACCGTCTGGACAAACCGGAGCTCCTTGCTCCGGCGGGCAATCTGGAGAAATTGAAATTCGCCGTGCATTATGGTGCGGATGCAGTATATATTGGGGGACAGAAATACGGCCTGCGCTCGGGAGCGGATAACTTCAGCTTCGAGGAGATGCGCGAGGGTGTGGAATTTGCCAAAAAATACGGCGCCAAGGTCTTTGTCGCTACGAATATTTATGCCCACAATGAAGATATCGCAGGGATTGAAGAATACCTGCGTAACCTATATGAAGCGGGGATCGCTGCCATTATCGTGGCCGACCCTGCCATCGTCGATACCGCCCGCCGCCTGGTGCCGGGCCTTGAAGTTCATCTGAGCACCCAGCAGTCCACACTCAACTGGCAAGCCGTATCTTTCTGGAAGGAAGAAGGGCTTCCGCGTGTCGTCCTCGGCCGCGAAACGAGCCTTGAGGAAATCGCCGAAATCAAGCAGCATGTCGATATTGAAATCGAGAGCTTCATCCATGGAGCGATGTGCTCCTCGTACTCCGGCCGTTGCGTGCTGTCTAACCACTTCACGGACCGCGATTCGAACCGTGGGGGCTGCTGCCAGTCCTGCCGCTGGAAATACGATCTGTTCGAGGATGCCCGCCCTGAAGGCACTTGGGTATCCGAGGAGGAACAGGCCCAGGCACAGCAGTCTCCTCTGCCGCTGCAGCCGGGAGTAACCCAGCTTCCCCTGCATCAGCCGGAGGATAACCCGTTCTCGATGGGTTCCAAGGATTTGTGTATGCTGGAGAGTATTCCCGAACTGATCGAAGTCGGCATAGACAGCTTCAAGATTGAAGGACGGATGAAGTCGATCCACTACGTGGCGACGGTTGTCAATGCCTACCGCAAAGCCATCGATTCCTATATGGCTGACCCTGAAGGGTACGTACTGAAGCCGGAATGGCTGGAAGAGCTGCAAAAGGCGGCGAACCGTCCGCTGAACACCGGATTTTTTTACGATACGCCGGATCATGAGGATCATATTTATGAGCCGGAAGAAAAGGCTGCGCCTTATGACTTCGCCGGACTGGTGCTGGAGTACGATGCGGTTAGCGGAACCGCGCTGATTCAGCAGCGCAATCACTTCAAGCCAGGGCAGGAAGTGGAGTTCTTCGGACCTGACAATACGTTCTTCAAACAAACAGTAGGCGAGCTGTGGGACGAGGAAGGTCAGCCGCTTGATGCGGCACGTCACCCGCTGCAGCGGGTACGAATGAAGGTCGATCAGCCTGTGGCTTATTTCGACATGATGCGCAAGAAGAAATAGTGTGTTTGTGAGTTCGTTTTGTGTTCTTTACAGGAATGCACCTCATATTGAGGGGCATTCCTTTTTGGTATATAGAATAAAATGGAAAATGACTAAAATATATAAAGATTCTGTGGTAATTTCTAAAGAAAACTAAGAAATTGTACCTACACTGCCGATATAAATAAGAGCGAACGCTTACATATGTCTTCTAATCTAACTGGCAGGTGATTATGATGGTTGCTCCTAAACGGGAGAGCAATGGGGAAGAGCGGAAAGAGAGAAGGATGAAATTGACAAAGAAGAATAAGACCAACAAGAAACAACCGTCGAACGTCCAGAAATCTGATACAAACCTTACAGATGAAGTACAGGAAACAGTAAAGAAGGCTGCCCCAACTAATAAACGTATAGGCTCAGGTCTTTCTGCTAAGGGAATGCTGCATGGTTCCGTAAGTCAAATCAAGAGGGTCAATCCTAATAAGTCGGTTGGGGTCAAGCTGTTCTTGATCTTTTTATCCTCCATTGTGGTAGTTGTACTGGCTCTGGGGCTATTGTCCTATAGTAAAGCTAAGAACACGATTAAGAATAATGTGTCGGAAGCTAACCGCCAGACGATTATTCAGACCTCGGAGAAGCTTGATATTACACTGAAGCAATATGAAAATTTGGCCATGCAGCTCTTTTTTGATCCGCAAATGCAGAACAATCTGACAGATCTGGCCTCTGCAGAATCCAGTTACGATAAATTCGTGGCTACGGATGCGATGAATAAAAAGCTTTCCAGCCAGACGACTACAGACTCTAATATTGTAGCGATTACACTGATTCCGACTTCCAAAGATTTTGATATTGTTTCAAGTGGAAGCTCCAGCATGAAGCTGGACAGTGTCAGAGATCAGGCATGGTTCAAAACAGTGGTTGCAAATGCCGAGAGCTACAAGAGCTATTATTCCGGTGAGGAAAAATCGGCACAGAACTATTGGTTCCCTACATCCGTAGCAGGAGAAAACGGGAAGAATATTGCGATGGTCAGATCACTAAAAAATCTTGGAGCCAATTCAGGATATGTGATTATGCTTGAACTGAAGAATACACTGCTGGAGGAAGCCTTCAAGAGCGTAACACTTGGAGACGGCTCACGGATTCAGCTCGTTGCACCTGACGGGACCGTAGTGGCTTCTTCCATTCCTGAAGAGGATGGCAAGGTATCGGAGCTTGGATTTATTAAAGAGAGCAAGACCAACAGTAAGAGCCAGGATGCCACGGACGCAAAAGGCGAAGATGTTCTGGCTGTCTACAGTCCTATGGCCAAAGCGGACTGGAAGCTGACAGGTATTGTCCCTACCGGTGAACTGGTGAAGGCTGCAACTCCAATTCTGTTCACAACCTTTCTGGCTGCTGCTGCTGCTGCGCTACTGGCCGTGCTGGTCGGTATTGGGATGGTACGGATGATTGCCCGCCCGCTGGCCCGGTTGAAGGATCTTATGGTCGAAGGTGCAAAGGGCGACCTGAGCGTACGCACCGAATATGTATCCAAGGATGAAATTGGTGAACTGTCGGCATCCTTTAATACGATGATGGAGCGGATCACCGAACTGGTTGCCCAGACAACGGATACCGCACGTGAAGTGCTGGAAACCGCTGGTGAACTTGGTGATGCTTCACGCAAGACAGCGATTTCCGCGAAGGAAATTGCGGCAGCTACGGAAGAGATTGCCGGTGGCGCAGGAAGCCTTGCACAGGAGGCTGAACGTGGCAATGAGCTTACGGATCTGATCGGAACTCAGATGCAGAGCGTCATCGCAGCGAACGCCGAGATGGATGAAGCAGCCCGCGGAGTGGGAGAAGCCAGCGGTCAAGGTGCGAAGCAACTGGAAGAGTTGCTGACGCAGACCAGCCGTACTGGTGAGATGACTACTGCACTGGTTGATCGGGTCAACAATTTGAAAGAAACGGTATTCTCGGTCATCAAGGTGCTGGATGTGATGAAGAATATTACACAGCAGACGAACATCCTCTCGCTCAATGCGACGATCGAGGCAGCAAGAGCTGGTGAAGCAGGACGCGGATTTATGGTTGTAGCTGATGAGGTCCGGCAGCTGGCTGACCAATCCAAACAGTCCATCGCCGTTGTAGCCGGCATTACCGATAAGATTATTACGGAAATGAATGAGACAGTGGCAGTGTTGTCCGAGGTTGCACCACTCTTTAAACAGCAGATGAGTTCGGTGAAGAGCACCAGTGATATCTTCGTATCCGTACAAGGGCAAATGGAAGATTTCATCTCCAGTCTGGAGTCGGTTACCGGAGCTATTGACAGTCTGAATCATTCGCAGGGCGTCTTGTCGGATGCCATGGGTAATGTAAGCGCAGTGGCCCAGCAGTCCTCGGCCACTTCGGAAGAGGTTGCTTCCCTAAGCAATGAACAGCAGAATGTCAGCGATCAGCTCGTTGCACTCTCCGGCAAACTGGAAAGCGTCTCAACCCAGCTGAAAGATAAGCTCTCGCTGTTTACGATTTAATAAAGATTAAGAGTTTCTAACCTCTAGTGAACAAGCGTTCCGCAAGCCGGCAATCGGCAGCGGGGCGCTTTTTTTTGCAAGATATTCAACGCTTGGTAATGTAATTTCCTTGTACATCAGGGAACTAACACGTATAATTATTTTGTTAGGGGATTGTTATTTTTTCTGAAAATGTTAGGTAAAGCTGGAACAAGGAGAAGGACCGAATGAAAGTAAAACGCAGTCACACCTGGTGGTCCTATGTGGGGGACATGAGCATGGAACGCAAGCTGCTCCTCGTCTTCCTGATTATTATTACACTTCCGCTTTCGTTCATCAGTGTGATCAGCTTCAAGAGCTACTCCGAATCGATTCAGGCGAACACGGTTGCCTATTCAGAGAAGCTGATTGACCAGATGATGGATTCTATTGATGACTATATTGAGGATATGAAACGGATTTCGTCCATGCCTGCCTATGTTAACGATATCAAGCAGAATTTGATCCGCTCGAACCGCTATTATGAACAACAACAGATGATGGAGAGCAAAGGGAGCAGCACACAGGTTGCTCCTGGCGATTTTGATTTGCTGCTGTCCATTCAGCGGGGCATTGAAGGGAATATCTCTTTCATTAACAATATTAAGCGGGGAACCAACTCGGTATATATTTTCGACGGCTACGGCAATGGATATTATTCTGCCAAGGATGGCGGTGTACGTCTGGACCTGAAACAGAGCTACAAATTTTGGAGCGAGAAGGCCAAGAATTCCAGTGGCGAGGCGCTGCTCTTTGGCACCCAGGCGTATACGAGCAATCTGCAGAGCACCCGCTATGCTTTTACTGTGGTCCGCAAAATTGTCGACGGGCTGTGGAATCCGATTGGACTGATTGCAGTGGAAGCCAACATCAGCAATCTGGAAAATCAGGTGGCCGAACTGGATACCGTAACCCACGGGAAGTCAATCATTGTGGATGAGGACGGCAAAGTGATTTTTGACAGCGAACAGAGACTTCTCACGACCGATATTTCCCATACCAGCCTGTTCCGTCAGGCTTCAGGCAATGCCGGGAGTTTTTATGATACCGTGTCAGGCAAGGAACGGCTTAATATTTATTCAAGCTCTTCCAAGACCAATTGGAAAGTCATCATTTCTATTCCTGTGGATGAGCTAACGCGCGGGGTGAAGCTGACCCGTAACGCTACCTTTGCCGCTACCCTGATTATTATCGTGCTGGCGCTGATCATTTCGATTATTCTGTCGTTTGCCTTAACCAAACCGCTAACCCAAATGATCGAGCTGATGAAAAAGGTGCAGAACGGCGATCTGGATGTGACTTTCCGCGTCAGACGGCGGGATGAGATTGGCCTGCTCGGCCATCAATTCAACCGGATGCTGGCCCGTATCCGGCAGCTGATTCAGGATATATACCGGATTGAGGAACAGAAGAAAGAGGCAGAGCTGCAGGCGCTGCAGAGCCAGATCAATCCGCATTTTATATACAATACATTGGAATCCATCCGTATGACTGCAGAGATCAATGATGACGTGGAAGCCGCGGATATGATCTCCATTCTGGGCAAGCTCCTGCGTTACAGTACCAGTGAGTTGTCCGGTATAACGACCATGAAGCAAGAGCTGCTGTATGTCCGTAATTATGTCGAGCTGCTGGGCTGCCGGTATCCCGGAAGGTTCGTGCTGCAGATCGATGTTCCCGAGACGCTGGACAACTACTCCATGATTAAGCTGGTTTTTCAGCCGATCATTGAGAATGCCGCCTACCATGGGTTGGATGATACCAAGGACCAGATGCATCTGAGCATTAAGTGTGAAGTCACAGAGCAGAAGCTTCTGTTCCATATCCGGGATGACGGCTGCGGGATGGAACAGGCTACACTCGATAAGCTGAGCGACAGTCTGAAGCGTGAAATGCCTCCGAAGAAAAGCATCAATGGGGGCATTGGGATGAAAAATGTTCATCAGCGGATTCAGCTTCATTATGGAGCAGCCTATGGCATTGAGGTCTTTAGCAAGCTGGGGGAAGGGACGGATGTAATTTTATCCCTGCCGCTTCTGAGTCCGCTCGACCAGGAAATGAAGGGAAAAGAATAGAGGAGGAGTCCGCTTGAAACGGATGAAATTACGTTGGCCCATGCACACCATTCTGCTGCTATTCCTGCTGTCTGCCGGCTGTGACGGCCGAGGCAATCCACAGGCCCTGCCCTCGCCAACCCCTGCCGGAGGTGATAGACCATCGGAATTGTCCGGTACCATCGTAATGCTGACGAACCGGATTGATTTGATTGAGAATGGGACGTTCAAAGGCTACGCCGATAAGTTCAAAAAGAAATATCCGGGAGCTAATGTGGAATTTGAGGGGTTGTCCAATTATGCCACTGACATTCTGGTCCGTTTGTCCACCAAGGATGCGGGGGATGTGCTGCTGCTTCCGGTGAACCTGCCGGCTAAAGAGCTGGGACTTTTTTTTGAACCCCTGACCGATGAATTGGCTGCACAGGAGAAGTTCACCACCTTCGCCACGTATGACGGCAAAAGATATGGGTTGTCCACCGGCACCACTACGAGCGGAATTGTCTACAACAAGCAGGCTTTTAAAAAAGCCGGGATTGAGAAGGTGCCTCAAACGCTTAATGAATTCTATGCAGCCAGCGCCAAGCTGAAGCAGGCAGGCATTATCCCGCTCTATATGAATTACGGTGCTGTCTGGCCGCTGCGGGATTGGGGCGACAACCTGGTTAATTATATGTCAGGCAATCCTGATTACCTGAACAATATGGTGCATGAGGACAGTCCCTGGAGGATCGGTAATGAATGGGGCCGGGCGCTTGAGATTGCCAGGACGATGCTTGCCAAAGGTTATGTGGAGGATCAGCTGTTCTCGAATAACTGGGAGATTTCCAAGACCATGCTGGCCAAGGGGGAGGCAGGGATGTATCTTCAGGGCAACTGGACGATCCGCCAGATTCTGGATGCCGGTGCGAAGTCTGAGGATATTGGCTTTTTCCCGTTCCCTTATGATAATAATACCAGCCATAACGCCTTGTTGAATCCCGATTGGTTCATAGGAGTAAGCAGGTATAGCAACAACAAGGAGCTTGCGATGGCCTGGGTGAAGTTTTTTGTAACCGAAACCTCTTATACCACGAACTCAGGGTTTCTGCCGGCTGACGAGACGGAGGAGCCCTCGATGCCGCAATACAGCGAGTTTCTCTCCTATCATCCCAAGCTGATCGAGGCTACTGTGCAGTCAGACGCCTTCATCGACATGGCGAACCGGGCGAAGCTGTCCTTCTGGTCGGGAGATTATATCCAGGAGCTGCTTGCCGCACCGGATTTACAGAAGGCTTTTGACGAATTAAATGAGAAATGGAAAGAAGCACGGGCAGGCCAGCAGGCTTCTCCCGGACCGCAGGCGGCGGCTGTACAATAAAGATAATCTGGAGGTATTTTCCTATGGCAAAAAAAGTGACCATGCAAAAAATCGCTGACCACCTCGGTGTATCCAAGTTCGTAGTCTCCAAATCGCTCTCCGGCAAAGGCGGCGTGAATGAAACCACCCGGGAGCGGGTCATTCAAGCCGCATCACAGCTGGGGTATTTTACCCAGAAGAATGCATATGTGCAAAATGTCAAACGTCCGTCTCCGGCGTCCGGCAGTGACCGGGGGAAGCAATCTGTGCTCGTGCTGATGCCGAATATCCGGGCGCAGACCCAGGACTCCCTTTATTGGGGGAAAATTATCGATGGCATCGCGCTGGCTCTCGATCAGGAGGGTCTCGGCATGGTCATTGTCTCGGAGCACCGCGCCGATAACTTTATCCATATTCTCAATCCGGGTGGTCTGCTCGGTCTGGTGGGGGTGGGGCAGATTTCCACTTCACTCCTGCTGGAGGTGCACCGCATCGGTCTTCCGATGGTGCTGATTGACCATGAGGACCCGCTGATTCCCAGCGATACTGTGTTCGCCAACAACATTGATTCTATGACCCGGCTCAGCAACCATCTGATGGGCATCGGACATACGCTGTTTCATTTTATCGGCAATATCCGTTATTCCCGGAGTTTCCGTGACCGCTGGATCGGCTTCCGCAGTGCCCTTGAGGAGAATGATATGAGAACGCCAGCCGGTGACGACGAGATGCTGCTCCTGGAGGGCATGGATGACGGCTCGTTCCGTGATGAATTCAAGCTCTGGATCACAAAACGCAAAAAAGCCAAAAGCCTGCCGACCGCACTTATCTGTGCCAATGACTCCACGGCCCTGGCCGTGTGTGAAGTCCTTAGAGAAGAAGGGATATCCATCCCCGCTGATATTTCAGTTACGGGTTTTGATAATATTGAGGATGCCATGCGCGGCGTTCCGCCGCTCACAACGGTACATGTGCCCAAGGAAGCTATGGGCCGGGCCGCGGTAGAGAAGCTGCTGGGCCGTATCCACAACCCTTCTGCGCCACTGGAAAAAATTCTGATCTCCGCTGATATTGTCCACCGGGATTCGGTCGCAGGACCGCGGGAGTAGCAGGTGCGGAATATGGAATTCGAGAAAATAAAGGAGGGGTGGATATGAGTTATGATGTACATATCACCAGGGCGGATCACTGGACCAATAGTGAGGCTAAGCCGATTTCTATAGAAGAATCCAAAGTCTATTTTGCCGCAAAAGCGGATTTCGAGTATATGAATAAGTTCTCGCACCAGACCCCCTTCGGAACTTTGACTATGGGCGGAGAGTTTTTCGTCTGGAATAGTAAGGATGGGAAGGTTCCATTTAGCTACCACGAGGGACGAATTACGGTTTCGCGAGCAGATGATTTTATTATCGGTAGGATGAAGCAGGTGGCACAAGAGCTGGATGCGATCGTTCAGGGTGATGAGGGGGAACTATACTAATTAGGATATTGAATAGTCCATCTGCTGCAGAAAGTACAATAGAACCGCCCCATTTTACCGCTAAAAGTGAATCTATTGTATTCTTTACATTATTCCGAAATCTGTTGTAAGAAATACAGCAGAAGTTGCTTAAGCATCGCTTGAAGCGCCTGTAGGATGCAAGCTTGCTATTTATCGTTCATGAATAGGGGAGGTTTATAGAATGACAGCAGCACTTATAGACCCGACAACACACAAAGACTGGATGATGCCGCATTCGTTCCAGTGGTATGCCGGGCTGGGAAGTCTCACCGGGAAATACGCCTATCCCTGGAATTCAACGATCACGGGGCCGGATGCAGAGCAGATATTTGCGCAGGAGGTCGCCGGAATGGTTCCGGGGAAAAAAGTGCTCGACGTTGGCTGCGGCCATGGCGATTTTACGGTTGGGTGGAGTCCTGTTGTCCAGCGCATAGTCGGCCTTGATGTTACAGCCGATTTTATACATACCGCTAACAGCACTGCCCCTGCCAATGTGTCCTTTGTTACGGCTAATACCAAGATCAGGCTCCCTTTTGAGCAGAATGAGTTCGATTGTGCTTATAACCGTAAAGGGCCTACATCCGCATACCCTGAGCTAACCAGAATTATTCGAAAAGGAGGACAGCTGATCGCCCTCCACCCCGGTGACCGGTTGTCTCCTGAATTGTCAATCCTGTTCCCTGGGTTGTATGGTCCACGGCAGGAAGGGACTCCCGTATTGGACAAGATTAAGCAGCGGCTTGATGCGAGCGGATTTGCTGAAGCTGAAATAGAGACGGTGCTCAGTACACAGTACCTGCATGGGCCTATAGACCTTGTACGCCTTCGCTGCTTTGGGCAAACGTCTGCCGTACATGAAATGGTTATGGAGAGCAGTCTGCCAGAGATCAGCCGGATCTTCGCTCAGCATCAGACTGTCCATGGCCTGCCGACCACGGTAGAATATTACATCGTGCGGGCTACAGTTTAGAGTAGTCGATGGCCGGGAAACGCTGCTGAAACAGGATGGCAAATGGAGGGGGGAGATTATGAAACCGAAGTTAGTTCTGGTTGAGGGGCTACCAGGTTCCGGGAAAACAACAACGGCTCAAGTGGTTCATGAAATCCTTACGGAAATGAATCTTAAATCCCAACTGTTTTTAGAAGGGGATCTGGAGCATCCGGCTGATTATGATGGAGTCGCCTGTTTTACGAAAAGTGAATTCGATGAATTATTGAGTACCCATGAAAAGTATAGGGATTTGTTGAGCAAACATGTGATTATACAAGGTAATAATTACTTCCTGGAATATCGGAAAATGAAAAATAAATTCGGGTCAACTTTCCCGGATGACTTACTGAATACAGTCGCCAAAAATGATGTGTATGAATTGCCGTTGGATCAGCACAGGAAACTGATAGCAGAGCGATGGGAGAAGTTTGCGGCAAATGTGATGAATGGCTCAGATACCTATATTTTTGATTGTTGTTTTATACAAAACCCTGTAACCATGGGGATGATTAAATATGGCGCAAAGAGGCAAGACGTTATTAGTTATGTTACAGAACTGGCTACGCTTGTTGAGCGGCTGAATCCACTGTTGATTTACGTGAAGCAGAGCGATCCTGATTATTCATTCAGAAAAGCTGTTGAGGAAAGGCCGAAAGAATGGTCTGAGGGATTTATTGAATATTATACAAGCCAAGGGTATGGGAAAAAACAGGGTTGCACAGGGTTAGAAGGAACTTTACAGGTCCTGAAGGCAAGAAGTGGATTGGAAGAAGAAATAGTGAACAGCATCAAAATGACCACGGAAATAGTGGATAACTCTTCTTATGATAAAAATGAATATAAGCAAATTTTAATGGGGATTGTATCACAATATTTCACTAACTTATAACAAAGGCGGCCCAGTGGAATTCCACGGGGGCCGCCTTTTACCTCTTCTTACTCTCTTATAAAAGAACTTCAGAAAACAACATTAAGGGTGAAGTAACGGAGGGGAAGTTTGGAACTGAAGGAGCGATAGCGACCGCCTTTGTCTGCGGATTTCAACCGTGAAACACGGTATATAATCAAGAAATCTGCAGACAACAGCGGCCGGAAGTCCAAACATTCCCCGCAGTTACGTCAACACCCGATATGCTAGGCTTTCAGGTTCATTTTAACATTCCGGTCAATCATTGCAATCCGCTGCTGCACGCACGCATAGGAGCGAAGCGGGTCTTCAGGTGTATTCAGCACATAATCCAGCATTCGATCAACCGTTGTGGTAGTCACGTGGATGCGGGTGTCGGAGGACGCATAATAGATGTAGATGTCTCCGTTATCCCGTGCGATCACGCCGTTGCAGAATACAACGTTGGATACATCGCCAACACGTTCTTCGCCATCGGGCGCGATGAAATGTCCGCCTGGTGCATGCGTGACCTTATTAGGCTCTTCCAGATCGGACAGGAAGGCATACAGTACATAGCGCAGCCCTGCGGCGGTGTTACGGACACCATGAGCAATGTGCAGCCAGCCGCGTGCTGTTTTGATTGGCGCCGGGCCTTGGCCGTTCTTCACTTCTTTGATCGTATGGTAATAACGCTGGTCCATGATGGACTCGCTGGTAATTACAGCGTTCTCGATGGTATCTGACAATCCCCAGCCAATGCCGCCGCCGGAACCGGCGTCGATGAATCCATCCTGCGGACGGGTGTAGAAGGCATACTTGCCGTCAACAAACTCAGGGTGCAGCACCACATTGCGCTGCTGTGCAGAGCCGGTCTTCAGGTCAGCAAGGCGTTCCCAGGTCTTCAGATCCTTGGTACGGGTAATACCGCATTGGGCAACTGCGCTGGACAGATCACCATGAGGGGCATCCGGGTCTTTGCGTTCGGTGCAGAACAAGCCGTAAATCCATCCGTCCGCATGCTTCACAAGGCGCATGTCATAGACGTTGATATCCGGGTCTTCCGTTTCAGGCAGCACTACCGGGTGATCCCAGAAGCGGAAGCCGTCCACGCCACTGTCGCTTTCGGCTACAGCGAAGAAG
Source organism: Paenibacillus sp. P32E (assembly GCF_001909085.1). NCBI lineage: Bacteria > Bacillati > Bacillota > Bacilli > Caryophanales > Paenibacillaceae > Paenibacillus > Paenibacillus sp. P32E. The sequence continues at coordinate 174,056 of NZ_LVYY01000008.1, read as the reverse complement.
GATTTGCGGTCATTGCCTTCTACACGGGCAACAATATAAAATTTGCCGCTGAGCTCAATGGCTCCGGGATTGAAAATACCGTTAACCCCGATTCTTTCTGCGAAATAGGGGTTGGTCTCCGGATTGAAGTCGTAGCGCCAGATCAGCGGTGCGTGTTCAGCAGTGAGCAGCGGGTGCTGGTAGCGGTCATAGATGCCGTTGCCGTAAGGAACCTTCTCATTTTTGCGGCCAATCAATGCCTCGTAGCGCTCTGTAAGCTTCTGTTTGCGTTCTTGAAAGTTTGCAGTCATTTTATTTTGTCTCCTTTATAGTGGATGTTGAGGTAAGGCGTCCGATCATTTCAAAGCAGGCTCTGCTGTTATGATATGGACATTTCCAGGCGCTGACCTTGGGTGCATGGGCCAGCGGCTGCAGGGCTTCGTCAATCCCCCAATACCATTCGCCATACTTGTGGTCGACGATATATTTGTCAGTGAACGCCCAGGCATTCTCGGCAGCTTCCAGGAAGCGTTGATCACCCGTCAACTGGTACGCATTATAAAAGCCCACAATGGCTTCAGCCTGCGGCCACCAGTCTCTGGACTCTTCAGACTTGTCAATGAATCCACTCTTGTCCGCTTCATTCCAGATTCCGCCATCCTCAGCAATACCCTCAGCAAGCACGGCGTCGGCCATGGAAATAGCTACCTTGCGCACACGCTGAAGCAGATCTTCATCTCCAAGCACTTCTGCGGCTTCAACCAGCAGCCAACTGCCTTCGATATCGTGGCCAAAAGATATGCTCTCGGATTTGACATGCCATTCTTCGTCCAGGAACAGGTGGAAGTGTTTGCCTTCAGCATCAATGATATGCTCCAGCATCGTTTCAATCAGTTCAGCCAGCTTGCTCTTCAGCTCTTCTGATTTCCATACCCGGTACAGTCCGGTGTAGCCCTCCAGCACATGCAGATGGGTATTCATTGATTTCTTCTCGTTCATATCCTTCGAGCTGAGACTCAGATTATCTGTCATTTGCCATTCACGGGACAATGCTTCAATATAACCTTTATAAATGGGATCATAGCCGTACTTCTCTACCATATGGAACAGGTCAACTGCTTGCTGCAGCGCATCAGCACGTCCCGTTGCATGGTGGAATTCAGCAAGCGCATAAATGGCAAAAGAATGGCCGTAGATTTGTTTTTTCGGCTGGGAAGGGACTCCATGCGCATCCACCATCCAGAACAAACCGCCATGCTCTTCATCTATGAAATGCTGGTTCAGATAGTCGAAGGCACGTTCAGCCATCTTTAAGTATTCAGCTGTGCCATACAGGCGGTAAGCGCTCGCAAATGTCCATAGAATCCGCGCATTGAGCACAAGGCTTTTCTCGGCACCGGCAATGACATTCATCTGGTTGTCGATCTCGCCCACAAAGCCGCCATGTGCTTCATCCAGTGTGTGTTCCATCCAGAAGCGCAAAATATTGCCCTTCAGCTCTTCCTCCAGCTCGTTCAGCCATACCTGAGGTGAATTCTTCATTTTGTGGTTCACTCCTTAAAGTTTTGTAAGCATCTGCTTACAGCATTACTTCGTACAAAACCCGCTTCGGAAGCAAAAACTTAAGCGGTGGTCTTGGAGCTGTAATACTCCTTAATAACACCTGCCGCCGATTTCCCGTACATGCAGTAATCATCGTTCTCTGCTGCAGCCTCCAGTGGATACAGGCGTGCCGGCCAATCCCAGAGCATAAAGCCCTGGACCCAATCCCGGCCCTCACAGCTGCGGAACATGGCCTCATAAAAGCGCTTTTGTTCCTCCTCGCTCGGGTCACCCTTAAGTGACCAGTCGTTCGGGATGGCTGCACTGCCGGTGCGGCTTGGGCAGCCTGCTTCCATGAAGAAGAAGGGCTTGCCGCAGCGTTTCACCACTGCCTCAATCCGGTCAAGCTGTGCTTCCCAGTCCAGCTCGGGGTAATAGCCACTGGAGGAAATTACATCAAGGGCATCCCACCAGGTCACATTGTCCTCTTGATACTTGTCGCAATTATAAGTAAGGATTCCGCTGTACACTGTGCGGACTTCAGCAATCAAGGCCCGCCACTCCGCAGCCCGTCTGTCAGACATGACCAGCTCGCAGCCGATGCAGAACATCTCGCAACCGCTTTCTTCTGCAATCGCGGCAAAATGCAAAATAAAGGCAGTGTAAGAACTGAACCAGTCCGACCATTTGGGCTCGCAGGGAACATCCTTATCGAAGAAATTGATGTGAGCGCGCCAAGTGCCGTCTGCACAATTCACAATCGGTTTCAGGCATACCTTCAGACCAAGCGACTGCGCCTTGCGGATTGCCCATAAGACCTCATCGTCGGTAACTGTGGGTTTATCCGCATAAGGAATTTCCGTGGATTGCGGAGTAGCCTGAACCGCACTGAAGGCGATAGCCGTCCAGTTCGCTCCAGTGACCGATTTCATAAGCTCCATTGAAGCTTCAGCTTCTTCATTTGCCCAGGTCCCGCGTGTGCCCATGAAACCCCAAGTAACGCCTCCGACATATTCATTCTGCAGTGACATCTCAGTAACCTCGCTTTGTCAGAATAGTAGGATAAAGGGATCGAAACATTTAGGCGTTTTGTTATCTTGTTATTACTAATTTGTTATTTAACAATAACAAGAATATAATTTAGTTATAACCCTTTTCGGGAGTGATTTCAAGGGTAAAATGGGTAAAGTAAATTCAAGACTAGAAAAGTACAATAGAGCACATATGCTAATGAGAAAATGAAGCTTATAATTGATAATGATAGCGCAAACATTTGTGGATGCGACTAGACTGGAGGCGATTTGTGGTGATCAGGGTCATGATTGCGGACGATGAGGAAGTGATTCGCCGCGGGCTTGAGAAAATCACTTCCAGAATGGATTTGGAAGTTGAGGTTATCGGTTCCTATGGCAATGGGCTGGAGGCCTGGAATCATCTCCGGGATCTTAGCCAGAATGATATAGACCTTCTTATTACAGATATTAAGATGCCAAGAATGGATGGCTTCAAGCTGATTGAAGAGGTGAGAGGGCATCTGAAGCAACTCCCCATAGCGGTATTGAGCGGGTTCAGTGAATTCGAATATGCCCGCCGGGCTATGCGGCACGGAGTACTCGATTATTTGCTTAAGCCCATTGAGAAGGCCCAGTTGTATGATTTGCTAAAAAGTGTGGAAGAGAACAAAAAGCTTCAGCTTGCAGAGGCAGAGCCGGAAAGTGCAGTGCAACTGGCCCCCGAGGGTGGGGAGCATTATGTGGTTGAACAGACCAAAAGCATTCTGGAGAAGGAATACGGCCATAACTTTGAACTTGAACGGTTGGCGGAGACGGTGGGTATGAACGCGAGCTATATCAGCCGGTTGTTCAAATACAAGACAGGCCAGACGATTACAGATTATCTGATAGGCATTCGCATCGCCAAGGCCAAGGAACTGCTGATCGGTCAGCCGGATTTGAAGAATTACGAAATTGCTGAACGGGTCGGCTACAGTGATCCGGTATATTTTAATAAGCTGTTCAAGAAAATGTGCGGCATGACGCCGAAGGATTATAAGAGCCGCTGCAGATAGTGAGGAGTTGCCGAGATAATCATGGCAGAGAAAATCTTATATTATAAACTAGCTCCGCAGCAAAGCGGGGCTATTCTGCGTGCATCGAGTGAAGGGGGACTCCCTGCAATGGGGGAGATTCCCTTTTTCTTCATATAATGATAGATAACAAATTGGATGTATAAAAAACAAAAATAACAAATTGAAGACCAGAAAAAACAATTGAAACCATCGTTTTGGGGTTGGTAACGATTTATAATGTGTTTGTAAGCGATAACATCATCACTTTTCAAACGAAATGGAGAATTAACTGATTTTTCTGGAGTATAATCGTTAATCTGTGGTGCTTGTTGTTATTGTTTTGTTATTATTCGGTTCAAGGTTCAAAATGAAGAGAGGGGTCAAAAAAACAATGAAGAAGACCAAAGCAGTTACTAGTCTGGCAGCACTGACACTGATGGCGGGTTTGTTCGCAGGTTGTTCATCTAACAACAATAACACAGACAATGCTGCAGCAACCAATGCAGGCAATACTGGAACAAATACCGAGGCGACAACAGCGCCTGAAGGTGACGCAGCCAAGGATATCAAAGGGGATATCACGGTCATCACACAAAGAACGGATATTGTTGATACCGTATTCAAAGACTATGCAGCCAAATTCAATGAGAAATATCCGAATGTCAAAGTAAACTTCGAAGCGCTGTCCAGCTACGAGGATCAGATTAAAATCCGCATGAGCACAAATGATTACGGCGATGTTCTGCTGTTGCCTACAAGTGTAGCCATTAAAGATCTGCCGGACTTTTTTGAACCGCTGGGTAAAATGTCCGATCTGGAGAAGCAATATACCGGGCTGGAAGAACGCAGTGTAGATGGTATTTCTTACGGGATTCCGATCACGGTTAACTTCTCCGGTGTCATCTACAACAAACAAGTATTCAAGGATGCCGGAATTACTGAGATTCCAAGAACTTTTGACCAGTTCTCTGCTGCACTGAAGAGCATCAAGGACAAGACGGACGCGGTTCCTCTCTACACGAACTATGCTGCCGGCTGGACACTGACACAATGGGAAGCGGATCTGGCTACCGTAGCCGGAAATCGTGATTATGTGAATATCGGCCAAGTGGCATCGGATGATAACTTCGTTAAAGGCCAGCCGCACTATGACTTGTACAAAGTATTGTATGACGCTGCCAAGAATGGCCTGATTGAAGAAGACCCTACAACTACGGACTGGGAATCTTCCAAGGCTGACCTGGCTAACGGCAAAATCGGTACCATGATGCTGGGATCTTGGGCAATCGGTCAAATCAAAGGCCTGGCAACCAACCCTGACGATGTAGGCTTCATGCCTTTCCCGACCAACGCCGACAAGGTTCTGGTTCCGCTGTCTGACGACTATAACCTGGGTGTAAGCATCCACAGTAAAAATAAAGAAGCTGCAAGAGCTTGGGTGGACTGGTTCATCAACGAATCCGGCTATCCTACCACTGAAGGCGGCGGCATGAGCCCGGTAAAAGGCGCTGAGCTTCCGGAAATCCTGAAACAATTTAATGGCACAGATGTAACGTTTGATACGATTGCCCCTGCAAAAGCCGGTGAAGAGGGCTGGGTTGATGCCATCGACAAAGAAGCTGAAATCGGCCTCTGGCAGCCTGACTTCAAGAAAGTGATCATCGAAGCGGCGATTGGCAACAGAAGAGATTCCTATGACGACATTATGAAAGACCTGAACGATAAATGGAAAGCTGCAAGAGCCAAAGTAACGGCAGCTAAGTAAATTTTGATTAAACGCAGGAGTGAAGACAGATTGAAGAGAACGGGGGGATGCCGGCAGCGGCGTTTTCCCCTTCACTTTTGCGGTGTGGAGAAGGATTTGGAGTGCTAAGCAGTCTTCTTAGGAGGTGTGGAGAGATTGTCCAACTTAAGTTATAAAAATCAGCGGATATTAATCATTGTTTTATTCTCATTAGTTCCGGTAGTTCTGTTGCTGACGTTCTCATATTTGCCTGTATTCAAAATGTTCCAGTACAGTTTCACAAGCTGGAATGGTCTAAGCAAAAACATGGAGTATATCGGCTTTGACAACTACAAGACCATTTTCACCAAACCGGAGTATTTCGCCGTATTCAAGGTGAGCTTGTATTATTTCTTCGCCACCTTCGTCCAAATGGGGCTGGCGCTGTATTTTGCCACGATCTTAAGCTTTAATGTCCGTATGAAGAACTGGTTCAAAGGAATTCTGTTCTTTCCGACACTCTTGAACGGTGTGGCCATCGGATTTATTTTCCTGTTTTTCTTCAAGCCGGAAGGCACCCTGAACACCATCCTTGATCTCGTCGGACTTGGAGCCTGGCAGCAGAAGTGGCTGCTTAACCCCCATCTGATCAATATCTCGCTCGCCTTTGCATCGGTATGGAGATACATGGGAATGAACTTTATCATCTTCCTTGGAGCGATATCCTCCATCGGCAGTGATATTTACGAAGCCTCTGAAATTGACGGAGCCAACCGCTGGCACCAGTTCAGACACATTATTATTCCGAGCATCAAACGGATTCTGCAGCTCAATCTGATCCTCGCGGTAAGCGGAGCGATCGGTGTATTCGAAATTCCGTATGTCATGACCGGTGGTTCCAATGGCAGCGGTACATTTGTCATCCAGACCGTCGATGTGGCCTTCAAATACAGCAAGCTGGGTCTTGCTTCGGCAATGGCCGTAGTGCTCCTGGGTATTGTTGTTCTTGTCACCATTCTGCAGCGTGTTCTGATTAAGGAGGAGAAGTAAGAACTATGCATACTTTAAAATACAACGTAGCCTCTTTCTTCAAATACCTCAGTTTGATTTTGGGAGCGCTGATGGCCCTTATTCCGATCGCTGTCGTCTTTTTCGCTTCATTAAAAACGAATGAAGAGTATGCGACAACGGGTCCGCTTACCCTGCCGGAGAACTGGCTGAATTTCGCTAACTATACCAAAGCTTTTGTGGACGGGAATATGCTCCTGGGCTTCTTGAATACTCTTATTATTGTAGTCATTTCTATTGCCGGTGCTACACTTACCGGATCGATGATGGCATACATTCTGGCACGTTTCCGGTTCAGGGGCAGCAAGCTGCTGATGGGCGCTTTTCTGCTCGCGACGCTGATTCCCGGAGTTACGACACAAGTAGCCACCTTCCAGATCATCAACTCGCTGGAATTGTTCAACACCCGCTGGGCACCGATTCTGATGTACCTGGGTACGGATATTATCGCCGTCTATATATTCATGCAGTTCCTGGACTCTATATCCGAATCGCTTGATGAATCGGCAATGCTGGATGGAGCTTCATACTGGACGATTTACTGGAGAATTATCCTTCCGCTCCTGAGTCCGGCCATTGTAACGGTAATTATTGTGAAGGGCGTAAACATCTACAACGACTTCTACACCCCTTTCCTGTATATGCCAAAAAGCAGCCTGCAGGTGGTCTCCACCGCGCTATTTAAATTTAAAGGTCCGTATGGTTCACAGTGGGAGGTTATCTGCGCCGCTATTATGATCGCCATTATCCCTACACTGATAGCCTTCATAGCTTTGCAGAAGTATATTTACAACGGTTTTGCCCAAGGGTCGGTAAAATAAAATCGGTTCTTCATTTAAAATAATCGCAGCACTGCTGCACTCACGGAGGGAATTTTACTTATGAAAGAAGTTAAGTTGATAGCAAGTCAGAATATTCCGAATATACCTTGGCAGGACAGACCGGCAGGCAATGATAGTCCGGTATGGAGACACAGTGATAACCCGGTGATCAAACGCAACCCGGCTAAAGGCGTGGCACGTATTTTCAACAGTGCGGTTATTGCCTATGACGGCAGCTTTCTGGGGGTATTCCGTGTAGAGGATAACACTACCCGTCCTCATCTGCGCATGGGCCACAGTGCAGACGGCCTGGACTGGAAAATTGACGATGCACCGATTCAGTTTACAGATGAAGCCGGTAATCCGTACATGCCTCGTTATGCGTACGACCCGCGTCTGGTCCAAGTCGAAGATACCTATTACATCATCTGGTGTACGGATTTCTACGGTGCCGCGATCGGTGTTGCCAAAACCCAGGATTTCAAAACCTTCGTCAGTCTGGAAAATCCGTTCCTGCCGTTCAACCGCAATGGCGTGCTGTTCCCAAGAAAAATAAACGGCAACTTCGTGATGCTGTCCCGTCCGAGCGACAGCGGCCATACGCCTTTTGGCGATGTGTTCCTGAGCGAAAGCCCTGACTTTGTATACTGGGGCAAACACCGTCATGTCATGACCAAAGGCGGTCAAGGCTGGTGGCAGAGTACCAAAATCGGCGGCGGCCCTGCCCCTATCGAGACCACCGAAGGCTGGCTGATGTTCTATCACGGCGTTACCGGAACCTGCAACGGCCTCGTATACAGCATGGGTGCTGTCATCCTGGACAAGGATGAGCCATCCAAGGTCAAATACCGCTCCAAGAACTTCGTGCTGACACCGGAGGAATGGTACGAAGAAAGAGGCTTCGTGAACAACGTGCTCTTCCCTTGCGCCACCCTGAATGATGCTGAAACCGGCCGGATCGCCATCTATTATGGCGCAGCAGACACCTATGTTGGCGTTGCTTACACCACTGTTGAAGAAATCGTCAACTACGTAATCGAAACCCATGAGGAAGTCGGCGACGACGCCGGTTTGGGCAAGATCTAAAACGGTGCTGATCCAAGGCTTTCGGTAACGAAGCTAACCGTATCATGAAATACTGTGCGGTCAGCGCAGCTAGCCTGTGCGACCAGCGCAGCCAACCTTTGCAGCGAGTGGCGGCCATCTCTGTGGCCGCCACGTTGCTGCATCAACCCAAAACCCATGCTTAATGGGTTTTTCATTTTGTTTTTGATCTAAGGTTTTTGATCTTAAGGTTTTGATCTTAAAGGTTTTGATCTTAATGGTTAAATCCGACGTATTGGATTTAACTTGTTCTTGCAAACCCCTGTTGGTGGATGGGGAGTGGGGAGTAACGGAGGGGAATGTTGAGTGGAGAAGCGGAGCGTTCGCCTGAAAGCTTTCCGAAGGAAAGCTCGCTTCGAAAGCATATGCAGTTCCCGGATTTCTACCGCCTGGCGGTACAAATCAGGAAATCCGGGAACAACAGCGATCGGAACCAACATTCCCCGCAGTTACGCCGTACACTCCCCATGCCTGCAACCAACGCATTTTGCCAACACAATTCAATCCAACCCTTAGGAGGATTTCTTATGTCCGAAAGATCCCTGCCCCAACTAAAAGCCTACCAAGGCTCCAGCCCGAAGCCTGCCGATTTCGACTCCTTCTGGGAACGCGCCCTGGCTGATCTCGATACTCAGACGATGGATTACGAACTGGTACCTGCGGAGTTTACCAGCGAGCTGGCGGAATGCTTCCATCTGTATTTTACCGGAGTAGGCGGTGCCAAAGTGCATTGCAAATACGTGAGACCGAAGAAATCGGAACAAGTGAAAGGACCAGGCGTGGTCATGTTCCACGGCTATTCTTGCGATAGTGGCGATTGGATGGAAAAGGTTACCTACGCCGCACACGGCATCAGTGTACTTGCTATGGATTGCCGCGGACAGGGCGGTTTGTCCGAGGACAACCTTACGGTCCTGGGCACAACCATACGCGGCCATATCATCCGTGGAATCGATGATCCGAGTCCGGACAAGCTGTACTACCGGAACGTATTCCTGGATACCGTCCAGACGGCACGGATTCTAATGAATATGTCCGAAGTGGACCCGGCACGGGTTGGCGCATTCGGCCTGTCCCAAGGCGGCGGGCTTACTGTAGCCTGTGCTGCCCTTGAACCACGGATTAAGCTGGCCGTTCCGGTCTATCCGTTCCTTTCTGATTATAAACGGGCATGGGAGCTGGATATTACCACTTCCGCCTATGAAGAGATTAACTATTATTTCCGCTTTTTTGATCCGCATCATGAACGGGAAGAAGAGATTTTCAACCGGCTCGGGTACATCGACATTCAGAATCTGGCAGGCCGAATCCAGGCCAAAGTGTTGTGGGTAACCGGACTTGTGGATACGATCTGTCCACCTTCGACACAATTCGCAGCATACAATAAAATCGCAGCAACAAAAGACCTGATGGTATATCATGAATACGGTCATGAGTATCTTCCATATCTTTCCGATCGGACGCTGCAGACCTTCATGACCTTGTAACGGGAAGCCGTGCAAGATTATCGTAGATCTGGCGCGGCTGGTGCAGGTGAAGCTGGCAAGGGATTCACAGTGGTGGCCGATGAAATCCGCCAGCTGTCTGAACAGTCCAAGCGCTCCATTGCCATGGTAGCTGAAATTATCAATAAAATCATGTCGGATATGAATGAGACGGTAGCTGCACTATCGGATGAAAGAAAGACTTTCGAAGTTTAATGTACAGGCAAGGTGCAAAGGCTGTGGGCTGATGCCTATATCTGAACATTTCAAGGAAAATACGCCTCTTTCCAATTGGGAAGGGGCGTATTTTTGCATGCAGGAAGCGGAATGGAAATGTCCTTACGAAAGGAGAGATGTGGGTGGAGCCTTTTGACCGCTGCAGGTAATATATCCGCCATGTGGGCATAATAGATACCATGAAGTTCTTAGTGAGTCAACAAACATCAGGAGGAATGGCTTTGCACAAGCTTGCTCATAAACGTATCATTTGGGGTGCGCTCATCCTGTGTATTTTGTTGGGGGTGTTGATTCTAAGGCTTGCATGGGTCCAACTGCTGCTTAAGGACCGTAAAGTTCCGGGGGCGGAATACACTATGGCCCAAATGGCTGCCATTCAGAGCGAGCGGGAGATGGTGCTGGACAGCGGCCGTGGCCGTCTGTATGACCGCAGTGGGCAGCCGCTGGCGGGTGAAACCGTGTGGACTGCGGCTTTTTTTCCGCAGGAGGAGGCTGAAGCTGCGGCGGACAGCGAGGCGGGTAAGGAACAGCTGCAGCGTCTTGCCACTGTACTGGGTGTGACCTACGAGCAGCTTCAAGCAAGGCGCAAGGGGCTAAAAGAACCGCTGCTCTGGCCGTCCGGCAGTGGCAAGAATCCGCTGGAGCTGACCCCGGGACAGGCTGAAGCTGTGGAATCACTTGCCATCGGCGGTGTGCGGGCGCTTCCGTTTGCCCGCAGGTATGAAGGGGAAGAGACTGGGCGCCAGTGGCTGGGGTACATGTCAGAAGCTTCGGCAGCTCAGTTGGAGAAATCGACAACGGGTCTGAGAGTTCCAATGACGGGAACCGACGGGCTGGAGAAGACGCTTGAACCCCTGCTGCAGGGGGTGGGCCATACCGAAGTATATGCGCAGGTGGATGCGCGGGGGAACCGTCTTCCGGGTAGTCCCCTGAAGGTTAGGGCGCCGGGGAATCCGTATTATCCATTGTCTTTGTATACAACAATAGATAAGCAGCTTCAGGAAGGCATTGAGAAGCTGGTTATGAAATCCGGAATTAAGGAAGGCGCAGTTGTTGTGCTGGATACGAAAAACGGGGATATTGAGGCCATGGTGTCATTCCCATTCTATAATCCGGGGCACATCTCGCCTGAGGGTGGAGAGTGGAATAACCGGGCGCTGCAGGCGGCGGTGCCTGGCTCGATCTTCAAGATAGTTACAGCTGCTGCGGCACTGGAGGCCGGAGTAACCTCTCCCGAAGAGAGGTTTTATTGCTCAGGACATTACGGGAAATACGGACTCTCCTGCCGGAAAGGCGAAGGACACGGCTCCCTTACCCTGGCGCAAGGGTTCGCCGTGTCCTGCAATACCGTATTTGCTTCGTTGGCTGAGCGCCTGAACGGGGCGCAGCTGGAGTCCGCAGCCCTTGCTCTGGGGCTGGGCAGGGATATCAGCTGGCAAGCGGAGAATACGCTTGGCCTGCCGCTCCTCCGTCCGTTGTCCGGAGAGCAGCCCGGAAGCATCTTCACCACCCTGCTGCCGGATGACGGCGGGGCCAGGGTACAGACAGCGATCGGCCAGCGGGATGTCCGGGTTACACCGCTGCAGGCAGCTAATCTGTTAGTCACGCTGCTGCATGGTGGTGAAGTGCGGGCACCGCGTATTCTGCAACGGGTGGCATTTGCCAACGGGCAAACGCTCCAGGAGCTGCCGTCGCATCTGTCTCCGGTTCGGCAGGGCAGAATCTCCCCATCGACAGCCCGGGTGCTCCTGTCCCTAATGCGCAAGGTTGTAACGGATGGAACGGGCAAAAGCCTGCTGGGCACGAAGTGGCCCGTAGCAGGCAAGTCAGGGACAGCTCAGACATTGGTGAAGGGTGTGTCTCGCAATAACCAATGGTTCATCGGTTATGGGCCGGTCGGCCATCCCAGATATGCTGTATCCGCTCTGGTAGAGGATGTGGCTCCTGGGAGTCCGCATGCGGCCACCCGGCTGTTCGGTCAGGTGTTTGAGCTCCTGTCGGAATCTACGGGAGCCTGAGCTCCGTCCCCTTCCCCTGAAACCGCTGCTCCTCCCGGTGTTGAAGGTTCACCGGAGGCAGCAAATGGCGAGACGATGAACTCTTCCTGCGGCAGGAAGATCCAGCTTTGGAGATAGCCCTGCTGTAACAGCTCTTTGAGCAGAATGAGCAGGATCGGCGAGAGGATTAAGCCCGCAAATCCGAAGAGAGAGCTCGACAGAATCACGAACGACAGCATCAGGAACGCCGAAGATACACCGATGGAATTACCTGTGATCTTGGGCTCCAGCAGCTGCCGCACAATCAGCACTACTACAAGCAGCACAAGCAGCCCAATGGCAAGCGAAGTATTTCCGACAATGAACAGATATACAATCCAGGGAATCAGAATCGTTGACACCCCGAGCAAAGGAAGCACATCGAACACGGCACAGACCAGTGCCATGGTGATTTCATTGCCGCTCCTAAGAATAAAGAGTCCGACCAGAACAATCACGAAAGTAATGCTGATCAGAATCAGCTGCGCTTTGAGATAGGAGCCGATTGCTTTGAAGACATTGCCCTGCAAAAAGGCGAAAGCAGTCTTGAAAGTCTTCGGCATTTTGTCATGAGCGATTTTGCGCCAGTCTTTAATTTCCATACTGAGAAAGAAGGCTAAAATAATGGCAATGCCGAAATTAGCCATAAATGACGAGAAGGAGCCAAGAACTCCGATCATATATTTAAGGAAGATCACCAGCCAGCCCGAAAGAACATTGGTGGCCTCTTTGAAATAACCGTTGATTTTGTTAGTAAGATCTGGCGGGAGCGCATCGACCTTATGCTGCAAATAAGTGGTTGTCTCAGCAAACTGCTGCTGGACTATATATGTATACCGGGGCAGATCATCCTGGAACTGTAACGCTTGCATCGTAATGAGAAGTCCGGCGCCGAACAAAACGCCCAGCAGTACAATCAGGAACAGGATCACCGAAATGGCGGAGGCAAACGATTTGGCAATTCCCCGGCGGTTAAGGAAACGGGCCAGCGGCTCGATCAGAAGAAATACGAAAAAGGATAAGAATACAGGCGCTGCTAAGCGGTAAAGCATACTGAAAGCCAACATAACAAGATACACTGTCAGTACGACCAGACCGATGTCGAAGAAGGTGCGCCAATATTTTTTGTACAGAGGCAGCATAGGTATAAACGACTCCTTTTTAGATAAATTTACAAATTTAACTTGAATTCATTGTACACGATTTTAACAAAAAAGCGTCTATTTCTTTGATACCTGTGTTAAAATAGGGGGTAACGTTTTTTCGTGGGACTCTGCCTACCTAAAAACCGCGAGTCATACTTTACTCTACTTGGCCGTATCACAGAATCTGCTTGCAGACGTATAGGCGAGCCAAAGTCAACTCTGGAAAAGCGGGGAATTTATATGCAGACTTTGCTGCTCTGGTTATTTTACATTTCATCCTTCTATGCATTTATCCCTGGTATGATCAGCCGGATATTTGGATATCGTGTCTTTCGCAAAGGGACCGGCCGTACTGAATTTGCCCTTACCTTTGATGACGGGCCAGACCCGCGGTATACCCCGGTTTTGCTTGATTTGTTGAAGCGTTACGGGGCTAAGGCTACTTTTTTTGTTGTCGGTTCCCATGCGGAGAGCAATCCGGAAATTATCAAGCGCATGCATGAGGAGGGGCATTTGATCGGGATTCATAACTACGTGCACAAGACAAACTGGCTCATGCGTCCGCCTACCGTGAAACGCCAAATCCAGCGCACCGACGATATCATTTACAGCATTACCGGTGAACGGAGCACCTATTACCGTCCACCCTGGGGAATCGTCAATTTATTTGATTTTTCCAAGCGCCGTCAGGTGCAGATCGTGCTCTGGTCAGCCATGTTCGGTGATTGGAAAGAGAAGGTTGGCGCGGACCGGCTGACGGAGAAGCTGATCAGCAAGCTGAATCCGGGCGAAGTCATGCTGCTGCATGATTGCGGTACTACGCTTGGTGCGGATCTGAAAGCGCCTGAACATATGCTGATTGCCCTGGAACGGATGCTCCAGGAGGCGGAACGGCGCGGGCTGCACAGTATTCGGATCGACGAAATGATCAAGGGGGGGCAGAGTTCTCCCATTCAGCGGATTTCTTTTGGTAAAAGACTGATTGTCGGCTTGTGGCTGGCATGGGAGCACCTTTTCCAACTAATGTTCCGGCTGAAGACCCTCTCTCCGGCAGATCCGTTCCTGCATTACCGCATACGCAAATATCAGGGTGAACCCGTGCAGATGGAAGGCGGGGAGCATCTAAGTAAAGGCGACAAGGTGATTGAGCTCCATATCGACAACAGGCAGTTATTCGAGCTCGGCATGCATTCCCGTTCCTCGGCGCAGCTGGCGATCCGTATGATCCGCCGTATGGAGAAGGATATGCCGGTGCTTGCGCAGCGGATTGCTGCAGATGTGGACCTCGCTGAAGCGAAAGCGCTGTACGGTGTAAGTATGATTAACCGCGGGCCGGAGAAATTCGGGTTTATGGTGCTGGATCTGCCAAACGGCTGGTTTGCCCGGTCAACCAAGTTCTACCTGAGTATTCTGCTGAGTGTCATTCATCCTGCTGGAGGGGCAAGGCTTAAGGAACGGAGCGAGGTACTGGTTCCCAAAATGATGCTGATGCCCATCTCCCAGCTTCTGGACCAGATGAATCAACAGCGTCCGCAGAAACAAGTCAAGCCGCGTGAGCGGGTAAGGGAAGAAGAGATGACCCTGGAAGCCGAGCTTCCCGCAGCCACGGTCGTACATTAGCAACTCGTAACATAATGAAATAGCAATTATAAGCTTCAGTGGCCTTTGGGTCCTGGGGCTTTTTGATGTTTCTGCATGGGTTTCTGTCAGCCTAGCGGTTTGTTTATGGATGTCCTGCTATGCATACAATGGCGAATCACCGCAAATAGTATACACAGGGGAGGAGGCTAGTTATGCTAAAAGACTGGATTAAAAGTGTATTGAAGCCAGCGAAAGGTTCCAGCCAAGATGTGGAGAAGTCCAAACATCAGGCCTTGAATGAGCCTATAAATACATCATTAGCCAGTACCCTAAGCACTCTTAAAAAGAGACTGGGTCAAAGCCCTGACTTTACCATCCGGGACTTTTCCGGTGATCCTGATCCTGAGCATACCGGACCTCTTGCTATTTGTTATATTGAAGGGCTAATTGATCCAGGTCTGTTATCCGATCTTATTGAAAGTTTAGTTAAAGAAACTGCACACACACCCTCTAACCGGTTAGAAGAGTATCTTGCTGCTTCTTTATTAAAAAAGACGCTGCCTGCAGGAAATATTCAAATCATTGATTCGCTAAATCAGATCTATCAAGCTGTCCTTACAGGCAATGCCGTCATTGTAATAGACGGGTTACAATCTGCTCTGGCCGTTTCCATTGCCGGCGGGGTAAGAAGGGCCGTGGAGGAACCCACTTCACAAGGTGTGGTCCGGGGGCCGAAAGAGGGTTTTACAGAGGATATCTCAACCAATATTACTCTGATTAGAAGAAAACTGCGGACACCTGATCTTAAGTTTGACAGCCATATTATCGGACAATATTCACAAACCACTGTAATTGTAACCTACATAGAAGGAATTGCCGATCTCGGTGTGGTTCAGGAGATCACTAAACGGCTTCAGACCATTGATACCGATAGTATCCTTGAAAGCGGCTATATCGAAGAATTCATTCAAGATGCGGCGCTCACTCCCTTTCCCACAATGCTAAATTCAGAACGCCCGGACACCGTTGCCGGAAGTCTTTTAGATGGACAAGTAGCTATTTTGGTGGATGGGACACCATTCGCATTAATCGCCCCGGTAACTTTTTATAACTTTTTCCAGACAGCGGAGGACTATTACCAGCGCTACGATATTTCTTCTTTTTTACGTGTGATCCGATTGATATCGTTCCTGGTATCCTTGCTGCTTCCTTCCTTATTCATTGCTTTGACAACGTTCCATCAAGAAATGATTCCTACGATCCTGTTAGTAACTCTGGCTGCACAACGGGAAGGGGTCCCATTTCCAGCACTGCTGGAAGCATTGCTGATGGAATTAACTTTTGAAGTGATTCGTGAAGCAGGCGTCCGGATGCCCCGTGCGATTGGTCCTGCTATATCCATAGTAGGAGCTCTGGTTATTGGGCAAGCGGCTGTGGAAGCAGGTCTGGTCTCGGGAGCAATGGTAATCGTTGTTTCCTTTACGGCGATATCCAACTTTGTCATTCCATATTTCAGTATGGCAACTGCTGTACGATTATTGCGCTTTATTCTCATGCTGCTGGCAGGAACTCTCGGTTTATTCGGGATCATGGCAGGGGTTGTTCCTATTTTAGCTCATCTGCTCTCTCTTAAGTCGGTTGGTATTGACTATCTATTGCCATACAGTCCATTTTACAAGTCAAATATGAAGGATCTAATTATTAGGGCACCCTGGTGGGCAATGAAAACAAGACCTAATTTAAAATCAGGAACGAATAAAAAAAGACAGGCTTCTCATCAATATCCTGTCGGTTCGAATAATATTGTCCGCAACTCAGACGAGCCTGAACCCCATGCGTAAAGGAGGAGATGTATGTGCACCGATGCCGGGTAATTGCCATTTTGCTGGTTACAGGTCTAATGCTTGCGGGGTGCGGAAACCGTATTGAAATGAACGAATTAGGCATCACAACAGCAACGGGATTTGATGGACATCAGGGGGACTGGACCATTACTTACCAGGTCATCATTCCACCGGCAATGTCTTCCGGTGCAGGCGGATCATCCGGCGGGGCCGGATCTCAAGCTGCTGTGCATACCTTCTCTGCACATGGCAAAACCATCAGAGAAGCTTTAGCGTCCAGCAGCCGGGAAAATCCGCGTAAGCTGTATTTTGCACATACTAATATTCTTATTATTGGCAAAGAAGCAGCAGAAACCGGAATTGAAGAAATTCTAGACACGTATTATCGGAATCCGGACGCGCGGGAAACCGTTAAAGTCTTAATAGCCAACGGCGTAGCCAGAGATTACTTGAATAAGCTGATTCCCCCGGAGAAGCTTCCCGGCAGAGCGTTATCCAAAATACTGGAAAAAAATAAGCAATTAAGTTCATATTATCCTTCGGTATCCGTACACGAATTAGCGCTCGGCATCAGCTCGGACAGCGCTGCCGCCGGAGTTCCACAAATATCCATTAAGGGCACTGACAGCTCAAGTTTGGAGTCAGCAAGTGTATTTCAAAAGACCTCTACCAGCAGCAACTTAGAAATTTCCGGGTTAAGCGTCTTCCACAAAGCAAAAATGGTTGGAACTCTGGACCAAAACGAGAGTTTGGGAATCTCCTGGCTGACCAATCATATCCATTTAACCACAATAAGCTATAACAGTAAGGATGCTACCGATGTGTCCGCATTCCTGGTTCGTAACGCTAAGGTTAAAGTTACTCCAGTAAAAGGAGCCCTGCATTATACATTAAAAGTTAAGGCTAAAGTGGTTGTAGGTGAGTTTTTGGAGACCACAACCCATGAAGATCTTTTAAAAACGCAAAGTATAGGCAAGCTGGAGCAGCGGGCAGAAGAGATCATCCGCTCGCAAATCCTGGAAGGCTGGAAAGCTGTACAGCACTTAAAAATCGACCTTGTAGGAATAGGCAATAAAATCCACCGTAAATCCCCTAAGGACTGGAAAAGATTAAAAAAAGATTGGCCCGGAGAAATAGCAAACATGGACATTGACATCGATGTAAAAGTGAACCTGAAACGGCCGGGTTTATTTCAAAGTTCATTTAGCCGGTTACTCGAATCCGAATAGGATTAATGATTACACCCCTAAACAGGAGATGAAATAAATGAGCCAACGCAACTCAATTCGGCTATCAGAGCTGGCTATATGTATTTCATTATTCGAGGTAGGCAGTACAACTTTATTTTTTATTGGAGGGGAAGCTAAGCAGGACGCCTGGTTAGCCATGCTGGTAGGGGCATTAGCCGGCCTATTTGTACTCCTGATGCATTTAAGTATTCATCATCAGGAACCTCTTCTAGATCTATTTTTATTGTTTCGGCGTTATATGGGGAAGTATCTCGGGACATTCATAAATCTTTTGTTTGTGGGCTATTTCTCGTATGAAGCTTCACGGAATTTACGCGATTTTGGCGAAATCACTGTAATGACATTGTTAAACCAGACATCACTGTGGATTATTATGCTGATCGTCATCCTTGTT
Organism: Paenibacillus sp. P32E; assembly: GCF_001909085.1. Lineage (NCBI taxonomy): Bacteria > Bacillati > Bacillota > Bacilli > Caryophanales > Paenibacillaceae > Paenibacillus > Paenibacillus sp. P32E. Next base: position 155,780 of record NZ_LVYY01000008.1, on the reverse strand, counting down.
GTATCCAATTCGATCCGTTATGGATATAGAGTAATGTTCCTGATGTGTGTCATTTTTTTTCCTATTGTGTTAGTTAGTTATGCCCTAATCAGTATTCTGATTCCTGTCACGGGCCTCTTCCACTTTGAATTTATGTTTCCAGTTTTGGAATCCGGGTGGAAGCCCGTGCTAAATGCGGCTTTACCGGAGATTGTCTCTTTTCCGTTCGGACAAACTGTATTATTTCTTGTGTTTTATCCCTATGCCCGCACAGGAAAAGGACTCAACAGAGCTGTGATTATCAGTTATGTGCTTACGGCACTCTCACTAACATTCATTAATCAATTGAACATTTTTGTTTTGGGTCCAAAGATTGCACTATACAGCACTTTGCCACTTCTGGAGACCGTTCAATTGATTGACTTGGCAGAAGTATTTGAGCGGCTGGACGCTCTATTTACCTTACTGCTTTTTCTTGGATTAGGTGTGAAGATGGGAGCTTTTTTTAATGGTGCCGTAATCGGACTCGAAAAAATAACGGGTATTTCTTATAAAAAGTGGGTGGCCCCGGTAGCCATTCTGACTTTCGGATTGGCCTTCTTATCTCCAAACTATACCCATCATATCGTTACAGGCCGAAGAATTGTCCTGAATTATGTTTTTCCAGTTTTTCAGATCCTTCTACCCTTGTTGCTGCTTATCATCATCCTTATCAGAAAGCGGACAAAGCAGGATTAACGTGAGCACTTGGGTGTACGCTCCCCGAACGAAACGTTGTTCCAATCGCTGTGCTCTCCAGATTTTTTTCATTCCCCTTAGCGGTGAAAATCCGGAGACCAAGGCGACCGCTACCGCTTTTCCACAATCATTTCGTTCTCTCCGCTGTTTAAGCGGGATATGTACCTTTCACTTGCCCACAATCTAATGAAGCAAGCCGCAAATGACCAAAAACGCAAAACAGCGATCCTCCGATAACCGGAGGATCGCTGTTTTTCTGCCTTTTTACTCTTACAAGTGAATAAGTCGCTGTCTCTGTTGTAGGAGTATCCACTTATGAGACAGCCTGGTTTTATAGTACGCTATCCTTTAGAACAATATTAAATCTTCAGCACGCCGCCCTTGCTGGCATTGGTAACCAGCTTGGAGTAGCGGGCCAGATAACCGGTTTTCACCTTCGGCTCAAAGCCTTTCCAGCCGGTGCGGCGGATAGCCAGTACTTCTTCATCAACCAGCAGCTCGATCTTGCGGTTGTTGAGGTCAAGCTCGATGATGTCGCCGTCCTCGACAAAGGCAATCGGTCCGCCTTCAGCGGCTTCCGGCGAGATATGCCCGATGCTGATTCCGCGTGAAGCGCCTGAGAAGCGGCCATCGGTGATCAGGCCTACCTTAGCGCCAAGACCCATACCGACGATCTGCGAGGTTGGAGCGAGCATTTCCGGCATGCCTGGTCCTCCCTTAGGACCTTCATAACGGATAACAACCACATGCCCTTCCTTGACCTTACCGTTGGCGATACCTTCCAGCGCCTCTTCCTGTGAATCGAAGCAGATGGCGGGACCTTTATGGTAGCCGCCAACAGAAGCATCTACAGCACCGACTTTGATGATCGAGCCTTCAGGAGCAAGGTTGCCGTAGAGGACAGACAGACCGCCTACTACGGAATAAGGATTGTCCAGCGTATGAATAACACTCGTATCCTGGATCTCATGCCCTGTGACATTTTCAGCCAGTGTTTTGCCGGTAACCGTCATGCAATCCCCAAAGATTGCCCCCGGTTTCTTGAGCAGCTCGTTCAGCACGGCGCTTACGCCGCCTGCCCGGTCCACATCCTCGATGAAGATATCGGATGCCGGAGCCAGCTTGGCCAGGTAAGGGACGCGGTTGGCAACTTCATTGATGCGTTCCAGCGGATAATCAATTTCAGCTTCCTGAGCGAGTGCCAGCGTGTGAAGCACAGTATTGGTGGAACCGCCCATCGCCATATCCAGTGCAAAGGCATTGTCGAGTGATTCCTTAGTTACGATATCGCGAGGTTTCAGATCCAGCTTGATCAGCTCCATCAGCTGAGTCGCTGATTTGCGTACGAAGGCTCTGCGTTCTTCTGCTACGGCGAGGATAGTGCCGTTACCCGGAAGGGCGAGGCCCATCGCTTCAGCCAGACAGTTCATGGAGTTCGCTGTGAACATCCCGGAACAGGAGCCGCAGGTCGGACAGCCGTATTGTTCAAGTTCAAGCAGCTCAGCATCGTTGATTTTGCCGACCTGGTGAGCGCCGACGCCTTCAAATACGGATGTGAGTGAGAGCTTTTTGCCCTTGCTGTCTACACCAGCCTTCATTGGCCCGCCACTGACAAAGATGGTCGGGATATTCACGCGCAGGGCGCCCATCATCATGCCCGGGGTGATTTTATCACAGTTGGGGATGCAGACCATGCCGTCGAACCAGTGTGCGGAAACGACAGTTTCCAGAGAATCGGCAATGATCTCGCGGCTTGGCAGGGAATAACGCATCCCGATATGCCCCATGGCGATACCGTCATCGACGCCGATTGTGTTGAATTCAAATGGAACGCCGCCGGCTTCACGGATGGCTTCCTTGACGATTTTGCCGAATTCCTGCAAATGCACGTGGCCGGGAACGATATCGATATAGGAGTTGCAGACCGCGATAAACGGCTTGCCAAAATCCTCCTCTTTTACGCCTGCTGCCCGCAGAAGACTACGGTGCGGAGCGCGGTCAAAGCCCTTTTTGATCATGTCTGAACGCATTTTCTTGTCTGCCATGATGATATTCCCCTCCTAATTAAATGTAAACCGGATATAGTGTCGCATTAACGCATTACAATCCCAAAAGCTGCGTATCTGCGGTTTATAGAAGGAACGGGGTCCAGCTTCTTGCGGAAACAGAAGGAGGGCGAAGCCGTTTCTATAAAATATCAGCGGATATAATACGAACGTTATTAGAGAGTCTATCACAAAAGGCCTCATTTTTCTACCGGACAATGTGAAGTTTGTCGAGAGGAGACCCCCTTGCAGGACGTGAAAAAAAGCCCATCCCGGAGGGGAAAGGCTTATTTGGAATTATGTTACAGTGACCGGCGCAGGGCCGCACGCTGCAGGGTAATCATCCAGTCTACAGAAGGCTCGACCAGGGGATGAAGCACGCGTTTGACTGCTGGCTGGGCCAGAAGAACCGTGAAGGAGACAGCACAGAGCAGCAGGGCCGAAGCTCCGGCGGCATTGTCAAGATACGTGTAAATCCCTGACACGGCAGCAAGGCGGACCACAAAACCGTGCAGCAGGAAGACATAGAGGGTGCGGCGGCCCCAGTCCGTCATCCGGCTCAGCCGGTAAGGCACCCATCCCAGAAAAGCGAGGGAGGCGGCAAGCTGCAGTCCGTACATTCCCAGCCGGTACACTCCCGCATACCATTCAGGAGCATCAAGCTGCATATAGGTCATGCTGCCGTACAGCCAGCCCAGGGGGAGTTTTGAACCGAGCATGCCCAGAATCAGGAGCAGCAGTACAGATGCGGCAGCGGCAGCGATTTTGACAGTTTTGGTATAGATCCGGGCCAGCGCCTCGAAGGAGAAATGATAGCCGATGACGAAAAACGGCAGATAGACAAAGGTACGGCTGATGCTGAACCAGACACCGTCTAGCTGCAAATAGCCGACCGCGACACCAGCAGTAACCGCGAAAATGATTTGTGCGGCTTTGCTCCATCTGCCCATGCCGAGCATCAGGAGGCGCCAGCAGGCATGACTAGCCAGGAACCATAGCAGCAGATAAGGAGCGAAGAAGGAGTGGTGAATATTGGATACGCGGAAGACGGAAACGTCCAGCGCTGAATACAGAGTCTGAAAAATAAGGTATTGTAGTCCAATCTGAAGCAGAACCTTGCGGCCAGCGGCTCCAGTGAGGCTTTTTCCGGCAAAATAGCCTGTTACGAGTACGAACAGCGGCATATGGAAGCTGAAAATCCACAAATACAGGCTGTGCATTCCGCTAAGGGTGCCAATCAGAGGCTCAATCGCATTGCCGGCAAATACGGTGACAATAAGCATGAAGCGCAAGTTGAGAAAAAAGGTTTCTCCGCGTGCTGCGAGCGAGCTTTCCCCTGCCATGAACTAACCTCCAATTTGGTTGCGTTTAGCAAATTACTTTAATTTTAAAATACAAGATTTCTGTAAAAACAATTGTGAAATACATCACAATACTACCTATAGTAAGCGCTATCATAGCGGATAATTGTGGCGATGTCTTGAAGGTTGTTTGATTTCATTGATTCCTCTATAATTTTCTGTATGCAGTAATCGGGAGTGAACACCATTGAGAAAAAAAATAACCAAGCGCCGCGTTCTTTTGGGGATTCTTATCATTCTGGTTGCGGCGGGTTTTTGGGTATGGAGATATCTGACACCTTACACACCGGGAATAAGGGCTGAGAATGCACTGGTCTCCGCAGGTGGTGTCAGCGTGGAGCAAAATGATAACTGGATTTCGTTTGAGCCTTCCGTCACGTTCGGAACGGCTGTGATTTTCTATCCGGGTGCGCTGGTTAAAGCGGAGGCTTATGCTCCCCTGGCCCAAAAAATCGCCGCTGCGGGGCATCCCTTCTACATCGCCAAAATGCCGCTTAATCTCGCAGTGATCAAAAGCGATGCCGCCGAAGAGATCATCCGAGTGCATCCGAAGCTGTCATTTGTGCTGGGCGGCCATTCGCTGGGCGGGGTTATGGCTTCACGTTTTGCTGCAGAGCATGCAGACCAGTTGAAGGGCGTGTATTTTCTGGCCTCCTATCCGGATGAGAAAGGCAGTCTGAAAGATACAACTTTATCTGTTTTGTCGGTTCTGGGCACCGAGGATCAAGTGGTTGATCAGGCTAGCTACAATAAAGGACGTTCCTATCTGCCAAGCAATACCGTATATTATTCGGTCAAAGGCGGGAATCATGCCCAGTTCGGAAGCTATGGCAAGCAGAAGGGTGACGGGGAAGCAACCATCTCAGAGGATGAGCAGCAGACGCTTACCGCACGGTCAGTGCTGGATTGGCTCGGCAATCTGCGTTAACCCATATCCTGTCCACAGGAAAGGAGCCGAAGAATGGCCGTACTGCATGTAAATGGGTTAGCTGTACCCTGCAAGGGTATATTGTTCGATAAGGATGGCACTCTGCTTGATCTACTCGCTACCTGGGGAACCTGGGCTAACCTGATGCTGGAAGGACTGGAGAATCAACTCGCACTTATTGGAAAAGAAAACCGCCTGGGCTCAGGCATCGCCAAGGTGCTGGGCACGGTCCATGACGCCGCGGGGAAAGTGATCGGCTATGACCCTGCCGGACCGCTGTCCATGGCTACCGCAGAGGAGACGGGCGGCATTCTGGCCTGGCAGCTCTATTCAGCAGGAGTTCCTTGGAATGAAGCCCTGGCCCGTATAACGGCCATCGGCAAGGAAGCGATGAACGAGCTGCGCCGCCGCAAGTCGGCACAGCCGTTGCCCGATCTGCTGCCTTTTCTGCAGCAATGTGCGGCAGCTTCATTGAAGCTTGGCGTAGTCACCTCCGACGGTTCTTCTACCACCGGGGAGCAGCTGGAATGGATGGGGATTACGGGTTATTTTGACACTGTGGTTACGAGAGACCGTGTGACCCACGGCAAGCCTGCGCCTGAAATGGCGGAGACTGCCTGCCGGGAGCTGGGCCTCAGACCTGCAGAGACGGTTATTATCGGCGACAGCAATGCCGACATGCAGCTCGGCAAAGGCGCAGGCCTGCGGCTGTCCGTTGGCATATCCCCAGCCGGGAGCACCGCCCATTTACTGGATGCGGATACTGTTATCTCGGGTTTTCATCAGCTTCGCCTCACAATCTGAGCTATATATAGAAAGGATGCGTGCAGACTTATGGATTCATTGCAGACACTGGTTTCCTGGATCAAGGACAGCGGCAACATCGTTTTTTTTGGAGGCGCCGGCACATCCACGGAAAGCGGGATTCCGGACTTCCGCTCGGCGGCAGGTCTGTATAGGGAGCAGCATAATTCGCCTTATCCGCCGGAGGTGATGCTGAGCCGCAGCTTTTTCATGTCCTCACCTGACATATTTTTTGACTTCTACCGCAGTAAAATGATTCATCCCGAAGCGAAGCCGAATGGTGCGCATCTGCTGCTGGCGGAACTGGAGCGCGGCGGCAAGCTTAAGGCCGTTATCACGCAAAACATCGACGGCCTGCATCAGCTTGCCGGAAGCCGGCGCGTGCTGGAGCTGCATGGTTCCATTCACCGCAACCATTGCATGGATTGCTCGCTTCCGTATGGGCTGGATCAGGTGCTTGCAATAAAGGACATCGTTCCGAGCTGCCCGGCCTGCGGCGGGATTATCAAGCCGGATGTGGTGCTCTATGAAGAGGAGCTCGATCATGATGTCCTTATGGAATCTGTCGCGGCCATCGCGGCTGCAGATCTGATTATCATCGGAGGTACTTCGCTTACTGTGCAGCCGGCCGCCAGCCTGATTACTTATTTCCGTGGCCGGCACACAGTGCTTCTGAACGGAGAGCCGACCCCGTATGATCATAAGGCAGACCTGATCTTGACGGATCGTATCGGCGAAGTGACGGGCAGAATACAGAAGTTGCTGTAGCTCTCAGCAAACGCCATACGGTCGCTGTAATCCATGCTGCATGATCCTGGGAGATTACATTGATCCCGGGAGGTTTAAAATAGGGTATAGAACGTGAACTTGAGAATGCTGGGCCTATCATTGCGGCGGAATGCCTTGTTATTTAAGGCGATTTCGCAATGATCGTTATCCATTCTCAAGTTCATCTTGTATTGCGCGACATCAGCGAAACGAGAGGCAGGGATGGATAATGGTATATGTGGCTAGCGACGAACGGTATGAAGGGATGCGTTATAACCGTACAGGCAAAAGCGGCCTCAAGCTTCCGGCAATCTCACTGGGACTCTGGCATAACTTCGGGGGGATCAATGCCTATGAGAATGGCCGGGACATGATCACCCGTTCCTTCGATCTTGGAATTACCCACTTTGATCTGGCCAATAACTACGGCCCGCCTGCGGGGTCTGCGGAGGAGATGTTTGGCAGGGTGCTCGCCCGCGATCTGGCACCCTACCGTGATGAGTTGATTATTTCAACCAAGGCGGGGTATTATATGTGGCCGGGTCCTTATGGGGACTGGGGTTCACGCAAGTATATGCTGGCGAGCCTCGATCAGAGCCTGAAACGGCTGGGGCTGGATTATGTGGATATATTTTATTCGCACCGTCCTGACCCGGAGACGCCGATGGAAGAAACGATGGGGGCACTGGATACTGCTGTCCGTTCCGGCAAAGCGCTGTATGTGGGGTTGTCCAACTACACAGCGGAGCAGACCGTGGAGGCCGTACGTATTCTGAAAAACCTTGGCACACCGCTGCTGATCCATCAGCCCCGTTATTCCATGCTTGACCGCTGGATCGAAGGCGGCCTCCAGGACGTGCTGGAGGAGCACGGCGTCGGCAGCATCGCCTTCACCCCGCTCGCACAAGGCCTTTTAACCAATAAATATCTGAACGGCATTCCCGATGATTCTCGGGCAGCAGGCCCGTCCGTATTTCTGAACGAAAGCCGGATTACACCCGAAGTGCTTCGCAAGATCCACGCGCTCAATCAGCTTGCCGTCTCGCGCGGCCTGTCCCTGGCGCAATTCGCACTACTCTGGACCCTACGCGGCGGGAGAGTCACTTCCGCGCTGATCGGCGCAAGCCGGGTCAGCCAGATCGAGGAGAACATTGCCGCATTATCGCATGGCGAGTTCTCACAAGAGGAGCTGGACCGGATCGAAACGATCCTGAAGACGGACAGCGAGTCCTGAGAACAGCCGCTTTTATAATCATCTGCACTCACATAGCAAAAGCCCGCTTCCTGACCGGAAACGGGCTTTTGCTGCAATCCGATGAGAGGCACTTGCTGCGGAGTGCCGTCTCAGAATAGTGCTGATGGAAGAAGATCCGTGGGGGAAGTGGAAAAAGTAGACCTGATTCGAGACATTTGGCCATTCAAGCGGCAATAGTGGGAATAAGTAGACCTAATCTGCTCCATATCAGGTAATTATCCTCATTTGGCTCAAAATAGGTGTATAAAATCCACTAAGCATCTGGGCGAGGTAGAATTCTGCAGATTAGTGATACAAATTCCAACTTAGCACTTATCGGGTGCTGGATGCAGTCGAGTTGGTCTGATCAACGCACCGGATCGTTCCAAACTTCTGCTGCGCGCCATCCGTGGGCCTACTGGCGCCTATCCAGCAGCTTTCTGCGTCGCATCCAGCGGCCTAATGTTCGCCCTATCCAGTCCCTACTGGCGCCATCAACAGCCTGCTGCGTCCCATCCAGCAGTCTACCAGCTTGCAGGCTCCGGCCTGCAAGCTCCGGCCTTAGTCAAAGGACATATATTTGTTCTAAGTTACAGAATATCAACAGCCTATTTCTTCTCTCCATGCCTTGCGGTTGTAATCCGGTAAGAGGTAGGCGACTGGGCACAGAGGCGTTTGAACTGGCGGGAGAAGTACAGAGCGTCCGTCAGTCCGACCGAGGCGGCCACCTGCTCGACGGACAGCTCCGGGCGCTCGCGCAGGAGCTGCCGTGATTTCTCGATACGCAGCTTCAGCAGATAGGTGACGGGCGAGAGGCCCGTTTCCTGCTTGAAGATGCGTGAGAGGTAGGCGCGGTTGTAGCCAAGGCTGGCACACATCTGCTCAATGGAGACGGGATGGGCATATTGGGCAGCCATGTAGTGGATCATTTGCTTCACGGTGCGCTTCACCTGCGATTCCGGGCCGGGGAGCCGGGAGGAGGAGAGAAGCAGCTCGGCTGCTTCGCCGACGATCAGGTATAGATAGCCCAGCGAGGTCAGATGGGCGCTCTCTTTGCCCGCATAGAAGGCACGCATCATCCCGGCCAGTGCGCCGGGAAAGGTACTGCCTTCGAGGGTGGACAGGACCGGCTTCTGCGGAGTGAAGCCGGTCTGCAGCACGAGCGCGTCTGCGTCCGTGCCGGTGAATGCAGCCCAGCGGTAACGCCAGGGCTGGTCTTCATCAGAGAGATAGCTGACCAGCTGTCCGGGATGAATCAGGAAGCAGTCTCCCGGTCCCAGCTCGTATTTCCGCTCCTCCGTCCGGAAGGTTCCGAAGCCGGATTCGATGAAGTGCAGCAGGAAGTAATCATAGATTTTGGGGCCGGCCTGATGCAGCGGGAGCGTCTGGCTCTCGCCGGCAAAAAGCACATGTAAGTGCTGATTGTCGTAAACCACCGGATTTGATCCTACGGAATAAGTATGTTCCACACTGGAACCGCCTTTCCCCCGTTAGCGCAATCATAGCCCTAAGGGCGGGTGAATGAGAAGAATAATCTTACTTTTGATTATATCGCTTCTTTTACGGGAAGTCACATTTGTCCATACATTACACACATGATTGCATTATCAGGGCAAGTCTGATTTTATTATAATGTAAGCATAAACGAAGCAATACGATTTCCAAAAGTTAAAACGAGAAGCAGCGAAAGGATGGAGTGGCATTAATGAGCATACAGGATCTGAAAGTCAAATTTATCGAGAAATACGGAGAGAGCACAGAGGAGGTGCGTGTATTCTATGCTCCGGGTCGGGTAAACCTCATCGGTGAGCATTTGGACTACAACGGAGGTTACGTGTTTCCGGCAGCACTGGACTTCGGAACCACACTGATTGTGCGTCCGCGCAAGGATGGCAAGGTTCGGTTCGCATCGACGAATTTTCCATATGAGGCCTCGATTGACTACAGTGAAATCGGTAAAGCCAAGACTGGCGAATGGGTAGACTACCCGGTCGGTGTGATGGTGGAGCTGGCCAAAAAAGATCTTCCGGTATCCGCAGGCTACGACCTCCTGTTCCATGGCGAAATTCCGAACGGCTCAGGCCTGTCCTCCTCGGCTTCCATTGAAGTGGTCACCGGGTTTGCCTTCCTGACGCTGCTTGGCGGAGATACGGATACTGTAGAAATCGCTTTGTTGTCCCAACGCGCGGAGAATCAGTACGTAGGTGTGAATTCAGGAATTATGGACCAGTTCGCCGTAGCCAACGGCAAGCGTGACCAGGCGATCCTGCTCATGTGCGACACCTTGGAGTATAGCCTGATTCCTTTTGTAACCGGCTCCTACAAGCTGGTGATCGGCAACACGAACAAGAAGAGAGGCCTGGTGGACTCTAAATACAATGAGCGCCGCAGCCAGTGTGATGAGGCCTTGGCGATTTTGAAGCAGGAGGTTCCTTCCCTGTCTTACCTGGCAGAGATGAAACCCGCACAATTCGAAATACACAAGGATAAAATCACCGACGAAACGGTAAGACGCCGTGCCCGCCATGTAGTGGAAGAGAATCAGCGTGTGCTCGATTCCGTAGAAGTGCTGAAGAACAACGACCTGAAGCAGTTCGGTTTATATATGAATGACTCCCACGTCTCGCTCCGCGACCTCTATGAAGTCAGCTGCGAAGAGCTGGATGTCATGGTGGAAGAAGCACAGAAGATTCCTGGTACGCTCGGCTCACGTATGACTGGCGCAGGATTTGGCGGCTGTACCGTATCGCTGGTGCATGAAGATGATGTGGAACGGTTTATCCGTGAAGTAGGAGAAGCCTACAAGAACAGAACCGGCCTTACCGGTGAGTTCTATGTATGCGGAATCGGCAATGGCGTAGAAGAACTGAAAGGAGTGAAGTAAGATGGCGATTCTGGTAACAGGTGGAGCAGGGTATATCGGTTCTCATACAGTAGCGGAGCTGCTGGATCGTGGTGAAGAGGTAGTGGTGATCGATAATCTGCTGACAGGGCACCGTGAGGCGCTTCTGGGCGGCAAGCTGTATGAGGGCGACCTGCGCGACAAGGTAACACTCTCCAAGCTCTTTTCGGAAAATAAGATCGACGCCGTCATCCACTTTGCTGCAAGCTCACTGGTTGGCGAGAGCATGAAGGACCCGGTCAAATACTACGACAACAACGTTTACGGCACACAATGCCTTCTGGAAGCGATGCAGCATGCCGGTGTGGACAAAATCGTCTTCTCATCGACAGCCGCAACCTATGGCGAACCGGAAAAGGTGCCGATTGAGGAAACCGACCGCACCGAGCCGGCGAATGTATACGGCGAAACCAAGCTGACTATGGAACGGATGATGTCCTGGTTCGACAAGGTACTGGGCATCAAATATGTGGCGCTGCGCTATTTCAACGCCGCAGGTGCACATGCCAGCGGCAAGATCGGCGAGGACCACCGTCCGGAGAGCCATCTCATTCCGCTGGTGCTGCAAACCGCGCTGAAGCAGCGCGAGAGCATTGCGGTATTCGGTGACGATTATCCGACAGAAGACGGAACCTGTGTGCGCGACTATATCCATGTCAGCGATCTGGCCGATGCCCATGTACGGGCCGTCAACTATCTGCGCAGCGGCAGCGCCAGCAATATTTTCAACCTGGGCAACGGGCTGGGCTTCTCCGTCAAGCAGGTCATTGAAACTGCGAAAAAGGTAACCGGCCTTGATATTCCGGTGGTAATTCAGGAACGCCGCGCCGGAGATCCGGCTGTACTGGTAGCTTCCTCCGACAAAGCCCGCTCTGTGCTTGGCTGGAACCCGCAGCATGCCGATGTTGAGGGGATCATTCAAAGCGCCTGGAACTGGCATTCGGCCAATCCGCAAGGGTACGGGGAATAAGCTACGGCACATGAAGGAGAATTGAAATGAATAACCATAATAATACCGCTCCATCTGCGGAAAAGGCGCTGTATGCGATCGAGCAGCTGGTAGGGTTTGCAATCCATAAGCAGCTGATTCAGCCTGCGGACGTGGACTACAGCCGCAATGAACTGCTGGATCAGTTCGGCTTCAGCGAGCCGTATGCTGCCGAATTCGCAGAAGCTCCACTGGAGAGTCCGCAAGCTCCGCTGGATGTTCTGATTGACTATGGCTTTGAAATGGGCCTGATTCCCGAAAATTCGGATACGTACCGCGACCTGCTGGATGCCAAGATCATGGGCCTCCTCATGGCCCGTCCTTCCGAGGTAAATGCCGAATTCTACAGCCTCACAGCTGAAAAAGGTATTCAGGCGGCGACGGACCGCTTTTACAAGTTAAGCATAGATTCCAATTATATCCGCATGGACCGGATCTCCAAAAACGTGTTCTGGCTGCAGGAATCTCCGTACGGTGACATCGAAATGACGATTAATCTGTCCAAGCCGGAGAAAAACCCGAAGGAAATTGCCATGGCCCGGCTGCTTCCTCCTCCGGTCTATCCGAAATGCCTGCTGTGCCGCGAGAATGTCGGTTACGCCGGAAGGCTCAATCATCCGCCCCGGCAGAATCTGCGTGTGATTCCGCTGAAGCTGAATAATGAGAAATGGTTCCTCCAGTATTCGCCTTACGTCTACTACAACGAGCACTGCATCGTGTTCCATCACGATCATGTGCCGATGAAGCTGACTAAGGATACGCTTAAGCGTCTGCTGAGCTTTGTGGAGACCTTCCCGCATTACTTCATCGGTTCCAATGCGGATCTGCCAATTGTCGGCGGCTCGATTCTGACCCATGATCATTTTCAGGGCGGCCGCCACACCTTTCCGATCCAGAAGGCGCCAAAGGAGGCCACCTTCACTCACGAGGCTTATCCGGGTGTAAGCCTCAGTATCGTGAAATGGCCGATGTCGGTACTGCGTTTGCAGGGTGCAGATCCGGCAGTGCTGCTGGAGTGCGGGAATTCGATCTATGAGGCCTGGCAAACCTATAGTGATCCTACAGCTGAAATACTAGCCTCAAGCGAGGTGGACGGGGAGCAGACCCGGCATAATACCGTTACGCCTATCGTGCGCCGGGCGGAGGACGGCGGTTTTGAAATGGATCTGGTGCTGCGCAACAACCGGACCAGCGAGACATACCCTGAAGGGATTTTTCACCCGCACCGGGAAATGCACCATATCAAAAAAGAAAATATCGGCCTGATCGAAGTCATGGGTCTCGCGATTCTTCCAGGCCGCCTGAAGGAAGAACTGGATGCCATTGCCGGTATTCTGGCGGGAGATACGGCGCTGCTGGATGCTGTCCAGTCCCAGGCAGATCACGCACTGGCACAGCATGCTTCATGGATTCAGGAACTGGCTGTCCGCTTTGGCACTGCCATGGACCGTGAAGAAGCAGTCAAGACGGTACAAAATGAGGTCGGCATCAAGTTCACCCATATTCTTGAGCATGCCGGTGTGTATAAGCGTACCGCGGAAGGTCAGGCGGCGTTCCACCGCTTTGCCAACAGCCTTGGCTTCCGGTGAGCCAACACGGCTCCTGCTAATCCAATAGCTCTACCCTGTGAGATGTCCCCTGCTGCTTGGCACGGGGGCATCTTTTTGCGCAGAGCTTCTGTTCGCCAGGAACTGATTTGAATGCTGCCGATCAGAGGTCTATAATAGAATATTGCATCACATTCCTGAACTAAACGGAGGTTCGTCCTTATGCGCAAGTTTGAATTTTATAATCCTACCAAGTTGATTTTTGGACAAGGTACCCTTAGTGCACTCCAGACGGAAGTGCCCAAATACGGTAAGAATGTACTGCTTATGTACGGCGGCGGCAGCATCAAGCGCAGCGGTCTGTATGCGAATGTAATCAACGAGCTGAAGGCCATTGGTGCAGTAGTTACGGAATTGTCCGGTGTAGAACCGAATCCGCGTCTGTCCACCGTACATAAGGGTGTAGCCTTGTGCCGTGAGAATCATATTGATCTGATCCTCGCCGTAGGCGGCGGAAGCGTCCTGGACTGTGCCAAGGCGGTTGCAGTGGGTGCGAAATATGACGGGGATATGTGGGACTTTGTAGAGCGCAAGGCCGCTCCTCAGGGGGCTCTTCCGCTGGGAACAGTGCTCACTATGGCTGCTACAGGCTCGGAAATGAACAATGGCTCCGTGATCACTAATGAAGTCACCAAAGAAAAAATGGGTTGGGGCAGTATTCACGCCTTCCCGGCTTTCTCGATTCTTGATCCGGAGAATACCTTCACTCTGCCGCGTGACCAGACCGTTTACGGGATGGTGGATATCATGTCCCACGTGCTGGAGCATTATTTCCATACTGACGGTAATACACTAGTGCAGGACGGGTTCTGTGAGGCGCTGCTTCGCACAGTGATTGCCACTGCGCCGAAGCTGGTTGAAGACCTGAACAACTACGAACTGCGCGAAACGATTATGTACTGCGGCACAATGGCACTGAACGGAATGGTAAGCATGGGATTTGCGGGAGACTGGGCAACCCACAATATTGAGCATGCCGTATCGGCTGTATACGATATTCCACATGGCGGCGGATTGGCGATTCTCTTCCCGCACTGGATGAAATACAACCTCAGCACGAACCCTGCCCGTTTCCGTCAGCTGGCTGTTCATGTATTTGGCATTGATGCTGCGGGCAGAACCGATGAAGAGGTGGGTCTTGAGGGTATCGAAGCGCTGCGCCGTTTCTGGGATTCCATCGGAGCGCCGAAGACACTGGGCGACTATGATATCGATAACAGCGAGATTGGCAACATGGCCGACAAAGCTGTCCGCTTTGGACCGTTTGGGAATTTCCGCAAGCTGCAACGTGAAGACGTTGTGGAAATTTATACAATGGCACTGTAAGCGAAACGGCAGCCTTCTGCCGGTCAATACTTAAATGAGCTATGAACCGTCCCTTTCGGGGGACGGTTTTTTTCTTTTCATCCTACAATACTGAGATATTTACCCAAGATTGTGAAACCGGGGACATGGTTTGTGCGTTTAACCTAGTATGACAGTCCGGAAGTAAAGACGGGAGGAGAACGATATGGAGACGCTGTATTTGGGCTGTTTGGCGCTTGGCGTCATCTTTGCCGTGGTCAGCGTGATTGTGGGAGATCTGATCGGCAGTGCCCTTCATGGCATTTTTGATGTGGTGTCCTTTCATTTCATCAGCCCTGCGGTTCTGGCGGGAGGTATCACTGTATTCGGGGGAGCAGGCATTCTGCTGACCCGGTACAGCAGTCTGGAGAACGGCCCCATTTTGGCCCTGTCCCTGCTGTCTGCGGCGTTCATGGCTGTTGTCATGTATTTGGGGGTGGTAAAGCCTATGGACAAGAGCGAGATGTCCAGCGGATTTTCTATGAGCGAGCTCCCCGGCAGAATCGGTGAAGTAACGGTTCCCGTTCCGGCACAAGGCTATGGCGAGATTATGGTGAAGTTCGGTGCAAGCAATAGTCTGCATACAGCGGCAAGCTTTGATCACCTTTTGCTTCCTGCCGGAATTAAGGTTGTAGTGGTTGAAGTCAAAGAAGGTGTTGCGGTTGTGTCTGAATTCGAAAAGCGAAAAGGAGAGGACGCGTAATGTACGGTTTGCCCGAATACTTATTTATACCTGCAGTGGTTGTTGCGGTGCTCTTTGTGCTCGGCATTGCATTTTGGGCACGGTATAAAACGGTTGGCCCCGATGAAGGGATGATTGTCACCGGTTCTTTCCTGGGTAACAATCATATTTCCGATGACGGCTCCGGCCGCAAGATTAAGATTGTCCGCGGGGGCGGTGCGTTTATTCTGCCGGTTTTTCAGAAGGCTGAATTCATGTCGCTGCTGTCCCACAAGCTGGATGTGACGACGCCGGAGGTGTACACCGAGCAGGGTGTACCTGTGATTGCCGACGGGGTGGCGATTATCAAGGTGGGCAGCTCCACCGAGGATGTGGCCACGGCAGCTGAGCAGTTCATGGGCAAGCCGATTGAAGCCCTGAAGAGCGAAGCACAGGAGGTGCTGGAGGGTCATCTGCGGGCGATTCTAGGCTCAATGACGGTGGAGGAGGTATACCGCAACCGGGACCGTTTTGCCCAGGAGGTTCAGGGGGTAGCGGCGCGTGATCTGAAGAAGATGGGGCTGCAGATCGTGTCCTTCACGATTAAGGATGTGCGCGACAAGCACGGATATCTGGAAGCGCTCGGGAAGCCGCGGATTGCGGCCGTGAAGCGCGATGCAGAAATTGCCGAAGCCGAAGCGCTGCGGGATGCGCGAATTCAGAAGGCTAATGCGGAAGAACAAGGGCAGAAGGCTGAACTGCTGCGCGATACGAATATAGCCGAAGCGTCCAAGGAAAATCAGCTGAAGGTTGCTGCCTTTAAGCGTGATCAGGATACCGCGAAGGCGGAAGCCGACCAGGCGTACCACATTCAGGAGGCGCGTGCCAAGCAGACGGTGGTTGAAGAGCAGATGAAGGTCGAACTGGTGCGTAAGGAACGGGAGATTGATCTGCAAGCCAAAGAAATTCAAGTGCGTGAGAAACAGTATGATGCCGAAGTGAAGAAGAAAGCCGAGGCTGACCGCTATGCGGTAGAGCAGGCGGCAGAAGCCGACAAGGCTAAAAGAATGCGTGAGGCGGATGCCCTGCAATACAGTATTGAAACCCAGGCCAGAGCTACTTCCGAGCAAAAGAGGCTGGAGGGTCAGGCGGTGGCGGATGCCGAGCTGGCTAAAGGTAAAGCAGAATCCGAGGTTATCCGGCTGCGCGGTCTTGCGGAAGCAGAAGCCAAAGAGAAGCTGGCGGAAGCGTTCCAGAAATTCGGCGAGGCCGCAGTGCTCGATATTATCGTGAAGATGCTGCCTGAGCTGGCTGGACGTATCGCCGAGCCGCTGGCTTCCATCGATAAGCTGACTGTGGTGGATACCGGCAACGGAGAGGGAGCTGCCCGTGTCAGCAACTATGTGACCCAGTTAATGGCTACGGCTCCTGAAATGCTCAAAAGCGTCTCCGGGATCGATGTGGAAGCCTTAATCAAAGGATTGACGGCAGGAAAGGCAGGCTCCAAAGCGCCGGCGGCTTCATCCGTCAGTCCGCCTTCAGCTCTTACGGCTCCAGCACCAGTTGCGCTGGCTGAGAAGCCCGCAGAATAACAGGATCATGAACCTTGGGATGACCGGCAGCTTCAGCTTGTCATCCCTTTTTTTCTATTCCTCGACTTAATGAGAAGTGTAGGGAGGCTATATGCAGCTGATTCTGGATAATATCCGCAAAAGCTTTGATGACAAATCTGTACTTAAAGGTATCGACTTTACATTTGAAAAAGGTAAAATTTACGGCCTGCTGGGGCGTAACGGTGCCGGCAAAACTTCACTGTTCAACTGCCTGAGCGGAGAAACACGCATGGACAGCGGAGGCGCTTTTCTGCGAAGAGATGAAGTCAGCCTGCCGCTGCGAGAAGAGGAGATCGGGTATGTATTTTCGCTGCCCATTCTCCCGGAGTTTCTGACAGGTTATGAGTTTGTGAAATTCTATATGGACATCAACCGGGACAAAATCCAGCCGGGCAAAACCATCGGGGACTATTTTGATATTATCCGTTTCGAAGAAGAGGACCGCCACCGGCTGATCAAAGGCTATTCCCACGGCATGAAGAATAAAATCCAGATGCTGTGCTTTATCATCACCCGCCCGCCGCTGATTCTGCTGGATGAGCCGCTTACTTCGTTCGATGTAGTGGTGGCGCTGGAGATCAAGAAGCTGCTCCGTGAGATGAAGCAGGATCATATTATTATTTTCTCCACCCATATTCTGCAGCTTGCTGCCGATCTGTGTGATGAGCTTGTGGTGCTGAACAATGGCGTGCTTCAAGAGATCCCTGCAGACATCCTGCATAGTCCTGAGTTTGAGGAACGGATTATTGCATTGCTGAAGGATGGCGGCGAACATGATTAGCACGCTGAACACCATTATGCAGATCCGGGGGGCCTCGGGTGCGAACCGTCTTCTGTATTATTTTGGGAGATTACCTCTGGTCGGCAAACTGGTAAATGACAGCGTGTATTCCCGGACCGCCCTGAAGAAGACTTTTACCGTAGTGGCCCTTATTCTGAAAATCATCTGGGGTTTCCTGACCAAGTTTGCCTACCTGGGGCTTATTGTGTATCTGCCTGTCGTTCTCGCTGCCAAGGAGCTTACGCTTCCTGAGCAATACGATCTGTACCTGCAAGTGCTTGTATTGCTGAGTTTTGGGGTGGGCACTGTGTCCAACGCCATTATTTTGGAACCGAAGCGGGATAAATATATTTGTGTCAAGCTGATGAGGCTGCCCGCCGACAAGTACATGCATGCTGTCCTGACGCTCAGGGCGCTGACTTTTTTTATTTATTTTGTGCCTGCGATGATGGTATTTGCTCATGTATATAGCGCACCGCTCTGGCAAGGGCTGCTTCTGTCCTTGCTGCTTTCACTATGGCGCATTGCCGGTGAAGCACTCCATCTGTGGATATTTGATACGAGGGAAATAGTGCTGGTCAAAAAAAACGGTCTGGTCTGGTCCGCCATTGGAGTGGGTTATCTGCTTGCATTTGTGCCTCTGTACACGGGAAATGCGCTAATGGATATGGATGGAGTAATGTTCAACCTTCCCCTGAGTGTGGCGCTTGTGGTCCTAGGAGCTTTGTCTGCATTGTATATTGCCAGGTATCCCGGCTACCGTAACGCAGTGGACGCGGTCACCAAGATTGATGATCCGCTGCTGGATATGGGACGGATGATGAAAGAGGCAAATAGGAAGCAGGTCGAGACCCAAGAGAAGGATTTCACATCCAATCAGCTGCTGCCCGGACAATTTGCGGACAAAACCGGCTATGCCTACCTGAACGCAATCTTTTTCTCCCGGCACAGACGCTTCCTGATTCAACCCATTCAGCGGCGGCTGCTGATTATTGGCGCACTGTTTGCAGCCGGTCTGCTGATTCTGCTGACTGCGCCGGATACATTCTCGAAGCTGGTCCAGTATATAATGAGCACGCTGCCCATGCTTGTCATTGTCATGAGTTTCACCTCTATTGGGGAGCGGGTATGCAAGGCGATGTTCTTCAACTGCGACCTTAGTCTGCTGCGGTATGGCTTTTATCGTGAGCGGTCTGCAGTCCTGAGCAATTTCCGCGTTCGACTGCTTCGCATCAGTGGTCTTAATCTGATTCCGGCCGCAGCGATCTGTGTGGTAGTAAATGTGCTCATTCTCTTATCGGGGGAAAGTTGGGGAATGACGGACACGCTGATCTTCAGCGGTGCGATTCTTGGCCTGTCGCTGTTTTTTTCCGTGCATCATTTGTTTATGTACTATATTTTTCAGCCCTACAGCACAGAACTGAACGTGAAGAATCCATTCTTCAGTATCATGAACAGTATTGTATTGGGTGTAGGCATTATATGCATGCAGTTTCAGAGTACCCCAGCCCATTTTGCGGTGACAGTGCTGCTGGCTTCTGCTGCCTATGTGCTGATTGCCTTGTTTCTGGTCTACAGATATTCGGCAAAGACCTTTCGGGTGAAATGATTACTTTCGCTGCTCTTTACTGATTTTGGACTAAAAAACATGTATTATAGCTTGATGTTTAGAATGAATATTAAGTATAATGGTGTTTAGTCTTATTTTAAGATATTTGCTGCTTAAGTTCGAAATCCGTAATTCGAAGAGGTGTACGTAGTGAGCAGCATAACAGTAGCGAAAGTACTCAATAATAATGTGATAATCGCCCAGCATCCCCAATATGCCGAAGTGGTTGTCATTGGCAAGGGCATCGGGTTTAACCGTAAAACACGCGACCGGATCAATCTGTCCTCTGTGGAGAAGATGTTTATTCTCCGTAACCAGGAGGAACAGGAACAATATAAGCAACTCGTTCCCCAGGTCGAAGAGAAGCTCATAGAGGTCATGCAGGAGATTGTTTTGCACATTATGCAGAGCAGCCGCCAGCCGCTGAATGAGCATATCCATATAGCGCTTACTGACCATATCTCGTTCGCCATCCGCCGAAACGAGCAGAATATAGCCATTCATAACCCGTTTCTGTACGAAACCAAAGAAATCTACCCGGAAGAATACAACCTGGCGGAGTATGCGGTGGAACGGATTAACGCGGCGATGGGGGTAAAGCTGCCGCCGGATGAGGTTGGTTTTGTTGCCTTGCATATTGTCAGCGCACTCAGCAACCGGCATATCTCCGAGGTCAAGCAGCATTCCCTGCTGATCGGTGATATGGTGAACCTGGTGGAAGACAATCTGGATTATCATATCCCGAGAGATTCGCTGGATTATTCCCGTCTCGTGACCCATCTGCGTTTCGTACTGGAACGGCTGCGCCGGGGGGAGACTGTGCGGGAGACCTCATCGCTCGATGGACTGATGAAACGCGAATACCCCGAGATGTATATGCTGGCCTGGAAGCTGACTAAGGTCATTGAGCAGCGGGTGCATATTCCCGTGTATGCAGCAGAGGTAAGCTACCTGACGATTCATCTGCAGCGGCTGGCCCAGAAGAAAGAGGATGAAGAAGATATGGAGCTTCCGGAGTAGGAATCAAAACAAGATAACCCTTTGTTTGCGGGGTTATTTTTGTGCTTGCATGTTCAAAAGAACGGTGCTACAATGATCCCTGGTTAAACTAAACAGAATACAAAGCGTGTAACTGATACGATCAGGCATGAGTGATTTACAGTATTTTGGTTGTCCAGCCCCAAGTCGGGGTAATCTAACCTTGTGTTAGAGGAACAACCTGTATGCTGTGTTGCTCATGCCTTTTTTGGCTTCTGTTTGAACGAAATTAACAATTAAGGAAGTGACCTCAATGTTCAAAAAAATGTTTGGTGTGTTGCAAAGGGTCGGTAAGGCGCTTATGCTTCCAGTGGCCATTCTGCCTGCGGCAGGCTTGCTCCTTGGGATCGGCAACATGCTGGTTAACCCTGACTTCCTCCAATACGTTCCGGCACTGGAGAATAATGTGGTTCAAGCCATTGCCAATGTTTTGATGAATTCGGGACAAATTGTCTTCAGTAACCTGTCACTTCTCTTTGCAGTCGGGGTAGCCATCGGGCTTGCCGGCGGTGAAGGGGTAGCCGGGCTTG
Organism: Paenibacillus sp. P32E; assembly: GCF_001909085.1. Classification (NCBI taxonomy): domain Bacteria; kingdom Bacillati; phylum Bacillota; class Bacilli; order Caryophanales; family Paenibacillaceae; genus Paenibacillus; species Paenibacillus sp. P32E. Next base: position 134,850 of record NZ_LVYY01000008.1, on the reverse strand, counting down.
CGGCTATTATCGGGTTCCTCGTCATGAACGTGACCATGGGAACTGTGCTTGGCATTAATGCATGGGTGCTGAGCAAGCAGGACTTCGCCTATGCGAGTGTACTTGGGATTCCAACCCTGCAGACTGGCGTCTTCGGCGGTATCCTGGTCGGGATACTAGCAGCGTCTATGTACAAGCGGTTCTTCCGTATAGAGCTCCCGTCCTATCTCGGCTTCTTTGCGGGTAAACGTTTTGTTCCAATTATGACGGCAGTCACTTCCCTGCTTCTCGGGCTTGCACTGACGATCATCTGGCCGCCAATTCAACATGGTCTGAACTATGTATCGCAGAGTATGATCAACACGAACCTGACGCTGTCGGCCTTCATCTTCGGGGTCATCGAGCGTTCCCTGATTCCATTCGGTCTGCATCACATCTTCTACTCGCCGTTCTGGTATGAGTTCGGCAGCTATGTCGATAAGGCCGGGGATCTCGTTCGCGGTGACCAACGGATATTCATGCAGCAGCTGCGTGACGGCGTGGATTTCACAGCGGGTACCTTTACAACCGGTAAATATCCGTTCATGATGTTCGGTCTGCCTGCAGCGGCGCTGGCGATCTATCATGAAGCCAGACCTGAGAATAAACGGGTTGTCGGCAGTTTGATGGTTTCAGCGGCACTGACTTCCTTCCTGACCGGGATTACTGAGCCACTGGAATTCTCATTCCTGTTCGTAGCTCCGCTGCTGTTCGCAGTACATGCAATATTTGCCGGCTTGTCCTTTATGACCATGCACATCCTGAATGTCAAAATCGGGATGACCTTCTCCGGCGGTTTCATCGACTATGTGTTGTTCGGTGTGATTCCAAACCGTACAGCATGGTGGCTGGTTATTCCGGTAGGTCTTGTGCTTGCGGTTATTTATTACTTTGGATTCCGCTTTGTAATCCGGAAGTTCAACCTCAGAACACCGGGACGTGAAGATCCTTCCGACGATGTAGAGGAAATAAGCACAGAGAATGTATCCAGAAGTGGCGATGATCTGCCGCGTAACATTTTGGCCGCACTGGGCGGTAAAGAGAACATCACTCATCTGGACGCTTGTATTACACGTCTTCGTGTAGAAGTTAAAGATAAAGCCGGCGTGGATAAGAACCGTCTGAAGAAGCTTGGCGCATCAGGCGTGCTCGAGGTCGGCAACAACGTGCAGGCGATCTTCGGAACCCGTTCCGATACGATCAAATCACAGATTCAGGATGTAATGAACGGCAGAACTCCAGCTGCCGCACCAGCTGCAGCTGTTCCGCAGCCTGAGCTGGAGAAAAAGACAGGAGAAGAAGGCACAGCGATTATTCCTGAGGATATCGTATCTCCGGTCAACGGGGAACTGCTCGATATTACACAGGTGCCGGATGCGGTGTTCTCCCAGAAGATGACTGGTGACGGTTTTGCGTTCCTGTCAGATGACGGTAAGATTGCTTCGCCGGTATACGGTAAAGTGTTCAACGTCTTCCCAAGCAAGCACGCGATTGGTATCATGTCCGATGGCGGCAAGGAAGTACTTGTTCATATCGGCGTAAATACAGTTAAGCTTAAAGGTCAGGGTTTCACGATCCTGGTCGAAGAAGGCGATCTGGTAGCCGCAGGACAGCCGATTATGGAAGTTGATCTGGAGTACGTTAAGGCTCATGCGCCTTCCGTAATTTCACCAGTCATTTTCTCCAATTTGCCAGAAGGTTCTGCAGTTACACTGAAGAAGCCGGGTAAAGTGGTTATCGGCGACAAGGATATCATCAGTATCCTGTAAGATGTGCAATGGCGCAGCGCTTCCTTTATAATTAAAGGGAGCGTAGCCTTCACCATAAAAAACAAATCCTATATGAACAGAAAGCGAGTTGGATATTATCATGCAAAAAACATTCAGAATTATCGACGAAGACGGAATTCACGCACGCCCGGCAACAGCGCTGGTAAATACAGCAACAAAATTCAAAGAAACCGAAGCTTTTGCAGAAGCTAAAGGTAAAAAAGTAACACTTAAGTCCATCCTTGGCGTTTTGTCTCTGGGTCTTGAAGCAGGCGATACTCTGACTTTGATTACAGAAGGCAGTCAAGAGTCCGAAGCGCTGAGCGCACTTCAGGAAGTTATGGTTAAAGAAGGGCTGGGAGAGCTGCATGAGTAAAATTTCAGGAATCGCGGCTTCAGCAGGTATTGCCGTAGCCCGTGCCTTTATCCTGGAACATCCGGATTATACCATTACAAAAACAGCTGTAGGTAATGTGGAGGCAGAGGTTGCCAAACTGACAGACGCGCTGGAGAAGTCCAAAGCCGAGCTGCAGAGCATCAAGGAACGCACCCTCGCTGAACTAGGCGAGAAGAAAGCGGAGATCTTTGAATCCCATCTGCTGATTCTGGAAGATCCTGAGCTGATCAGTCCCGTAATGGACAAAATCCGTGAGGAAATGGTTAATGCGGACTATGCCTTAAATGAAGTTGCCACTCAGTTTATTGAGATGTTTGAAAATATGAAAAGCGCGTACCTTCAGGAACGCGCAGCTGATATGCGCGATGTGACCAAACGGGTGCTGAACCATCTGCTGGGTATCCATTATGTCAGTCCTGCCGAGATCAGTGAGGAAGTCATTGTTATTGCCCAGGACTTGACGCCTTCTGATACAGCACAGCTGAACCGCAACTTCGTCAAGGGCTTTACGACGAATATCGGCGGACGCACCTCGCACTCGGCCATTATGGCCCGCTCCCTGGAAATTCCGGCGGTAGTCGGCACCAAGAATGTACTGTCCGAAGTCAAGGCAGGTGATCTGGTGATTGTGGATGGTCTGAACGGTGATGTTCTGATCAACCCGAGCGATGCTGAGGTAGCGGAGTACAAAGCCAAGCAGGCAGCCTATGATCTGCAAATCGCCGAGTGGAAAAAGCTCCGCGACGAGCCGACCGTATCCGCTGACGGCAAGCATGTAGAGCTGGCTGCCAACATCGGTACACCAAATGATGTGAATGGTGTAATCGAGAATGGCGGCGAAGGTGTAGGCCTGTACCGGACGGAGTTCCTGTACATGGGCCGCGACAAGCTTCCTTCCGAAGAAATTCAGTACAATGCTTACCGCACAGTGCTGGAGAATATGAGCGGCAAGCCGGTTGTAGTACGTACACTGGATATCGGCGGTGACAAGGAACTGCCGTACCTGGATCTACCTAAGGAAATGAACCCTTTCCTCGGATTCCGGGCGATCCGCCTGTGTCTGGATCGTCAGGATATTTTCCGCACCCAGCTCCGCGCACTACTCAGAGCAAGTGCCCACGGTGATCTGCGGATCATGTTCCCTATGATCGCTACGCTTGGTGAATTCCGTGCAGCCCGTGATCTGCTGCTGGAGGAAAAGGCCAAGCTCCGTGAAGAAGGCAAGGAAGTGTCTGACAACATTCAGCTTGGCATTATGGTGGAGATTCCTTCCACAGCTGTTCTAGCTGACCAGTTCGCCAAGGAAGTGGATTTCTTCAGTATCGGAACCAATGACCTTATCCAATATACAATGGCTGCAGACCGGATGAACGAACGGGTATCCTACCTGTATCAGCCATACAACCCGGCCATTCTGCGCCTGGTCAAAATTGTAATCGATGCTGCCCATGCTGAAGGCAAATGGACGGGCATGTGCGGCGAAATGGCTGGTGACAGCACGGCGATTCCGCTGCTGCTGGGCCTCGGTCTTGACGAATTCAGTATGAGTGCCACCTCTATTCTCCCGGCACGGAGCCAGATTTCCAAGCTCTCTGCCGCAGACATGAAGGAAATGGCAGCAAAAGCGTTGCAGCTCGGTACCGCCGAGGAAGTTGCTGCACTTGTGCAGAGCAGTGTGAATTAATTATTGCTTCAAGCATTACTCCGTTTTTTAGCAAGTCTACTTTTCCAACTACTTTATGCCGGCCTCCTAATTGGGGGGCTGGTTTTTTTTATTACTAAGCGGATCGCCTGTTTCTAAATAGTAGTTGTAACATTGTATAGTGGTGCTGCGTCAGAAGGATATGATAGGCTATGAGTTAGTACATAACATCAATTTACAGTAGCTATCCAATCCATAGCAGGTTATACTTCCGATAGAATAGCGGCTTTTGCTTGATAAGCTTAATTGAGAAGTCATCACTACCGATATAGGAAGTATAGACAGCAGAATAGGCTGCTGGACCCAAACTTGTGAACATCGTGTTACATATAATATGTTAAGCCAAGTCATGGGTTGGACCTGAGCAAGACTGTACTCCTGATGCTCCGCTTGCAAAGCCGTGCAAGTATTATTTTTAAATGATGTGGAAATAGTTGGATAGTAGCAGCAATAGATCCGTTTTCCGGCAACTGTGGGGAGAACACTGGGATGGTGATCATGAATGAACAGCAATTATATAAATGCAGAGAAAGTAATAGAAATTTATACAGGCAATGATCTTGGATTGACATATACTGCAGATTACAGCCTCTTCAAAGTATGGGTGCCCACAGCTTTCACCGTGTCGCTGGTATTGTATGATACCGGGGGGAATGGGACAGAAACCGTGAACTACGGTGACCGGGACAGCGGGCGTATCGTGAATATGCAGCGTCAGGAGGGCGGGGTCTGGCAGGCCCGTTTCTCTGGGGATTTGAAAGGCAAGTATTATATGTACCGCGCCGTTTTTGAGGACGGAACGATTAAAGAGGCAGCGGACCCTTATGCCAAGGCGGTGTCGGCCAACGGTATACGATCAGCCATTGTGGACTTGAGTGGCACTGATCCGGAAGCCTGGGTCTTAGATAGCTCTCCTGCTCTGCCTCATCCTGCTGATGCTGTGATCTATGAGCTGCATGTACGGGACTTCTCTTCATCAGAGGACTCCGGTATGCTGCATAAAGGCAAATTCAAGGCTTTTACTGAATTCGGGCTGCGGGATTCTGCGGGACATGCGCTGGGTATTGATCATTTGAAGGAGCTAGGCATTACCCATGTGCACCTGCTTCCGGTATTTGATTTTCAGACTATTAATGAACTCGGAGCAGACAGCGGAAAGGGAGCGGAGCCTTTTTTCACTGAATACAACTGGGGATATGATCCTCAGCACTATAACGTGCCGGAAGGTTCGTACAGCACCAATCCGTCAGATCCGGGAACCCGCATTCGTGAGATGAAGGAAATGGTACAGGCGCTGCACAGTAAAGGGATCTCCGTGATTATGGATGTCGTATACAATCATACCTATTCTGTGGAAAAAGGACCTTTTCAGCCGCTGGTTCCCGATTATTTCTACCGGCATGACTATAACGGCCGCCTCTCCAATGGTTCCGGTGTCGGCAATGAGCTGGCCACGGAACGGCCGATGGTGCGCAAATATATTAAGGATTCATTAGCCTACTGGGCTTCCGAATATCACCTTGACGGGTTCCGTTTTGATCTCATGGGACTGATGGATAGTGTGACCATGCGTGAACTTACGGAGGAACTGCGTCTGGAGATCAACCCGAATCTGCTGATCTACGGTGAGCCTTGGACTGGCGGGGATTCTCCGTTAGCTACCAAAACACTAAAAGGTGTGCAAAAAGGCAAGGGATATGCAGTCTTCAATGACAACTTCCGCTCTGCGATCAAAGGCGACAGCGATGGCTGGGGCAAAGGCTTTGTAACCGGGGAATATGACAAGGAAGGTGCGGTTGCTTCCGGGATCAAGGGAGCCATTCATGAATTTACAGATTCTCCGGTGGAAACGGTGAATTATGTGACTGCACACGATAATTTGAATCTGTGGGATAAGGTACTTGCCACGCAGGGTCTGCGCCAGGCGGCCAAACTGCCGGAACTGGAGAATGGACGGCTGAAGAACGGTGGTGTGGTAGAAGCCGCAGTTGCCGATGCCGATCCCTACTTCGCGGTTGACCGGCAGGATATTCTCGGCGATGAGATTGTACGGCGGTCTCTGCTGGCGAACGGGATCATCCTAACCTCACAGGGCATTCCCTTTCTGCAAGCAGGTGATGAATTCCTGCGCAGTAAATACGGAGACCACAATAGCTACCGGAGCCCCGATGCCATCAATGCCATCCGTTGGGAGAACAAAGCGAAGTTCCTTCCCGTCTTTGAGTACTACAAAGGACTTATTGCGCTGCGGAGAAATCATCCGGCTTTCCGGCTTCATGGACGTCAGGAGATCGAGCGTTCGCTGGAATTCCTCCGCTGTGAGGGCGGAGTGGTCTCCTATCTGCTGAAGAATAACGCCGGTGGTGACGTCTGGAACAATATCGTAGTAATATTTAATGCAAATCCCGGGCCGATCAGCCATAAGCTCCCCGAAACGGATAGCTGCTGGAATATCGTTGTGGATCATACCTCTGCAGGAACAGATGCCTTCCGTACTGTCCAGGGTGCAGAGGTAGAGCTTGAAGGGTTGTCTATGATGATTCTCTATGATAAATACGGTCAGCCTGAGCCAAGGTCCAAAATCATTGAGATCCATTATGAACGTCCGGATGGTGATTACCGGGGCTGGAATCTATGGATATGGGGTACAGGCATCCAGGATGGCCAGTGCGATTTCCGGCAGATGGAAAATGGCCATGCTGTGGCTCGGATCGAAGTGCTCCCGGAAACTGCGTCGGTAGGCTACATTCTAAGATTGAATGACTGGGAAGAGAAGGACGGGGCCGCAGACCGCTTCATTGACTGCTCCGGCAGCCAGGAGCTGGTTAAGGTAACGATCCGGGAACGATTGCAGGAGAACAGCGGAGGTAAGGATGATCCGCTACAGCTCACCAGTTAAGATACAATAAAAGAGCTGTTCTGTACGGCAACCCGCCAGGGGGCCGTCAGAATAGCTCTTTTTGTGTCAAGATATAAGAATTTAGTTTGACTTGGTCTATCATTTTTATATGTCCTCTGGAGCCAATGCTCCCCCTTACGGGAATAGCTTATTTGGGCTGGTCCGAATATTCTTCATCTACAAGCTCGCTGTACAGATTGGCTTCGTTGCCGCCGTGATTCTTAGAGCGGTACATTGCCAGGTCGGCGGCCCGGAGCAATTCATTAATACTGCTTCCGTGCTGCGGGTATAGCGATACTCCTATGCTGGCTGATGTATGGAAGCTGGAGCCTTGGTTGATCGACCAGGATTTATTGAAGAGTTGCAGCAGCCGGGCCAGGATCTCATCAAGCATCTCAGGGCTGGTGAAGCGGTGCAGCACTACGGCGAACTCGTCTCCTCCGATCCGGAAAGCCTGTCCGGATCCCTTGACGGTCTGCTGTAGCTCACGTGAGAGCAATTGCAGGAATTCATCTCCGGCCAGATGGCCAAGCGTGTCATTCAGTTGCTTGAAGCGGTCACAGTCGAGCAGGGCCAGCGCAATATTCTGTTTGCGTTCCTCCGGCTGATTGATCAGATTCTCCATGTACATCTTGAAATGGGCTCTGTTAGGAATTGCAGTCAGATGGTCATAAAAGGCCAGCTTGTGCAGGCGTTCCTCATATTGCTTCCGTTGGGTGATTTCACGCGATACCAGCATGAACTGCGCCGGAAAAGCGCCGCTGCCCTTAATCGGGGTAACCTTCGTTTCAAGCCATACCCAGTGTCCCTCTACTGAACGCATGCGCAGCTCGGAAATCCGCGGGGGGGCCTGTACCACGCTTTTGAGCTTCGCCCAGGTAATCTCCGCCTCCCTAATATAATTGGAGAGCGGAGCACCTTTGGACGGGATATATCCGAGCAGGCCCGAATGGGAAGGGGAAGCGTATAAGATCAACCCGTTAGGATCTGTCAAAATAATAAAGTCGGACATCGTCTCGCCAATTAATTGATACAGGGACTTCTCCTCAAGCATTTCATTTTGAAGGGTAATTAGCTTACGGCAGAGATAAATAATAACGAGTACCAGCAAAAACAGGAATAGGGAGTACAACGCGAACAGTGAGCTTTTTTTATCCCGGAATTCCTGAGTTACCTGCCGTGCATAGTCGTCAATCAATTGCTCGGCTTGGTCCAGAGGGTCCCGGACTTGCTCCAGCAGAGCATTAGTTTGGAGTGGAGAGAACGATTTGGGGTTCCAGTTGCTCTGGACCCGCTGTGAGATGAGATCCCTGCCTGTATCCTTCCAGGTTTGAAAAGGGCCATCGACGTCTTCCAAGACATCTTTCAGCTGAGTAAGCAGCCGTTCACTTTGCCTCATCCCGCTAAACGGATTCTCCACAGAGTTGATATTATAGCTGGCCATGCCAAGACGCTGCTTCGCCTGGGCATTGTTTTCTTCGAAATCCTGAGACAGTTTGCTGCGCTCCTCACTGTTAATATTTGCGTTTATAGCAGTATGGAGGGCTAAGGCAGACTGGTACAGGTCACGGTCAGCATTTAGAATGAGCTCGGAATTCTGATAGACATCGTTATATAAGGATGCTGACAATTTATTCATTGTGTTGTTTAAATATAGGAGGGAAGCAATACTGATACCCACCAGAAGAACGGAGATAGCGGCAAATAAAAGGATTAGTCTGCGCGTGTTTTTGATCTCGGGAAAACCTGCCACTTCATCCACCCCCTGCAAAAACTATTAAGTATTCTTTAATGCTGTCTAATTACCGCTAAGTCTATTCATAAGTGGACCTTTTGCTTGTGTGAGCAGGATAATGAAGAGATTGTGATCCAAGCGAGTCATACAGAGCAGGGGAAGAATAAGGTGGCAGGAATGGGAATGGGAATCTCCCGGTATGATCGAAGTTTCTTCTCATCAGTATAAAGGAAGCACTTATGTTGAGCAATTGCCTGGGAATAGGTGGATATAGCTTAATAATCTCCAGACTCCGGAAGCTTCGGCTCAGGTTCAGATCCGTGATCCGTGGGAGATTTGCCTTTAATTCTCAGATTTATGGTCGCGAAACATAAATCCTTATTTTTTAGAAAAAATTATGTATAGCCTGCTTCCTACTAGATATTCCAGCCCTTGAGTCCTATTACCCAACTTTACCGGAAACGATACCCTCTCTGATTAATAATCCGCAGAGAAGGGTCCAAGGCCATAGGCATAACGCAGCATTTCAGGCAAAAAAAGTCGGGAGTCTCCCAAAAAGTGCCATAAACCTCCAAAAAAGAGGCTTGCGGCCGTATGTCTTGCGTAAACATGGGTAAAACCAACTATAGTCTATTCATTGCGCTGGGCGTAGATAGGGCGCATTCTTGCCGCTTTGTTTGCAGGCATCATTTCAAAGACAATACCGGTAAACCAAGAGAACAGGAAAGAGATGATCACCATGTTCCAGGAGGTGGCGACATTCATTGGGGCAGAAGAAGTCAGATCACTCCGCTTCACGCTAAGTACGGTGCCGAGCTTGATGGAGCAGCATGGATAGTGTGGGAATTTCCGTTGCAGCAGCTGCTGCTGTGGCTGTATTTGAAGCTGCAGAAGCGATCCTGAAATACCCCTTGAAGCTTAAGGGAAGCTTAAAAGAAGATAAAAAACTGGCCTGAAATTGTCCGGCTTGTCAAACCGGCTAATTTTGCATATAATAAATAAACATATCTTCTAAGCAGAAGATGGATTGATTCAGCAGCATCCATGATAAATGCAGTGATGGAGAAGAGTACGCAGTGCCTGGCTTACAGGGAGGAGACGCCGTGGATTGAGAGCGTTTCTAGGAAGCAGAGCTGCCGAAGTTCACTCCGGAGCAGTTCCTTGAATTTCTTTCAAGCCATGCTTGATGGAGAGCGTAGGGGAAACCGGCGGCAGACCGTTATTTCTGCTAAAGTGAGACAGGTCTTAGTCATGCCGAAAGCAGAACAATGCTATTGGGGATGTCATCAGACAGTCTAACAAGGGTGGTACCACGGTCTTTTCGTCCCTTACCGGGAGGAAAGGCCTTTTTTTGTTGCAAAAAGGACAACACCATGATAAGGGGGCAGTACACGGCCATGAAAGAAAAGCTTGAAGCATTGAAGGTCGAAGCGTTAGCGAAGCTGAAGGAAGTTACCGATCCGCAGGTTCTGAATGATTTGCGTGTAAAGTACTTGGGTAAAAAAGGCGAACTTACAGAGGTTCTGCGTGGTATGGGCGGGCTCAGCGCGGAGGAGCGCCCGGTGATCGGCCAGGTAGCCAATCTGGTGCGGGGCGCCATTGAGGAAATTATCGAAAACAAACAAGAGGCCTTCCAGCAGCAGGAGACCCAAAACCGCCTGAATGCGGAAAAAGTGGATGTAACCCTGCCGGGCCGCAGTCTGCCGCAAGGGGGAATTCATCCGCTTAGCCGGGTGGTTCAGGAGATCGAGGATATTTTCATTGGCATGGGCTACCGGGTGGCGGAAGGGCCAGAGGTGGAAACGGATTACTATAACTTTGAAGCGCTCAACCTGCCGAAGAACCATCCGGCCCGTGATATGCAGGATTCCTTCTATTTGACGGAGGATATCCTCATGCGCACGCAGACCTCACCGGTCCAGGTTCGCACCATGCAGGCCATGAAGGGCGAAGCCCCTGTCAAAATCATCTGTCCCGGCAAGGTATTCCGCCGCGATGATGATGATGCGACCCACTCCTTCCAGTTCCATCAGGTTGAAGGTCTGGTGATTGACCGCCATATCCGCATGAGCGATCTGAAGGGCACGCTGCAGCAGTTTGCCCAAGAAATGTTCGGGCCGCACGCGGGCATCCGCCTGCGTCCAAGCTTCTTCCCGTTCACCGAGCCGAGTGTTGAGGTGGATGTGAGCTGCTTCAAATGCGGTGGAGACGGCTGCCGTCTGTGCAAGCAGAGCGGTTGGCTGGAAATCCTGGGCGCCGGCATGGTTCACCCGAACGTTCTGGAAATGGGCGGCTATGATCCTGCGGAGTACAGCGGCTTCGCCTTCGGTATGGGTGTCGAACGGATAGCGATGCTGAAGTACGGTATCGATGACATCCGTCATTTCTACACGAATGATATGGCTTTTGTGAAGCAGTTCAAGGGGATTTAGATTTTTGGCGGGTAAGAGGCTGGGCGGGCAGGATCAGCTATCGAGGATCTTTGTTTCTGTTTTATCAATCTGTTAACAAATGGACCGGAGGGGAAGTTTGGAACTGGAGGAGCGAACGCGTCCGCCTTTAGGTTTGGATTTCTACCGCGATCAGCGGTTTAAATCAGGAGATTCAAATCTAACAGCGGCCGGAATTCCAAACATTCCCCGCAGGGACCCTATTAACGAATGATTTTAAAACGGAAGTACAGAGATCCAATGCTGCTCACTGTTTCCGCATTGCCAAGCAAATCCGGCACGTAGATAAATACATCTGAAACAAAAGGAAGTGTGCGAACATGAAAGTATCAACCTCCTGGCTCACGGAATATATATCGCTTGAGGGCGTTACCGCAGATGAGCTGGCAGAGAAAATTACGACCGCCGGCATCGAGATTGACGGTGTGGAGCACCGCAACAAAGGCCTTTCCGGCATAGTGGTCGGCTATGTCAAATCGAAAGAAAAGCATCCTGACGCCGATAAGCTGAATGTATGCATTGTAGATGCAGGACAAGACGAGGATCTGCAGATTGTCTGCGGAGCCAAGAACGTGGCCGCTGGACAAAAGGTTCCTGTAGCACTGGTGGGTGCCAAGCTGCCTGGTCTGGATATCAAAAAAGCCAAGCTTCGCGGCGTATTGTCGCAGGGGATGATCTGTTCCGCCAAGGAGCTGGGGCTGAACGATAAATTGCTGCCCAAGGAACTGCAGGAGGGCATTCTGGTGCTGCCTGAGGGCACCGAAATCGGTCAGGACATTCTGAAGGTGCTGGATCTGAATGATGAAGTTCTCGACTTCGATCTGACGCCTAACCGTTCAGACTGTCTAAGCATGATTGGTGCCGCCTACGAAGTAAGCGCAATTCTCGGACGTGAGCTTAAGCTGCCTGATCCGGCAGCTGATCTGGTAGAATCGGGCGGCTCAGCCTCCGACTCCATCTCTGTCCGGATAGAAGACGAAGACTACTGCACGCATTATTCGGTGCGCTACATTGCCGGAGTGAAGACTGCGCCATCCCCGCTCTGGATTCAGAACCGCCTGATGGCTGCGGGGGTTCGTCCGATTAATAACATCGTGGACATCACTAACTATGTGATGATGGAGTACGGACAGCCGCTGCATGCATTTGACGGCGACAAAGTGGAAGGCGGCGTACTGAGTGTGCGTTTTGCCAAGGACGGCGAGCTTTTGACCACGCTTGACGGACAGGAGCGCAAGCTGGAGCCGCAAATGCTGGTTATTGCCGATGGGGTGAAGGCTGTGGGTCTGGCCGGAGTCATGGGCGGACTGCAGACTGAAGTAACAGATGAAACCATCAATATTGTACTGGAATCGGCCAAGTTCGACGGCGGGACGATCCGCAAAACCTCACGTCAGCTGGGTCTGCGCTCCGAAGCTTCTCTGCGCTTCGAGAAAGAAGTCGATCCGAATGCCGTGATCTCTGCATTGAACCGCGCAGCTTCCCTGATTGCCCGATATGCCGGAGGTTCTGTGCACGAGAATATTGTGCAGGCAGGGACGGAGACTGCGGAAGAGAAGGTGCTCACCTTATCCCTGGAGAAGCTTAACCGTTATCTCGGCACAGAACTGTCACTGCTGGAAGTGAAGACTTTGTTCAGCCGTCTGCACTTCAAGTGCGGAGATGCGGGACAGGGGCTCGTAGAGGTGCAGATTCCGACAAGACGCGGCGATATCAGCTATGATGTCGATCTGATTGAAGAAATCGCCCGGTTATACGGCTATGACAATATCCCTACAACTTTGATTGAGGGTGTGACTACACCTGGAGCACTGACCAGCAAGCAGTCCCAGCGCCGTGAACTGCGCCGTCTGCTGGCACATGGGGGCTATCAGGAGGTTATGGGGTATTCCTTCATTCAGCCGGAGCAAAGTAAGCTTTTCCCGGCGCTTGCTGAAGGCAAGCTTTCTGTCAAACTGGCGATGCCGATGAGCGAGGACCGCAGTGTACTGCGCACTAGTCTGATTCCACAGCTGCTGGAAATCGCCCGCTACAACACGAACCGCCGTCAAAGTGATCTGGCGCTGTTCGAAATCGGGAATGTGTTCTTCACAGACGAAGATCAGCTCACCCGCCAGCCCCGTGAGCTGCCGGTGCTGGGACTTCTGCTGAGTGGAAGCCGTGCATCCAAGCAATGGAATGTAGCCGTGCAACCTGTGGACTTCTTCGACCTGAAGGGTGCGCTGGAAACTATATTTAACCACTTGGGCCTTGCGGACAGCGTGGTTTATGAAGGCGATGCTCCTGAGGATTACCACCCGGGCCGTTCGGCTTCGATATACTTGCAGGGTACTGAAGGCCGAGTGAAGCTGGGAACGCTTGGACAGCTCCACCCAGAGCTGCAGCGCGGGCTGGATCTGGAAGATACCTACGTGGCCGAGCTGCTGCTTCAGCCGCTCTACAGCAACGCACGCACCAATATACAGTACACTGAGCTGCAGCGCTTCCCGGGCATGGAGCGGGATATCGCCGTTGTGGTGGATTCTGCAGTGCCTGCAGGTCACCTGCTGGCTTCCATCCGTGAGAACGGCGGAACTCTGCTGCAGAATGTTCAGGTATTTGATGTGTACACGGGAGGCAAGATGGAGAGCGGCAAGAAGAGCGTGGCCATTTCACTGCTCTACCGCCATACCGATCATACCCTGACTGACGAAGAGGTTGTAGAAGTGCATGATAGGGTCGTATCAGCACTTCAGCAAACTTTTGGCGCAGAATTAAGAAAGTAGCAGGAATTGTGCAAAGCCGCAGCGAATCCATTTACAAACGGAGTTCGCTGCGGTTTTTTTCTAACCCTTGGGGCTACGGCGGCTACCGGCAGAATCTATGAAATGTACGGCTTTTTGGCAAAAGAGAATAAATGACGCTACAATAGGAGCAGAGATACCAGCTTAGAATCAGCACACATACAAAGGAGGGCACAACTGTGGCTATGGACCGGACTCGTGTCGCCGTGGAGATATATGGAACATCTTATAAACTTGTAGGAAGCAGCACTGAATATATGAAACAGGTTGCCCGCTATGTAGACGAGCATATGCGCGCAATCTCCAAATCACATTCCCAGTTGGATACCCCGCGGATCGCGGTGCTTGCTGCTGTACATATGGCAGAGCAGGCCATTCAGGTGCAAGACTTTAAGAATGAGCTGAATATGCTGACCGGAGAGCGTACGGAGCTACGTGTAGAAGTCACACGCCTTACGGAAGCGCAGAAGGAGCGGCAGGAAGAGTACGAACGGATGGAGGCAGCAGCCAAGGAGGAGGCTGCCCGTCTGATTGCCGCTGCCGAAGAGGAGCGCAGGCGGCACCTGGAGATTCAGGAGCAGGAGCGGAAGCTGCATGCCGAGGCGCTGCTGGAAGCGGAGACGGCAGCAACGGCTGCCCGCGAGCAACTGGCTGAAGAGCTTAAGGCGCGTGAAGCAGAGCTGTTGACCCTGCGCGAGAGCTATGAGCAGGAGCAGACTGCAGCCCGTGAGAGCCGCCGGCAGGAGCTTGCTGCCGCTGAGGCGGCCCGTCTGCAGCAGCTGGAAGAACTGAAAGCTGCTCACCTCAAGGAGCTGCAGACCCTGAGCGAGACATTGGAGCGGGAGAAGGCGGAAACCCTATCCCAGCTTGAAGTGGAGCTCACCCAGACCCGGGAGTCGCTCGGTGGCGAGATTGTGGAGATCCGCTCATCACTCAGCAAGGAGCTGGCGGATACCAAGTCCGCACTGGAGAAGGAGCTCACAGAGGAGCGCGAGGCGCTTCAGAAGGAGCTTGCCAAGAATAAGGAACTGCGGCAGTCGCAAGGCACGCAGGAGCATCGGCATAAGCAGCAAGTACTGGAGCTGGAGAAGCAGCTTGGCGAGCTTCGCGGCGGCACCGGGCAGCTGCAGTCCAGGCTGCGTGCAGCCGAAGCTGGCCTGAAGGGCGAGCGTGATTCCCGCATGACACTGCTGGCTCAATATGAAGCGGTGCTGTTGCGCGAAGAACAGCTGACAGAAGAGCTTCGTACCGCAGCACAGCAGGGAACACTGCAGCTCGAGGAGCTGGAGAATCTGCGTGAACGTCATGAGGCCGCGCAGAACGAAGCGGCAGGGCTTAGAGCTTCGCTGCAGGAAACTGCGGATAGCCTGAGCCGGGTTCAGGAAGAACTGCGTTCTGCTAATGAACTCGGAGACCTGCTCAGTGACGAACTGGGAGAGCTGCGCCAGCGTTATGAGGCGAAGCAGGAAGAAGCTTCAACGCTCCGCGAGTCCCTCGGTGAAGCCAAGGCCAGCCTGCATCAGCTGCAAGGTCAGTTCACCCAGTCCGCAGCGGAAGCGGCAGACTGGAAAGAACTTGCCGACAAGCATATGGAGGCTATCGGGGAGCTGGAGATGAAGCTGTTGGAAGCGGAAGAGAAGTCTTTGACTCTGCAGCGTGAGATCGATACACTGCGGGGGCAAGCGGACGGCATGGTGCAGCAGCTTGACCGTGAATCCGGACTGCGGGCCGAGGCAGAAACCGAGAGCCGTCAGCATCGCGAAGAAGCCGAAGCCTCCCGCAAGGAGCTGGCAGCACTGCGCGGACGTTATGAGGAGCTCATTGCGCAGTATGATGAGGTGCTGCAGGACGGTGAGCAGCTGAAAGAAAGATACGAGCTTCTGGAAGCCGAAGGTGAAGAAAATGCCCGCCGTCTGGAAGAGCTGTATGAGGCCGGGCGGGAAGCCGCCGCTGCGGCGGTGGAACAGCAGGAAGCTCTGCGGGAAACCCGCGAGGTGGAAGCCTCATGGAAGCGCAAATACGAGGAGCTTGAGCAGAGTCAGAGGCTGTGGAACGAGACGGAAGCTCAGCTGCGTGAGGAGATTGAGATTTGGGAGCAGGAAGCCGGACAGGCCGAAGCGAAAACGGACTCCATGAGCCGCGAGTATGCACAAGTGCAGCAGCAGCTTGCTGAGATCGGCGGGAACTATGAGCTGGTTCAGGGCCAATTGCGCCTGGTTCAGGCACAGTTTGAACTGCGGCAAGGCGAGCTGGACAAGCTGTCGGAGGAGCATCGCAGACTTCAGGCGGAATATGCCAAGCTCCAGCGTGAATATAATGAATGGATTCAACTGATCGAACAGGACAGTTGAATGGCGGACGCATGAAAAGGCGGGCCCCAGGCAGTAAGATTGCCTGGGGCCCGCCTTTTATATGCATGCCCTAATATAGATTGACTGTATGAACATGGCTGTTACTCTACGATCACCTGAGCGCTCATCCCGCTGTGGCCCGAGCCACACATGATCGCGCAGGTCATTTCGAACGTTCCGGCTTCATCCGGGACAATAACCCGGGAGGCATCTTTGCCATCCAGCCGCAGATTCAGCTCCGGAATCAGAATGCCGTGATTACCGCTCTCATTTTTAAAAATAATCTTTACCGGAACCCCTTTTTTCAGATGGTACGTCTTTTGATCAAAACTGTAGTTCGCTGCTGTAATGATGAGTTCTTCTTTTGCCGTAATTCCGGCATCAGCCGTTTCATTCTGGGAAGTTGCGTCGTTGGTGTTACTGCTTGTTCCTCCGCAGGCGGACAGTACTAGCAGCAAACCGATGGACAGTAGAATGGTAAATCTCCGGATCATCTTCATCCTCCTCCAGGAATAGTGGTGAGCCTTGCGTGCCCCTAGCATAGCTTAATTGGGCCAAGAAGTCTTGGAAAATCAATGGAAAACTTCCTTCCCGCAAGCAAACTCCAAACTTTGTCGAAATTTGCAAAAAAATGATGCAAAAAAGTTTAAAATTCATTATACTTAAAGCAATTATATTATAGCTTGAGAAGTAGGGGATCCACATTAATTTAGCCCAAATTTCACTGAATACGGAGAAATGGCACCGTAAAATATTGACCGGATATTGGATTATTGTCTTTTTCATGCTGGTAGCCCAGCTGTTATTTGTTTTGTCGGATTCTGCGGTTGAGGTCCGAACGGTCCTAATTCCGACTAAAGGGCATCTGTTCATCGGCTGCAATCTCATGATTCTTATAGCCATGATGACAGCGGAAATGTGGCTCCGGTCCACTTTGCTGTATCACAAGCAGGTGGTGGTCGTGTGCGGGTTCATTGTGTCTTATCTTATGTATTTTGTCCTTGAGCCCTTTGTGGATGGAGCGCAGATGACACTTATGCTGCCTATAATGATAGCTCTTATTTATTTTGACCAGAGGCTTCTAGGTGTGCTGGGTGCATTCAGCTTGCTGTTCTATGGTGGAATTTACTTCGGGCTGGAGCGGAGAATGCTGGAGAAGCCATTGCTGGAGTTTTTGATGGTGGAGTGTGTGTTTATCGTGTTTGTTGCCATGACTCAGGCTGTCATTATCCGGGCCCGCGAGGTGCGTGAGCATCTGGAGCAGTTGACCAAGTCTGAACAGGGACTTTTGGTGGAACGGGCGATCTCGGACAAGCTGCTCAAGATTGACGCTCTGACTGGACTTTACAACCATAAGACCTTTCATGAATATCTGGTTTCGCTGCTGGAGCAGTGTGAGAGCAACGGCCTCAGGCTGCAGCTGGCGTTGTTCGATATCGATAATTTTAAGCGGGTCAACGATACCTATGGTCATTGGGTTGGGGACCTTGTGCTTAAGGAGGTTGCGGCGAAGGTCGGCGGCCTGATTGGCTTGAATGATTTTGCGGCCCGCTATGGCGGGGAAGAGTTTGCGGTGATCTTTACAGATAAAAGCTTTCACGAGGCCTACGCTGCGGCTGAAGAGCTGCGGCTGAACATTGCGGCGATGGAGCATCCCTATGCCGGCGGCAAGCCAATTACAGTCAGTATCGGGTTATGTGACTACAAGCTCGGGGACGGGAAAGAAATGCTTTTCCGCAAAACAGACCATGCCCTATATGCCGCCAAGCGCACCGGTAAAAATGCGGTAGTCACTGCATCTATGAACGATAACATCCTGTCTTATGCATAAGTTAATACAATAAACCCCCTGATTCCGCTATAATTCCGGAGTAGGGGGTTTTGTGTCTGCAGTAAGACCAGCAGATTTCTTCTTTATTTTGCAGCTTCAAACGGTGTGGAGACCGGCAGGAACAAGTCGATGATGCCTATGACCAGTGCTGCCAGAAGCGCTCCCAGCACGGTGACGCTGACACCGCTCACGATGAATTGGGCGATCCAGATGACCAGTGCACTAACGAGAAAACCGACGATGCCGCGGCCGAAGGGCGTTGTTTTTTTGCCGAAGATGCCCTCAATGACCCAGCCGAGCAGTGCAATGACTAGCGCAAGAATAAGCGCACTCCAGAAACCGCCAATCGTGAACTGCGGGACAATCCAGCCAACCACCAGCAGCACGATTGCTGCCACGATAAAACGGACCACATGACCTAAAAATCTCACTGAACTAACCTCCTTTGGCCTTCGCATAAGGATATGTGCAGTTGTTATTGTGGCCTGCATCTGATTTTCTATTCCTGAAAACTTACCCAAATAGCGAAACCCGGCTGAATTAGGTATAATGTAACCATCTATGAAGGGAGCTGTGACTGTAATTGGACGACAAAATTTTGCATACGCTTGAATATCGCAAGATTTTAAATAAATTGGCGCAATATACGCAGACCCCGATGGGACGGCTGCTGGCGGAAAGCCTCAAGCCTTCCGGTGATTTTGAAGCTGTGAAAAAGCTGCTGCAGGCTACGGACGAAGCGGCGAATGTAGACCGGCTGAAAGGCATTCCTTCCTTCGGCGGCATAACGGACATCAAAATGGCCCTGAAACGTGCCTCCATTGGAGGAATGCTGGGAACCAGCGAGCTCCTTTCTGTTGGCAATACTATCGGCGGTGCACGCAGAGTCAAGCGGTTTCTGGCGGCGATGCATGAAGATGAGACCATCGCCCTTTTGTTCGCACAAAGTGATCTGCTGTCAGAACAGAAGCATGTTGAGGATGCCATCCGCAGCTGCATCGACGAGAATGCCGATGTGCTGGACACGGCCAGCCCTGAGCTGGCCACCATCCGCCGTGAGCTGCGCGGAGGCGAGACCCGAATCCGCGAGAAGCTGGATTCCATGATCCGCTCTTCCTCCGTTGCCAAAATGCTGCAGGATCAGCTTGTGACGATTCGTGGTGACCGTTTCGTCATTCCGGTCAAAGCGGAATACCGTGCTCATTTCGGCGGAATTGTGCATGACCAGTCTGGCTCCGGTGCCACGCTCTTTATCGAACCGGAATCCATTGTGGCCATGAACAACAAGCTGCGTGAAACCCGGCTGCGTGAGGAGCGGGAGATTGAGATCATCCTGCACCGGCTAACTGCTCTCGTTGGCGATATTGCTGAGGAAATGGCCTATGACGTGGATATTCTGGGCGAGCTGGACTTCATTTTTGCCAAGGCGCGTCTGGCCCGTGATATGAAGGCGACCCAGCCCCGCATGAATGACCGGGGCTACCTCAAGCTGCGCAAGGGACGGCATCCGCTGATTCCGGCAGAGCAGGTGGTACCGCTGGATGTCGAGCTTGGCAACCACTATAGCTCAATCATCGTGACCGGCCCCAATACAGGCGGTAAGACGGTCACGCTGAAGACCATCGGCCTGCTCAGCCTGATGTCGATGTCGGGATTGTTCATCCCGGCGGAGGAAGGCAGCCAAATGTGTGT
The DNA here is from genome assembly GCF_001909085.1 of Paenibacillus sp. P32E. Lineage (NCBI taxonomy): Bacteria > Bacillati > Bacillota > Bacilli > Caryophanales > Paenibacillaceae > Paenibacillus > Paenibacillus sp. P32E. Next base: position 115,223 of record NZ_LVYY01000008.1, on the reverse strand, counting down.
ATTTGATGCGATCTATGCCGATATTGGCGATGAGCAGAGTATTGAGCAGAGCCTTAGTACCTTCTCCAGCCATATGACCAATATTATTTCCATTCTGCGCAGAATGACTCCAAAAAGTCTGATTCTTCTGGATGAAGTGGGTGCGGGTACCGACCCTGCCGAAGGCTCTGCCCTGGCCATTGCCATTCTGGAGAATATTCACCGGACCGAATGCCGGATGGTGGCCACTACGCATTACAGTGAGCTGAAAGCCTATGCTTACGAACGCAAAGGTCTTATCAATGCCAGCATGGAGTTTGATGTACAGAGTCTTAGTCCTACCTACCGGCTGCTAATCGGTGTACCGGGACGAAGCAATGCGTTCGCGATTGCCGAGCGTCTCGGTATGCCAAACGCCATACTTGAGCATGCACGCGGTGAGGTGAAGGAAGAGGACCTGCGCGTCGAGCACATGATTGCTTCGCTGGAAGAGAACCGTCTTGGGGCAGAGAACGAGCGTGAACGTGCTGAAGTGGTCCGCCGTGAAGCGGAGGAATTCCGCAACCGGCAGCAACAGGAGCTGGAGAAGCTTGAGAGCCAGCGTGATAAGCGGCTGGAGAAGGCGGAGAAGGACGCCAGCGCGATCCTCGACAAGGCACGCAAGGAAGCCGAACAGATCATCGGTGATCTGCGCCGGCTCGCTATGGAGGAAGGAGCTTCGGTTAAGGAGCATAAGCTCATTGAAGCCCGCCGCCGTCTGGATGAAGCGGAACCTGCGCCCCGTAAGAAGACCGTTGCCCGCAGCAACGTCAAGGCGCCAAGAAAAATTCAGCCAGGCGATGAAGTTAAGGTGCAGAATGTGAACCAGAAGGGCTATGTTGTTGAACTTAGCGGTCCTAAGGAAGCCATTGTACAGTTTGGGATTATGAAGATGAAGGTCAACCTGGAGGATCTGGAATTCCTGTCCTCCGCACCGGATTCCCCATCTCCTGCACTCCGCCGTGCAACTACGGTCAAGCGCACCCGTGATGAGAATATCCGCAGTGAGCTAGACCTGCGCGGCACAAATCTGGAAGAGGCGATTATGGAGACAGACCGCTTCATTGACGAGGCTTTTCTCGGCAATTTAGGGCAAATCTCCATTATTCACGGCAAGGGCACCGGCGTACTGCGCACCGGCATTCAGGAATATCTGCGCAAACATAAGCATGTGAAGAGCTACCGGCTGGGGAATTATAACGAAGGCGGCGCGGGTGTAACCGTGGCTGAACTGGAATAGCGGCTGGAGTCCAGCAGAAAGAGGGAGAAGCATGCAAGAAAATATTGATCTTTTGCTGGATCATCCGCTGGGTGCGCTGCTCGGCTACTTCACAGTGGCCATACTTGGCCTTGTGGTATTTCTGTCCTTCTTCGAAATGGTCACCAAATATAACTGCTGGGAAGAAATCCGCAAAGGGAATGTGGCTGTAGCCATGGCCACTGGAGGCAAAATCTTCGGCATTTGTAACATTCTGCGCTTCAGTATTGATGCGGGAGCCTCAATCTACGAAACGATGAAATGGTCGGTGGTGGGATTTCTACTGCTGCTGCTCGCCTATTTCCTCTTTGAGTTCCTGACTCCGGTCTTTTCCATTGATGATGAGATCGCCGCAGACAACCGGGCTGTTGGCCTAACTGCCATGCTGATTTCCGTGTCCCTGTCCTATGTGATTGGTGCCGCTATTTTTTAAAGTGGGGTGTGGAAAATGAAGATTTTGGTACGGGTTCTGTTCTTTTCTGCCCTGGCTTTTATAGCGGCCGGTATAATATATCTAATGATCAATTGAATTCAAATGTGAGGTAAGAAGGAGATATTTCAGATGGAAACAACAGTTTGCCCTTGGTGTCATACGGAAATTGTGTGGGACGAGGAGTTTGGACCGGAGGATACCTGTCCCCATTGTAACAATGAACTTAGCGGCTACCGTACAGTAACCCTGGGTGTAGATGACCTGGAGGATGAAGACGAGCCGGAAGATGTAGTGGAACCGGAGCCAGAAGATGTAAGCGACGAAGATCTGTGGGATGACAGCGACAAGGATGGCGTAGTGCCGATCTTCAATACACTCGTCCAATTCGGAGACGATTATGATTTGAAGCGCTATGAGTCAAGCGTATCCGCCATTCTGGCGGCACAGCTGGAAGCGCCTGAGTGTCCGCAGTGTCATGAGCTGATGCTGCTCTCCGGAACCCAGAACGTTGAGGGCTTCGAGCCATCCTCACCGGAAGCCTTGGGTGGACCTGTCCTGAAACCGCCGTTCTCGCTGAATCTCTTTGTCTGCCCCTCGTGCTTTCATGTACAGCACAGCCTGGCGCAGGAGGACCGCATTCAGCTTGTGCGCAATCTGAGCACCGGCACCAAGTAATACACGTTATGGTTTCTCCGCGAGCTGGGCATGTTAAGCAGACACGTCCAGTTGGCAAGGAGGAAGAGCATGAAGAATTCATCGCAAAAACAAGAGGTACTGCTGCTCGCGGTCAACGGATTATGTTCCTTGGCCACTGTGCTGGCAGGTACATTTTTGAACGTCTACTTATGGAAGAGCAGGCAGGATTTTTCTATGGTCGGCTGGTTTACAGTAGCTCAGCAATTGGCCGTGGGTCTAAGCTTCTGGCTGGCCGGGAAATGGGTTAAGGAACATAACAAGATGAACGCCCTGCGGCTGGGCCTGGCCGTTTCGGGCCTTTTTTATTTGCTCGTACTGTGGCTGGGTAATCGGGCGGTTAATTATATATGGCCGCTTGGATTGATTTTGGGCATAGCGATCGGATTATTCTGGCTGGCCTTCAACATTGTTTATTTTGAGATAACGGATGCAGGTAACCGGGACTTTTTCAATGGCTGGATGGGATTACTGGGTTCATTCACGGGTATCGTCGGGCCTTGGGTATCAGGCTGGATTATCACTGCTCTGCATGGAGAGCGCGGTTATCGCCTAGTGTTTATTTTATCGCTCTCCATATACGGAGTAGCCGTGGGCTTAAGCTTTTTTCTTAAGAAACGTAAGAGTGAAGGGGCTTATTTGTGGAAAGAACCATGGAGGGAGCTGCACCGCAAGGGCAGTGCATGGAGACCGACAGCGGCAGCCTTGGTATTTCAGGGACTGCGGGAGGGCGTATTTTCCTTTCTGATTGGTCTTCTTGTGTACATAGCCGCTAAAGAAGAAAGCAAGCTGGGACAATTTGCACTGATCACTTCAGCGGTTTCACTGGTCAGCTACTATGCTGCCGGCAAATGGTTCAAACCAAGACTCCGTTCCGGTGGGATGCTCGCCGGAGGCATTCTGCTGATTGCTGTCATTACTCCGCTCCTTTGGAGGGTTAGCTACGGCACCTTACTGATTATGGGTATTGGAACATCCCTCTTTCTTCCATTATATATGCTGCCCATGACCTCCAGCAGCTTTGACCTGATGGGCGAGTCGAAGGAGAGTGTGGGTAAACGGGTAGAACTGGTGGTTCTGAGGGAGCTTTGTTTGATGACGGGCAAAATTTTGGGCGTTTTTGTATTCATAGCCATGCTATCGGTTAACGAATCGCCCCGAATGATTACCTTGCTGATGCTTCTCCTGGGCGCTGCTCCGCTGGGAAGCTGGCTTACACTGCACCGGCTGCTGAAGCGCAAAGCGGAGGAATCCCTCTTATAGTCAATAGAAGGTTGGAACAGGGGGAATACAGCATTGGCCAAGAAAAAGGATTACGGTCTGAGGACAAAGGTTACGGTCATGGTCTCCGCCGTAGTGATGCTGGTCATGGTAGTGCTATACATTATTTTCAGAAATCAGATTATTCCGCAGACCAGACATGCGCTGGAGGATAAGGCAATCGCTATAGCCCGGACCATTGCTTTGATGCCGCTGGTGTCAGAGGGACTCAGTGAAGGGAACAGCAAGGAAATTCAGGCCTACACCTCCAAAATCACCCGCCGCAATGATATTATGTTTGTCGTAGTCATCGATATGAACAGTATCCGGTATTCACATCCCGATGCTTCGAGGATTGGTAAGGCCTTCGTCGGGGGAGGGCAAGAGCTTGCGCTGCGCGGCGAAGAAAGTATCTCTGAAGGAGAGGGACTGCTAGGCAAATCGCTGCGGGCTTTCGTCCCCGTGTACAGTAACAGGGGTTCCCAGGTTGGAGTGGTCGTAGTAGGCCTTTCCATGGAACGGGTACACAAGCTGATCCGGCAAAATGAATGGACAATTATTGCAATCCTGCTATCTGGTGCCGTGCTTGGAGCCGGAGGAGCAATGGTATTGGCCCGGAAAATCAAACAGATGATGTTCGGCATGGAGCCATCCGATATCTCTAAGCTGCTGCAAGAGCGCAGTGCCATGCTTCAATCTGCACGTGAGGGTATTATTGCGGTCGACGATCAAGCCCGGATCACCATGATCAATGTAGAAGCGGAACGGCTTCTGGGAACGGCTGGTATTACAGGCAACGCGATGACCCGGCATATCACCGATTATTGGCCGGAGCTGCGCCTGGAGCAGGTGCTGGTCAGCGGTGAGGCAAGGCAAGATCAGAATTTGGAGCTGAATGGCATCTCCATCTTGGCCAATAGTGTTCCGATCCTTGTGAATGGTCAGATTGCGGGGGCCATTGCTACGTTCCGGGACAAGACCGAGCTTGCAGTACTGGCGGAACGGCTGTCCGGAATTTCCGTCTATGCGGATGCTCTGCGGGCAGGGGCGCATGAATATATGAATAAGCTCCATGTTATCATGGGAATGACTCATATGGGCCTGTACGATGAACTGCAGCAATATATTTCGGGGACCGTCAGCAACTACCAGAATGAGATTGGTACCATTACGAGGCAGATCAAGGACCCGGTTATGGCCGGCTTTCTGCTGGGGAAACTTAGCAGGGCCCGGGAAGCGGGGATTGAGCTGCTGCTGACAGAGGACAGCTATCTGCCAGAATCTGCAGATCCGCAAGTGATGCATGAACTGATTACCATCACCGGTAATTTACTCGACAATGCCATGGAAGTACTCGAAGGCCACAGCGTTAAGGAAATTGAGCTTGCTTTTGATTACGACCGGGGGCGCCTGATCTCCACAGTGAGTGACAGCGGACCGGGAATCCCTGAAGCGCTTCGGGAGCATATATTTGTGCAAGGATTCTCCACCAAGGGAGAACACAGGGGAATCGGACTCTATCTGGTCCGTAAAAGTGTGGAGAAGCTGCATGGCCAGCTCCAGATCATACCCGGCCTGGAGCCGGGAACTACATTTATAGCCGATATCCCATATACGGTGAAGGAGGATGAGAACAGATGACCATACAAGTGCTGATCGTTGAAGATGATCCGATGGTAGCCAAGTTTAACCGCCATTACCTGGAGCAGATTCAGGGCTTTGAGTTCGCGGGCTGGGCTGCTTCAGGTGATGAGGCCGTGCAGATGCTTGAGGAGCTTGCGGTTGATCTCATTCTACTGGATTTCCACATGCCGCGTACCAGCGGTCTGCAGCTGTTATCCGCTTTGCGGGAGCAGGGGAGTATGGTCGACATTATCGTCATTTCTGCAGCCAGCGATAATTCGAGCATCCGCAAAGCCCTTCAGCTGGGGGCCGTTGATTATTTGATCAAGCCATTTGAATTCTCCCGCTTTCAGGCGGCGCTGTCCGCGTACCGTGAGGATTACGCTCTGATGAAGCATAAAGAGAACCTCAGTCAGGAGCAGCTGGATAAGCTTCTGCGTCATTCTCTCGGTACCGAGGAGGACAAGAGCGGCACACTGCCCAAGGGTCTTACCGAAGGTACGCTGGAGAGCATTTGGAGCATTATACATAAGCTGGAGCAACCGGTGTTTTCGACCGAGGATATCACAGCAGCGGCTCCGATTTCGCGGATCTCCGTCCGGAAATACCTGGCGTTTCTCACAGAGACGGGTGTTCTGGAGATGGAGATCAGCTATGGAGCGGTGGGCAGGCCGGTATATATGTATACTGTGGCGGCTGAAGGCCAGGGAATTATTGCTAAATATATTTAGGTGGAAAAAGTATCACTAATTGAGCTCATTTGGCTTATGGGGTGTCTTATGTGGGAAAAAGTACCACTAATTCTGCTGAAAGCAACCCTATGGGATGATTATGCAGGATTAGGCGTACAAAATCCCATTAAAACCATCTGTTTGTAAAGATTCAGCCCATTTAGTTATACTTATTCCACTTTGCTTCAGATTCCTATTATTGAAAGACCTGTTGATTAAATTCAATGAGAAACATCCTTCATGGAAATGTAATGTAATTTAAAAAGATTACTTTTTCTATTAGCCTTGAGGAAAGTTTAAACTTCATCCGACAAAATCCACTTACTTTAGTTACTTAACGATTTCTTTAATTACGTAAGCTTCCATCAACTGCCCCTTTGCCGCTATGATAATTGTGAAAATATGCACAAGGGGGCAAGATTCAACATGAAAAAGAAAGCAGCCGCTGCTCTTATTCTCATTCTTTCTGTTATGCTGGTGATCGCGGGATGCGGCAACAACGGCAACAGCAACAACGCTGAGAGCAAGAGTAAGAACACTGAGACCAAAAAAGAAACAGAAGCAGTTTCAGGGGCATCTGAAGCAAGTTATACTCCGTACGATCAATTAAAAGATAAATACGATATCATTATTGTGGGTGCGGGTGGTGCCGGCATGTCGGCAGCGCTTGAGGCCAAGGCTAAAGGCCTGAATCCGGTTATCCTTGAAAAGATGCCGGTAGCTGGCGGCAATACGTCCAAATCCTCTTCCGGAATGAATGCTTCGCAGACGAAGTTCCAGAAAGAGCAAGGCATTGAAGACAGCAATGATTTATTTTATGAAGAGACCCTAAAGGGCGGTCATGGTACCAATGACAAAGAGATGCTTCGTTTCTTCGTTGACAATTCCGCGAGTGCGATCGACTGGCTGGATTCCATTGGAATCCGTTTGAACAACATCACGATTACCGGCGGTATGAAGGAAAAGCGCACACACCGTCCTGAAGACGGTTCGGCAGTTGGGCAATACCTCGTCAAAGGCTTAGTGAAAAACGTACAAGAAAAAGGCATTCCACTATTCGTGAATGCTGATGTTAAGGAAATCACCGAAAAAGACGGCAAGGTTAATGGAGTCAAGGTCCTCTTTAACCAGGCCGATGAAAAAACAATAACAGGTTCTGCTGTCATTGTGACAACCGGCGGTTTTGGAGCCAATAAGGAAATGATTGCTGAGGTTAGACCTGATTTGGAAGGGTTAGTAACCACCAACCAGATTGGCAGCACCGGCGATGGCATTAAGATGATTGAGAAACTCGGCGGTACAACCGTTGATATGGATCAAATCCAGGTTCACCCGACAGTACAGCAGGAGAAATCCTATCTGATCGGGGAAGCTGTTCGCGGGGAAGGCGCTCTGCTCGTCTCCAGTGAAGGCAAACGGTTTGTTAACGAAATGGATACCCGGGATCATGTCACCGCAGCCATTAATAAGCTTCCTGAAAAGGCTGCGATCCTTGTCTTTGATTCCGGTGTCAGATCCCGTGTCAAAGCGATTGAACAGTATGATAAAATGGGATTTGTTCTTAAGGGTGATTCCATCGAAGCCTTGGCTAAAGAAATGGGTGTTCCTGCAGATCAGCTGAAGACAACCGTAGACACATGGAACACTGCGGTGAAGAATAAAAAGGATGCCGAATTCGGCAGAACTACCGGTATGGATCACGACCTGTCCGGTGCGCCATTCTACGCAATCAAAATTGGCCCTGGGATCCACTACACCATGGGCGGTGTGAAGATTAATACGAACACAGAAGTGCTTAATAAAGAAGGTCAACCAATCACAGGTCTGTTCGCGGCTGGTGAAGTGGTGGGCGGACTGCACGGTCAAAACCGGATCGGCGGCAACTCTGTAGCAGAAATTATTATTTTCGGACGTCAAGCAGGAATTAAGTCGGCTGAATTCGTACAAGCACAATAGCAGATCAGCTTTTTACCTGAGGGTCGTCCCGGAAGCCGCGAAATGGCTGCCTGGGACGGCCTTTTTGATGAGCTGGATTATGGTTGGACGCCCCGCGAACGGAACGCAAGGAACAGTCCCTTAGGATACCGGAGAAGGTTTGGTTGTCCGGGTGAGAGAAAATAGTTTAAGCTCCGGCCGGGCTGTTCCTGCCAGGGTGTCGGACAGCAGTTCTGCAGCGATCATGCTATAGACCGTTCCATTCCCCCCGTATCCTTCGATGAAGTAACAATGGGGATACTCTGGATGAGGACCAATAAAAGGCAGCCCGTCACGTGAGGTTCCGAATACACCACCCCATGAGAACTCCGCTTCTACTCCTTTGATCTCCGGAAAAAGTGCTTCAAGCTCTTCAAGCAGCCTCTGGCTCTGGGACAGCACTCTGGTTTCCCTCTCCAAGGGACCCGTTAACTGTTCGTCCTTGCCTCCTGCAATGATGCGTCCATCAATAGTCGTGCGGAAATACAAATAAGGCCGGGCCGTTTCCCAGATCATGCTCTGCTCATGCCATTTGGGGAATTTCTTCAAGGGCCGGGTCATGATCGCATACGTGTTAATCAGCTCGGCTCCCCGGTCTTTTTTCATCTCCTGAGTTTCATAACCCATCGCAAAAATAACTTTTTTGGCGGAGATCCGGCCATGCTCTGTGTAGCAGGTGACCCCGTCTGTACCGAACTCCAAATGGCGGGCCTTCGTATGTTCGTATACCCGGACACCACTTGCGTGGGCCTTATGAATCAGGCTGTGAAGCATACGGAATGGATTGGTATCCGCATCGCCTTTGGAGTAGAGTGCCGCAGGCTTGGAGAAAGAGTAATGTTCCTTAATCTTGTCTTCCTCCCAGAATTCTGCGTCGAAACCATGTGCCGCCAGATTTTCATACTCCAGCCTTAATGGAGCAACATCCTCCGGGAAGCTGGCATATAACAGGCTGCTTCTGGGAATAATGTGCGGATCAATATCCAGCTTGCCCGGGAGTTCCAGGATTTTACCGACAGCTTCCCGGCATAACTTGTAGAATAATAAGCCTTCCTCTGCTCCAAAAGTATTTATGCAGGAGGTAAGTGATTTGTCATTTGCCACCTGCAGCAAACCTGTATTGGCGTGCGTGCTGCCGTGACCTACAGCCCTTTTATCAATCAATACGGTACTCGCTCCGCTTCTGGACAAACGGTATGAAGCCATTGCCCCTCCCATTCCCCCGCCTACGATCAGACAATCGCATGTGATATTCCCATCCAGCACAGGATATACAGGAAAATGGGGCAAAGTTCTCTCCCAGGGCGTCTTCCCGCTGAGTAATTCCATATGTTGATCTCCCCTTTATGAGATTCCGATAAGGTATTATTGGTCGCTGTTCAGGCTCTCATACATCATTGAGGACTTCTTTACGTGTAGGGAGCTGTGCTTTTTGGCACATATTTAGTTTCTATCCGCAGCATACTAATACGGCTTGAACCATATAGAAGGAGGGATACAAGAACATGCAATCTACGCAAATGCAGGCACTTAGCGGAAAAGAACTGGAATATATTGCGGACTCCATCTCCAATGAGGATCTGCTGATTAAGCAGCTGGCCGCAACCGCCGGCAGTACTCAGAACTCGACGGTGAACCAGATTTGCAACCAGCAAATCCAGAGCCATACCCATCACATGGGAATGCTGATTCAGCTTCTGCAGCAGCACCAGCAATATGCGCCCTCACAACCGCAGCAATAAGTGCTTTTAAGCATGAAATCTAAAATTATTTCAAGGAGGTTATTAAGTGTACGCACAAAACGGAGCTCAATTTATGGCGGATGAAGATCTGTTAACTATGATTCTGGATGACCTGAAACGGACCGTACGCGAATATACGACAGCGGCTACAGAATCGAATTGTCAAACCGTGCGCCGGGTCTTCAATGACCTGACCATGGATACGCTTCGTATTCAAGGGGATTTGTATAACCAGATGTCTCAGATGGGATTCTATCAAGCACCGGACAAAGCCCTTCGCCAAGCCGTGGACAAGCAGATCCAAAGCGCACAGCAGATCCAGCAAAAAAGCCAGCATTTTGTACAGCAAAAATTAAATGGGACTGGCGATTACAGACAGGCACCTAATGTATCGCAGCATCAGCCTAACGTGCAAAGTTCCTACTATATGTAACCCTGCTATCCCCTACCCGACGCAGCAAAGCTATCTCTTTCCTGCATCTCGGGGGGGAAAAGCTTTTCCAGATCATGCAATCCGTTAACCCCGCTCCTGCGGGGTTATTTTGTTTGCAGAAGTGCCATTTTCATGTCATATTAGTATTAAACTCTTTTCGCAGGAGGGAAGGCATGAAGGAAATGAATGAACTGAAGAGGAAAGTGCTGGAACTGCTCAAGGAGGACGCGCGGAGCTCTACAGCACTGATGGCAACGCTGCTGGGAGCGGAAGAAGACGACGTCAAACAAGTGATTGAGCAAATGGAGAAAGACCATGTCATTGTTAAATATGCCACTGTTGTGAATTGGGATAAGGTGGACGATGAACGGGTCACAGCGCTGATTGAAGTCCAGATCACCCCGGAACGGGGCCGGGGCTTCGAGGGAATTGCTGAACGGATATATCTGTATCCCCAGGTGAAATCGGTCTACCTCATGTCGGGAGCCTATGATCTCTTAGTAGAAGTGGAAGGCCGGAATCTGCGGGAGGTCGCCAATTTCGTATCTGAGAAGCTGTCCCCAATTGATGCGGTGCTCTCGACCAAAACGAATTTCACGCTCAAAAAATACAAACAGGACGGTATCATCTTTGAAGAGCATGAGGAAGACAACCGTCTCATGATATCTCCGTAAAGGAAGTAATCATCTATGATCACGAATAACAGTCAGCATACCGGAGATACAGGCAAATCAATGAGTTCCTATTTGGCGCCGCTGGTCCAGCAGATTCAGCCTTCGGGCATCCGCAAGTTTTTTGATCTGGCGGCAGGCAGCAAAGATATTATTTCACTTGGGGTCGGGGAGCCGGACTTTAAGACGCCATGGCATGTTAGAGAAGCATGCGTATATTCGCTGGAGAGAGGTTTTACGGGCTATACCTCGAACGCGGGTATGCCGGAGCTTCGGGAAGGCATCGCCGAGTATTTGCACAACCGTTTTGACGTTGATTATAATCCGGCCAATCAGATTATCGCCACAGTGGGCGGCAGTGAAGCCATTGATCTGGCCCTGCGCGCGTTGATCTCGCCCGGAGATGAGATTCTTATTCCTGAGCCTTGTTATATTTCCTATTCTCCGATTACCGCGATTGGCGGCGGGATTCCTGTCGGCATTGAAACGTTCGGGGAGAACAACTTCAAGCTTACCGCAGAGGGGCTGGAAGCCAAGATTACCCCGCGCTCCAAAATTCTGATTCTCTGTTATCCCAGCAACCCGACGGGTGCGATTATGAGCCGTGAGGACTGGGAGCCGATTGCCAAAGTTGTGGAAAAGCATGATCTCATCGTGATCTCCGATGAAATCTATGCGGAACTCACTTACGGCAGCAATCATGTCAGCTTCGCTTCGCTGCCGGGGATGATTGACCGGACGATTTTGGTTAGCGGCTTCTCCAAGGCATTTGCTATGACCGGCTGGCGAATGGGCTATGCTTGCGGACATCCGGACTTAATCTCCGCGATGCTGAAAATCCATCAATACACCGTCATGTGTGCGCCTTCGATGGGTCAGGTGGCTGCGCTGGAGGCATTAACCAACGGTATGGAAGAGAAGGACCGGATGACCGACTCCTATAACCAGCGCCGCCGCCTGATTGTCAAGGGCTTGCGTGATGCCGGACTGGAATGCCATGAGCCGCAAGGCGCATTTTACGCATTTCCGAGCATACGCCGCACTGGACTCACTTCCGACGAGTTTGCCCAGCGGCTGCTGCTGGAGTATAAGGTAGCCGCGGTTCCCGGCAGCGTCTTTGGACTTGGGGGCGAAGGGTATCTCCGCTGCTCCTACGCCACTTCTGTCTCCCAGCTGAACGAGGCTGTAGAACGGATAGGGGCATTTGTCTCACAACTGGAACGTGAACATCTGTAATGAGGCAACAAAGATGAAGATAATCGGACTATAGCGGATCTCTTTATTGTATGGTATTATTTTACTCTGAGGACAAGAAACACCTGTGTTAGTACTTACATGGATTTTCTTTTCTGAATCATACATTTAGGAGGGATGATTGTGCTCAGCGCCGATTATTACTTGCCTTCCTATGGCGGGGAATGTTTGACCGGAAGCGGGAAAAGGCCCCCCAAGGGTGATGTTAACGCACACAGACTCTCTTTGGAAGATGAAATCCGTATTCTCCGCAGCAGAATGGAACAGCTTTTTGCACAGGAGAATTCGTTCACTTCGGCTAATGTGATCGAAATCAGCAGCCTGCTGGACCTGAAAATTAATGAATACATGAGAGGACATTTCCGCAGACGCTGAAGCTGCGAATGTTCTTTGACTGGGGACCTCCGGGTCCCTTTTTTGTTGAGGATAGACTGGCACAGACGGTGATATTCTTCTACGTCCGTAGACGGAGGGCAGGAGCGGGCGTCATTCCGATGTCGGGGTCAGGCTTTAGGCATACAATGATTTCATACGAATGTGCACACGCTACTGACTGTGCTGTACAGGAAAGAGGATGAGGATCATGATGCAAGCTTAGAAAACCGTAAGTGTAGCAGAACATTCAATGGATAACCCTGGTTCAGGGAGTTATTTACATGTCAGAAATGCCGAACTTTGTTTGCCTTATCTACATAGGAGCGTTTAAACTAAGAATATGTGACTTTAGAGGCAGGAGGGACAAAGAATGGCGATCTATACACGTACGGGGGACAAAGGGGAAACATCAGTCATTGGCGGCCGCGTAGGCAAGGACGATGTACGCGTTGAGGCCTACGGAACGATTGACGAGCTGAACAGCTTTGTCGGCCAGGCGCGCAGTCTGATGGAGGACGAGAAGTTCACAGATGTGCGGGAGCAGCTGCTGGAGATTCAGCATGAGCTGTTCGACTGCGGCTCGGATTTGGCTTTTGTGAAGCTTAGTGAGAACAAATATAAGGTGAAAAGTGAGATGGCTGAGCGTCTTGAAGGCTGGATTGATGCACTGCAGGCAGAAAATCCGGTGCTGGAGCGCTTCATCCTGCCGGGAGGAAGCCAGTTGTCATCTGTGCTGCATGTCTGCCGTACGGTATGCCGCCGCGCGGAGCGCCGCGCAGTTACCTTGGGACGGAGTGCGGATATCAACCCGGAGGCAGTGATCTATCTGAACCGGCTGTCGGATTACTTTTTTGCGCTGGCCCGCACGGCCAATACACGGCTCGGGATTGCAGACGTAGAGTATGTGCGCAGCAAAAAGGTGTTCCGCAATTAACATGACAACGAGCTATTATTCACCCATTTCATATCAAGTGCCGCCGTCTGAGGACGGCTGGCTGCTTAAGACCATTCTGCAGAATCGGATGGATGTCTCCCGCAAGCTGCTGTCCCGGCTCAAAATGACGGACCAGGGCATTATGCTGAACGGGGAACGGGTCTATATCAGCGTGAAGGTAGCCGCTGGCGATACTGTGGAGATCCGCATGGAACAGGAGACTTCGGAGGATATTTTGCCGCAGCCGATTCCTTTTGAGATCCTGTATGAGGATGAGCATCTGCTGATCGTCAACAAGGCGGCGGGAATCATTGTGCATCCTACCCACGGGCATTATACCGATACGCTTGCGAATGGAGTCGTCTATTATTGGGCGCAAAAGAGCGAGCAATTCCGATTTCGTCCCGTTCACCGGCTGGATCAGGAGACGTCGGGTGTGCTAGTCATTGCCAAGAATCCATACAGCCACCAGCATATTTCCGAGCAGATGATTGCCGGAACGGTGGACAAGCGCTACAACGCCTGGGTGCATGGTGTTCCTGCTGCGCCAAGCGGCGATATCGACGGCCCGATCGACCGCGATCCGGCGGAGCCGCACCGGCGGATCGTAACGCCGGAGGGTTATCCCTCCTTGACCCGCTACGAGGTCAAGGAGGTGTACCCCGGCGCGGCCAAGGTCGAGCTGAAGCTGGAGAGCGGCCGCACCCACCAGATCCGGGTGCATATGGGCTCCATCGGCTGCCCGCTGATCGGTGACGGCATGTACCGTCACCCGCTATACGCCAAGGCGGGAGTGCCCGCCGGGGTGCCTCAGGCGCAGATTGCGGAGGAGCAAGCGCAACTGGAGCGTGTAGTGGAGCTGGATGGTGCAGAGCGCGCGCAATTGAAACGTATAATGGAGCTGGACGCCTCCATTCTGCGCCAGGCGTTGCACGCGGTTCGACTGTCCTTCCAGCATCCTGTGCTGCGCACGGAGCTGGTTTTTGAAGCACCGCTGCCACCCGATCTGGCGCTGCTGCAGGAGAGGCTGCAGCGGGATGCGGCCGGGGAGTAGCCAACGGCTCTGTGGGGAAATGAGAGGTAAAAGTGCCTTTGATTTCACCTCAAGCGAGCTATACGGGAAAAGGTTTGAAATTTTCAATGTACACCGAAGGAGCAGCTGATGAGTCACTTAAAAGTCTATCAATATCCTAAATGCAGCACCTGCCGCAGTGCCGTAAAATGGCTTAGGGAAGCCGGCCATGAACTGGAGCTGCAGCATATAGCCGAGCAGCCGCCCACTGTGGCTGAACTGCGCGTGCTGGTGGCGGGCAGCGGGCTGGAACTGAAGAAGTTTTTTAATACAAGCGGAGAAGTGTATAAGAATCTTGGACTGAAGGATAAGCTGCCCAGTCTCGGCGAAGCGGAGCAGCTGGAACTGCTGTCCAGCAATGGCATGCTGATCAAACGTCCGATTGTCACTGACGGCACTAACGTTACCGTGGGCTACAAGGAAGAGCAGTACGCTGCTGCATGGAACAAGGCCTGATTCCTTCTACAACCGAAAATAAGAAGATACAAGGAGAGGTTACACATGAGTTCAGAAACGAAGGGCCGGGTAATGATCGTCGACGGAATGGCTCTGCTGTTCCGGGCTTTTTATGCGACCGCTTATGGAGGATATATCCGCAAGACTAAGGCTGGAATGCCGACGAATGCGGTGTACGGATTTTTGCAGTATTTCTTCGATGCGGTTAGCACGTTTGAGCCTTCCCACGTCGTCTGCTGCTGGGATATGGGCAAAGGGACCTTCCGCACCGAGAAATATGACGGCTACAAGTCGAACCGGATTGATGCGCCGCTGGAGCTGATCCCGCAGTTCGATCTGGTCAAAGAGGTGGTAGCTGAGCTGGGTGTGCCGAATATCGGCCTGGTGGGCTATGAAGCGGATGATTGCATCGGCACGCTTGCGTCCTGCTACAGCGGAGAGTCCGAGGTCTATATTTTGACAGGAGATCATGATATGCTGCAGCTGGTCAGTGACAGCGTTAAGGTCGTGATTATGAAAAAAGGCCGCTCCAACTACAAAGTGTACGATCCTGCGGAGCTCCTGGAAGAAAGAGGGCTAACGCCTGCCCAGGTGATTGATCTGAAGGGCTTCATGGGCGATACCAGTGACAATTATCCCGGCGTACGCGGCATCGGGGAGAAGACAGCACTGAAGTTGCTGACGGAATACGGTACCGTGGAAGGCGTGATCGAGAATCTCCATCTGCTGCCCAAAGGAGTGCGCGCCAAAATCGAAGCTGATCTCGATATGCTCCATCTCTCGCGCGAGTTGGCCGAAATTCGCTGCGATGTGCCGGTAGTCTGTACACTTGCAGAATGCCTGTGGGAGCTGCAGCGCGAGAACGCGGCCCGCAAATTTCAGGAGCTGGAGTTCGGCAGCCTGATGCATTTAGTCGGCACGGTACAGGATGGACGGGGCATTGTGCAGATCGAGCTGGGGGATCTGGGTTAAGACTCCATTCCATCTATTCAGCAGGACGAACCACTGCCCAAATAGTTAATTTGTAGACATAGCGCTTCTTGTGCCGCCAGCGGCAGGGAGGCGCTTTTTGTTATTGACGAATGTGAAGCAAAGCTATTATAATCTTAATATACTTATTAAATAATTAACAAATACATTAATCTTAGAGAGGCGGCATTGGAATGGCTCAGCGTGCAGTGCTTAACACGGATATCCGCAAGGGAACGATTAACCGGAACATTTATGGACATTTTTCCGAGCATTTGGGACGGTGTATTTATGAGGGGATCTGGGTAGGAGAGGATTCACCGATTCCGAATACCAAGGGTATCCGCAATGATGTGGTGAAAGCGCTTAAGGAGATCCAGGTGCCGGTGCTGCGCTGGCCGGGCGGATGTTTTGCCGATGAATATCACTGGAAGGATGGCATTGGGGAACGCGAAGGCCGCAAACGGATGATCAACACTCACTGGGGCGGTACGGTGGAGAACAACCATTTTGGAACGCATGAGTTTATGGAGCTGTGCGCTATGCTGGAGTGCGAGCCTTATATCAACGGTAATGTAGGCAGTGGAACGGTACAGGAAATGTCCGAATGGGTAGAATACCTGACCTTTAACGGCGTATCTCCGATGGCTGAGCTGCGCACGAAGAATGGCCGCGAGGAAGCGTGGGCTGTCAAGTATTTTGGTGTAGGCAATGAAAACTGGGGCTGCGGAGGCAATATGCGTCCTGAGTTTTATGCTGATCTGTACCGGCAGTTCCAGACCTACGTCCGCAACTACGGGGACAACAAGATTCACCGGATTGCTTGCGGGCCGAATTCGGACGATTATTACTGGATGGAAGTGTTGATGCGCGAAGCTGCCAAGTTTATGGACTCCATCACGCTGCATTACTATACCGTTCCCGGCGCAACTTGGGAGCATAAGGGTGCGGCTACCGGCTTTGAAACTTCGGAATATTTCACAACACTGGAAAAGGCGCTGCACATGGAAGAATTGGTATCCCGCCACAGCGTGATTATGGACAAATACGATCCTGAGAAAAGAGTCGGCCTGATCGTCGATGAATGGGGTACCTGGTATGATGTGGAGCCGGGCACGAACCCGGGCTTCCTGTATCAGCAGAACTCGATCCGCGATGCGCTGGTTGCCGGATTGACACTGAATATTTTCCACAAGCACAGCGACCGTGTGCGGATGGCGAATATTGCCCAGACGATTAACGTGCTGCAGGCCGTTATTCTTACCGAAGGCGAGAAAATGCTGCTGACTCCGACTTATCATGTATTTAATATGTACAAGGTGCATCAGGACGCCGAACTGCTTGATCTGACGCTGGACAGCGGTTCTTACAGCTATGACGGTAAGGAGATTCCGGAAGTATCCGCTTCGGCATCGGTAACAGCTGAAGGTGTCATTCATGTCAGCCTGTGCAACCTGAATCATGCATCCGCAGCGGTGCTTCCGCTGGAGCTGCGCGGACTTGCCGGTAAAGCGGTGCAGATTAACGGTACAACGCTTGCCGGGGCAACCATCGATGCCCATAACTCGTTCAGTGAGCCGGAAGCGGTTGCTCCGCAGCCGTTCACTGCCTTCAAGCTGGAAGGAGATACGCTTACTGTGGAACTGCCGGCGATGTCGGTAACGGTACTGGAAATTACACCGAACGCATAAAAGGAGTACTGTTATGGCCACAACCTCTGCCTGCAAAGGCTGCCGGGACGATTATAAAGTAACAGAAGCGCAGATCGCCCGTATACTGGCGTCATCGATGTTCAATGAAGGCAACACCGCTTCAGATCAGGTATATACGGAGCGGGTCGCCATCTGCAGGACCTGCCCCAAACAGCAGGATGGCGTAACCTGCACGGCCTGCGGCTGCATCATACCGGTTGTGGCCCGGCTGAAAGCGCGCGGTTGTCCGCTTCCCGGCGGCGGTCTATGGCAGCCTGTTAACGAATAGGCGCGTACAGAAGTCGTCAGGCCAGGCAGTCTAGAATACAGCATTGCATGAATATGACTGAACCCAAAACCCCCGAATTCCACCAGTTTGGTAAACTGTGGAACTCGGGGGTTCTTATTTTTGTTCACTCACGTATAAGCAGGCTTAAGCAGATCCAGCCGCCTCACTGCTATCCGGCATATCTGTATAGTATAGATCAACCAGCATGTCTTCGTTATAATTGCCAAACCCTTTGCCGAACAGGGTAAGGCCCCCGATATGCTCGGCGTCTTCTTCCACTGAAAGCATGAACGTCCATTGTTTGCTGCGAATGCCCACCTGGTCAAGCGTAACCTCAGACAGTTTATGACCATCCATAAAAGTGCCCTTGGGCGTAACCCTCAGCTGCTTGAGCAATCCATATTGATTGGTGAGTGCAGGCCACCAGGAGGGTGTATATTTGCCCTGTCTGTCTCCGTAATCGCCGGGACTGGTCCAAAAGCCAAGTTTGTGCCCGTTCAGGGTGAAGGTGATGTCCGAAGGCCAATTGTTATTGATGGACGGCGCTTCTGAGGCAATCTCCATCGTTATAACCAGTTCCTCGGGCTGCTGGCTGGACAGTAGAAAGTTGGGGATTTTATATTCGACATACCCCTTGCCAAACCAGAGAATACCGGCATTCATCCGCTCCAGATCCCAGAAATAACGCGGATCGTCAAAGTTGCCGATGATTTGCTCAGTGGTAGCCAGTCCGCAGGTTGGTTCGATCTGGAAATTGGAATAATGCCCGACTGGAATCTCTTTCCGGTGGCATTTACGCTCTATTTTGTCTTGGCCCGGGAACAGAATCTCAGCATGGTCCACGTCAATCGTGCAGATCTTCTGCAGGCCGCTCCGTCCGGGAGCCATATGGGTGCGGATCAGCCCGGCGGCTTCCAGCTTACGCACATGCATAGTCATGATCGCACTGCTGAGTTTGACCGATCCGGCTAATTCCTTGACATTCATGGGCTGAACGGCGAGCAGACGGAGCATATGCAGGCGTACAGAGCTGGATAATGCTTCGTACACCGGCAGGGATTCTTCAGTAAGATCAAGTTTCATGAAAGGCCTCCGATTCAGGATTATAGTTAATAATTATATTACTCAAGTGGCATTCTTACAAGCTTCCTGCGGCTGCACTTTTATCACAGACATGTATGAGCGATGTCCGCTATGATGTACAGGATGAATCAGCGACGAAACAAGGTGCCTTTGATTGTATATCAAGGGATAACAGGGAATCGGGTGCAACTCCCGAGCGGTCCCGCCACTGTAAGGAAGAGCCGGCTTTCAAAAGGTCACTCGGTGATAGCTCCGGGGAAGACGAAAGCCATGCTGTGATCCCGAGCCAGGAGACCTACCTTGTTTGCGCACACACGACTCTACGCGGATAGGAGCGGTGTACGAACGGATGATCAGATGGGGGTGCGCTGCTTGTTTTGGCGGCGGAGCAGCCTTCTCTTTGTGATCTGAACACGTACATATAACTCCCACCCCCTCAGGGCGGGAGTTTTTGGTTTGAAAGGTAAGAATGTACATGTCTCATGCTTATCAGAATTAAGGATGGAGGTTTAAGAATGGATAAACGCAGTTTTTGGCGCTTTGCAGCGCTGGTCTGTGTATTTGCCGTTTATTTGTTGCTGAATGAACCGGGCACAGCTGAAGCGATGCACATTATGGAGGGATTTTTACCGGTAGAATGGGCGTTGTTCTGGTGGGTGGCCTTTCTGCCATTCTTTTTGCTTGGAGTCCGTAAGCTTACCCGAATTACCCGGGACAATCCCGAGCTGAAGCTGCTGATGGGTCTGTCGGGTGCCTTCACATTTGTGCTGTCCGCCCTCAAAATGCCGTCGGTAACCGGAAGCAGCTCCCATCCTACAGGGACGGGACTTGGCGCTGTGATGCTGGGGCCGCTGCCGATGAGTGTGATCGGATCGGTTGTGCTGTTGTTCCAGGCACTGCTGCTGGCGCACGGCGGAATTACTACACTTGGCGCGAACGCCTTCTCCATGGCGGTGGCCGGACCTTTTGCCGGTTATGCGGCCTATAGGCTGATCATGAAACTGAATGGCCGGGAAAAGCTGGCGGTGTTCTGTGCGGCTGCGGTAGCGGATCTGATGACTTATGTCGTCACTTCCTTTCAGCTTGCGGTGGCTTTTCCGTCGGCAGATGGCGGCGTGCTGGCTTCCTTTGCTAAATTTGGCGGTATATTTGCCGTGACCCAGATTCCGCTGGCAGTCAGCGAAGGACTCTTGACCGTGCTGCTCTGGAACTGGCTGAAGGCTTACAGTCCGCAGGAGCTGTCACTGCTCAAACGTGCAGCCGGGGGAGGCGGCGAACGGTGAAGAACAAATGGAGAAACCTGTTGATGCTGCTCGCAGTGATTCTGCTGGTGGTCCTGCCGCTTCTGCTCGTGAACGGGGATTTCGGCGGAGCCGATGACGCGGCCGAGAGTGCAATCACGGAGATTGATCCCACATACAAGCCCTGGTTCAAACCGCTGGCTGAGCTGCCGGGTGAGACGGAGAGCATGCTGTTCGCGCTGCAGGCAGCCCTTGGTGCAGGAGTGATCGGCTATACGCTGGGTCTCTTGAGGGGAAGACAGGACCGGCAGAACCAGCAGAACCGGCAGAAGCTGAATGATTAGAAGAATGGATGCGTTATCCTGCAACAATGCCCTGAGGCAGCAGTCCCCGATGTGGAAGAGCCTTTTTGCGGCAGTTATGTTCATACTCGCTTATGTGCTGCATCCGGCGCTTCAGATGCTTATTGCACTCTGGATGATGCGGTGGTGTCTTCTCTACGCCAAAATCCCCCCGCGCGCTTATGGCCTTCTTGTCGGGACAGCGTTGTTGTTCTTCGGCCTCAGCCTGCCGGCATTGCTGGTGGAGTTCGGCCATCCGGCTGCCGGAGAGGCTTCTTGGCATCTGCAGATTCCAGGCATGTCCCTGGTTCTGTACATGACCCCGGCAGGGGGAATGCGGGCTGTGCTGCTGCTGGCCCGGGTGTCAGCCTGCCTGGCCTGCTGCCTGTTCATTATACTGACGACACCGTTTGGCGAGCTGCTGCAGGTGCTCCGCCGGCTGCGGATGCCGCAGATTGTGCTGGAACTGATGCTGATTATGTACCGCTTCCTGTTCCTGCTGGATGACACAGCCCATGGGCTGCTTCTGGCCAGGCGCCTGCGCGGCGGTCAAAGGGGCTTCTGGTCGAAGCTGCAGGAGGCTACAAGTATGGCAGCTTCACTGTTCGCAAACACCATGCACCGGTACTATGGGCTGTCGCAGGGGCTGGCAACCCGGGGATTTACCGGGGAGATTCTTTTACCGCCCTATGTGAAGCGCACAGTGCCGCGAAGGTTTGCCTTTGAAGCCTATGCCGGAATCGCGCTCCTGGTGGCTGCACAACTGTGGCTGCTATGGGCTTGATGCGAAAGATGATGATCCATGAAGTGAAGCCGCCTGGAGAAGAGGAGCCACATGAACATAGATTACAGTTTGGCCTTTGAAGATGTTGTATTTCATTATCCGGACACGATGGAGCCTGCACTCCGCGGGTTGACCGTGGCCGTCCCAAAGGGCTGTAAAACAGCCTTGCTTGGACATAACGGTTCCGGTAAATCAACGTTATTTCTCCATGCGGTAGGCCTGCTGCGGCCGCAAAAGGGTACGCTGCTGCAGGCGGGACTGCCTGTATCTTACGCCAAAAAAGAACTGGCCGCCCTGCGCCGCAGAGTCGGTCTGGTCTTTCAGGACCCTGAGCAGCAGCTGATCTTGAGCACGCCAATGGAGGATATCTCCTTCGGGCTGCGGGGCACCGGTATGGATGAGAAGGAAATTGCATCACGTTGTGCTGCCGTTCTGGAGCAATTGAACCTTACTGCTCTAAAGGATAAACCCATCCATCAGCTCAGCCTGGGCCAGAAAAAGCGCACAGCGCTTGCAGGCGTAATAGCGATGGAACCGGAGCTGATCTTACTCGACGAGCCAACGTCTTACCTGGACCCGCTGTCCGAGGCACAGCTTCTAGATGGCCTGGACAGTATACACCGTAAGGGCACAACTGTGGTTATGGCCACGCATGATATGAATCTGGCTTACCGCTGGGCGGACTGGATCATCGTGCTCGATCATGGCTCCTGCCGGGCCGCCGGAACGCCGGATGATATTTTTGCGGGGCCGGAGACGCTGCAGGCGATTGGCCTGGAGCTCCCGCTGCTGGCTGAGCTGTGGCACAGTCTGCCCCTACACGTAACGCAAGGAGTCACGGCTCCCCGGAATGCCGGGGATTTCAAGGCGCTGCTTGGCAGTCTGCTGGGTGAAAGGATGGGCGGGTAGTGTCAGACTAGCCAGTTGGTTAGGAACTACGGTGCGGGTTAATGCGCTGATGCAGGCCATAGAGGAAGCAGTTGAACAGCATTACACACGAACGGGGGAACAAGAATGAACAAGCTAGGAAAGCTGCTGATTATCGGCTTTGGGCCTGGTGCTATGGAGCATATTACGGGCCGCGCTTTAACGGTGCTGGAAGAAAGTGAGGCCGTGATCGGCTACAGCACTTATGTGGACTTGATCCGGCCACTGCTGCGCCATCAGGAAGTTGTCGGTACAGGCATGACCGAGGAGGTCAGCCGGGCCCAGGAAGCGGTTCGCCGGGCCGAAGCCGGGCAGACCATTGCGGTCATCTCCAGCGGAGACGCGGGTGTATATGGAATGGCGGGGCTGGTCTACGAAGTGCTGATCGAACGGGGCTGGACCCCCGACACTGGTGTAAAGGTCGAAGTGATTCCAGGGATATCGGCCATTCAATCCTGCTCCTCACTGCTAGGGGCACCGATTATGCACGATTCCTGCACGATCAGCCTGAGTGACCATCTTACGCCTTGGGAGAGCATTGCGGCACGTGTAGAAGCGGCGGGAGCCGCGGACTTCGTAATTGCCTTTTACAATCCGCGCAGCGGGAAGCGTACACGCCAGATTGAAGAGGCCCGCCAGATTCTGCTCCGCTACCGGGATCCTGCCACTCCGGTCGGGATCGTAAAAAGTGCCTACCGTGACCGGCAGCAGACCATCGTCACTACGCTTCAGGATATGCTGAATCATGAGATCGGCATGCTCTCGACGGTGATCGTTGGGAATTCCGCCACAATAGTCTATGAAGGCCTCCTGGTTACACCGCGCGGCTACGGGCGCAAGTATAGCCTAGGCGCAGATACGCAGGTATTGAAGCCGCATGAACGGCTGCGGACCTCAGCGGAGCCTTGGTCGCTGGCGGCGGCACTGGCAGGCGGTGAAGCTTCCACTACTGGGCAGACCTTGGCTGGTCCGGTACTGAAAGTGCAAGCAGAACGTGAAACGGATGCAGTGAACGCGGGAGCGGTGCTGAACGGCGGGTATCCACCGGAAGTCAATGAGCCCGCAGCGGTAGGGCTAAACGAATCGCCTCCGGGCGACTACGTGAAGGTGAAAACCTGTGGCTTTTGTGACTTGAGAAAAGAAGGTGCCCGGGCAGCGGCAGAACGGTTATTTCAACAGCTGAACGGCCGGTCTACGCCTAGAGAACTGCAGATCAGCGTAACTGGCTGCGGGATGGCGTGCAACTCAGCGGTGCTGGAGGATATCGGCCTTATCTATTCCAAAGGAAGCTTTGAACTGTACCTTGGCGGCAAAAAATCCGGACGTGCCGCACATGCGGGCACACGGGTCCGTGAGGGAATGAACGAAGAGGAAGCGATAGCCGCTGTAACAGCGGTTGTGGAACAATACTGTGCGCAAGGCTATCCGAATGAGCGGTTTTATACTTTTTTTGAACGGATGGGCCGGGGAATTGCTGTGAACTTCACAAGTTCGAAGAGCATACTGCATGCTGAACACAAGCATCTGCAGAACCCGGAAAGTGCCCGCCGGAGAACGGCTGTGCTGTTAGTAGGACATGGCAGCCGTGTGGAAGAGGGGAATGAGGAGCTGCGGAGTTTCACCAGCTTGCTGGCTGCACGGAGGCCGGAGCTTACGATTGAAACCTGCTTTATCGAGTTGTCGGCCCCATCCATTTCCGAAGGGATAGATCAATGTGTGCGTGGAGGAGCCGGCAAGGTCTATGTGGTGCCGATTATTTTGTTCGCGGCGGGACATTCCAAGCTGGATATTCCGATGGCTCTGGATCAGGCAAAGCTGATATATCCGGGTGTGGAATTTATCTATGGCCGACCGATTGGTGTGCAGGAGAGAGCGGTAGACATTCTGATGGACCGCATCGCCGGGGCTATGCCGTTGTCGCGGCCGATTCAGGCATCTGCACGGCGGGAGACGGCGGCTGTACTGTCAGAGGAAGAGGTCAATGTACCAGATGAAGACACCATTGTGCTGATCATGGGCCGGGGAGGAAGTGACCCGGATGCGAACAGTGACCTCTGTAAACTTACACGGATGCTCTGGGAAAGAACTTCCTATAAAAGCGTCGAGGCCTGCTTTATTGCCATGGCCAAGCCTTCGCTGAACGCAGGGTTGGAACGGTGCCTGGCACTTGGCGCACGTAAAATCATCGTGCTGCCGTATTTATTGTTCACTGGGGTGCTGATGAAGCAGTTCAGCGAAACGGTGAACGATTTTGCCGAAGCTCATCCGGAGATTGAAGTAGAGGCAGGGAGCTATCTAGGCTCACACCCGCTGCTGTCCGCTATGCTGCTGGATCGGATTGATGAGACTATAGCAGGCCGGACCGCAGCCAACTGCGACAATTGCAAATACCGCGATGAAGCATCCATTCATCACCACCATCACCACCATCACTGTGAAGAGGGGCATAATCATGGCTCCCATGGGGGAGAAGGTCATGGATGTGGTCACGGGCACGAATGCGGTCACGGGCATCATGGCGGACATCACGATCACGCACAAGATCACGCACAAGATCATCATGTCCACAACCATGAGACAACAGTAGGTGTACCTGCAACTGCGGCTGGAGAGGCGGCGGATACCCTGACCCCGTCTGATGTTTCACGGGATGTGCTGCACCCGGCAACGGCTCCAAAGGCGCGCTGACCGCGATGATATTTATGCTGTGTGGAACCAGTGATGCCCGTGAATTGGCGCTGACCCTGACTCGTGAAGGGCTTAGGCTGCTGGCGTCCGTCGTGACGGCAAGCGGTGCGGAACGCCTTGAAGCAGCAGGCATTCCGGCCAGAGTCGGAAGGCTGGATCAACAAGGAATGATCGCCTGTCTGCGGGAGAACGGCTGCAGCGCCATCATCGATGCAAGCCATCCCTTTGCACAGGAGGCGCATGCCCATGCGATGGGAGCTGCTGCTGCGCTAGGACTGCCCTATCTGCGGTATGAGCGGCGCAGCGTCAGTTATGACAAGCATCCACGATTGATTGTTGTGCATTCCTATGAAGAGGCTGCACGCAGGGCCAAGCAGCTGGGAGGCTCTATTATGCTGACTACCGGCGGCAAAACTTTAGAGATTTTTACAGAACAGCTGCTGGGTGATTCTGCGATCCGGCTGACAGTAAGACTGCTGCCCTGTCTGGAAAATATACAGAAATGCCTCTCCCTTGGGATAGAGCAGCGCAACATCATTGCGCTGCAGGGACCCTTTTCACGGGAACTGAACGAAGCATTGTACAGACAGTACGGTACACAAGTAATGGTTACAAAAGAGAGCGGCGCCGAAGGTTCCCTCGATGAGAAGGTTTATGCGGCGCTCGATATGGGAATCTGCGTCATTTTGATTGCCCGCCCCGAAACGGTCTTTGGAGATAGCAGCCGGGTGTATCAGTCTTTTGAAGAGATGGTCTCCGCGGTTACAGCTTGTATTAAGAAATGAGGGATAGCTATGGAGTTTGGCACGGATTTTAAGCCGCTTACGGTGCAGCCGCAGGAAATAGAAAGCCTGAGCTTTCAGATGATTACCCGGGAGCTGGGGGAGCATGAATTTAGCCCTCTACAGTACCCGGTTGTGCAGCGGATTATTCATGCTTCTGCCGATTTTGAACTAGGACGGAGTCTGGTGTTTCATCCCCGGGCGATGGAGGCGGGAATTTCCGCTATTTTGGAAGGGAAGCCGATTATCGCAGATGTGCGTATGGTGGAAGCCGGGATTGCCAAGGAGCGGATTCACAAATACGGCGGCGAGGTCCGGGTACATATCTCTGATCCGGATGTGATTGAGGCTGCCAAGGCGGAAGGGACAACCCGCGCCATCCTCGCAACCCGCAAAGCCTGCGCCGAAGCGCCTGGCGGGATCTATGTGATTGGCAATGCACCAACGGCGCTGCTGGAATTGATCCGTCTGATCAAAGAAGGTGCTGCACAACCGGGACTCGTGATCGGCATGCCGGTCGGTTTTGTATCTGCTGCCGAGTCGAAGGATGAGCTGCGCAAGCTGGATATTCCTTATATCACTAACATCGGACGCAAGGGCGGAAGTACGGTTGTGGTTGCAGCAGTCAACGCACTCAGCCTGCTGGCCGTCCGTCAAGCGGCAGAATCACAGAAACAGGGATAGTAGAGCGGTGGGGAAAATACGCTAAAACAGCAGAGAAAGGGGGGCATTCAGCTCATGGGACAACAGGAGTCACTTGATTTGCAGGGCCGTAAGCCCAGCGCGGATTTGGGGGATGGTGACCCCCCGGCGGCACTGCGCCGGGGCTACACGACGGGTGCCTGTGCTGCCGCAGCCGCCAAAGGCGCAGCACTTCTGCTGATTACGGGCGAAGTTCCTCAGCGTGTGGAGATTGGTTTGCCCGCCGGTTTCCGGCATACGTTCGAGCTGACGGGGGGCGGTCGCAGCGGCATGGACTCGGCATTCTGTGCAACCGTAAAGGATGCCGGAGATGACCCGGATGCGACACATCGGGCCAGGATTGAGGCAGCTGTAAGCTGGAGCGATATACCTGGCGTAGAGATTGATGGCGGCAAAGGTGTGGGGAGAGTGACCAAGCCGGGATTGCCGGTGCCGGTTGGGGAAGCAGCGATTAATCCGGTGCCCCGGCGCATGATCCTGGAGGAGGTATCCGAGGTGCTTGAGGAGCATGGCGCCGCCCGGGGGCTGCGGGTGGTCATCAGTGTGCCGGAAGGCGAAGCCATTGCACTGAAAACGTTAAATCCCCGGCTTGGCATCCTCGGCGGCATTTCCATCCTGGGCACGCGCGGCGTGGTAACGCCGTTCTCCACCGAAGCCTATAAGGCGAGCGTGGTGCAGGCGATTTCAGTCGCTGCGGCAATGGGAAACCAACAGATTATTTTGACCACCGGCGGCAGCAGTGAGAAATATGCTATGGCGATGTTCGAAGCGCTTCCGGAGGAAGCTTTTATCCAGATGGGGGAATATGTCGGCTACTCGCTGGAACATGCCAAGGCCTTGGGAATCCGCAAAGTTACGCTGGTAGGAATGGCAGGCAAGTATTCGAAGGTCGCGCAGGGCGCCATGCTGATTCATTCCAAACATGCTCCGGTCGACTTCAGTTTTCTGGCCAGGATAGCAGCGGAGTCGGGGGCAGATTGCGGACAGGTAGCGGAGATTGCCGGAGCCAATACAGCCTCACAGGTTGTGGACTACATGACGGAGGCCGGGAATGGCGTTTTTTTTGAGCAGCTGTGCCTGCATGCCTGCAGGCATTGTCTGGAGCATGTGCATGGCGGCATGACGGTGGAGATGGTGCTGATCACCATGAAGGGCCGGGTGCTGGGAAGGACGGAGATCCGTGGCTGACATTATATATATTATTGGTATCGGTGAGGACGGAGCCGGAGGCTTGACCCCGGATAGCCTGAGCAAGGTGCATAGAAGCGAAGTGCTGCTCGGAGGGGAGAGGCAGTTATCTTTTTTTAACACCTACCAAGGGGAAAAAATTGTGCTGAAGAACGGCCTGAAGGCCTTTGCAGACAAACTGGAGGAAGTATGGAAAGAGCGCCGTGCCGTGGTGCTGGCTTCGGGAGACCCGCTGTTTTTTGGCATTGCCGGGTATCTGGTCCGCAGATTCGGCCCGGAGCATGTCGAGGTGATTCCGCATTACAGCAGTGTGCAGCTTGCGTTTGCCCGTCTCGGGGACAGCTGGCAGGATGCGGAATTGGTCAGTCTGCACGGCCGTCCGATACGGGGGCTGGCCCAGCGGATCGACGGTAAGCGCAAAATCGCTTTGCTGACCGATGAGGTCAACAGCCCTGCAGTCATAGGAGCCTATTTATGCGAGTTTGGAATGACGGAATATGAGGCATTTGTCTGCGAGCGGCTGGGCGGGGAAGAGGAGGTCTGCCGGTTCTGGGAGCTGGATGAGCTGGGAAAAGGGAGCTTTGCTCCGCTGAACGTGGTGATCCTGCGGCGCAAGACGGAGGCCGTCCGTGAAGTGCGGCGGGGATTTGCCTATCCCGACGAAACCTTCCAGCAGCGGCGTCCGGAGAAAGGCCTGATCACGAAGCGCGAGGTGCGGGCCTTTGTCCTGTCAGAGCTGAATTTATCCGAGGACGCAGTGGTCTGGGATATCGGTTCCGGATCGGGGGCAGTGGCGGCGGAGTGCGCGCGGATTGCCCGCCTCGGCAAGGTGTACGCCCTTGAAAAAAGTGCGGAGAACCTGCCCAACATGGAAGCCAACCGCCGTAAATTCCGCGCTGATTTTGAGATCATCCATGACACAGCACCCCTTGGCCTGAACCGGCTGCCGGACCCGGATGCGGTGTTTATCGGCGGCAGCGGAGGCAACCTGAAGGAGATTATTTTCCTCTGTGCTCAGCGGCTGCGGCCCGGAGGGCGGCTTGTTATCGGAGCGATAACGATTGAGACGCTCTATTCCAGTATGGAGTCGCTGAAGCTTGAAGGAATGGCTGTCGAAGTGACGCAGATTCAAGCTTCCCGGGGGAAGCCGATTCTCGGCATGACCCGGTTTGAGGGGATGAACCCCGTTTACGTGGTAAGCGGCCACAGGCAGGACTGCAATAACGCAAAAGATTAGGATGCAGCACTTACTTAGCAGTACATAGGAGGGAAGCGCAGATGACAACACAAGAAATGGATAACAGGACCGGCACCTTGTACGGTGTGGGCGTGGGTCCAGGTGATCCTGAGCTGATTACACTGAAGGCCTGCCGTTTGCTGAAGGAATGTCCGGTGATTGCCTACCCGGCTACCAAAAAGGGCGGGAAATCCTATGCCCACGAGATTGTAGAGCTGCATGTCAATGCAGACGAAAAGGTTATGCTGGGCCTGGTGTTCCCGATGACCAAAGACCCGGATCTCCTGGCCGGCGGCTGGAACCGTACGGCAGAGCTGTGCTGGAACGAGCTGAAGCTGGGCCGGGATGTTGCTTTTGTGACGGAGGGCGATCCGAATCTGTACAGCACCTTCATTCATCTGGCCCGGCTGATGCAGGAGCAGCATCCAGGTGTACCGGTTGTTTCAATTCCGGGGATTTCGTCGGTGCTGGGGGCCGCTGCGGCGCTGGAACAGCCGCTTGCCGACGGCAATCAGCGGGTGGGGATTATTCCGGCTACGGACGACCGCGAGGCGCTCAAGGAGGCGTTGCTGCATCATGATACAGTAGTGTTTTTAAAGGTGGCGAAGGTACTGGACCTGGTGCTGGATGTGCTGGACGAGCTGGGCCTTGAAGGAAAAGCATCTGTAGTCACCAAGGTGACCTCCCCGTATGAAACGGTGTGGCGGGATGCACGCGAGCTGCGTGGTCATGAGCTGGAATATCTGAGTCTTATGGTGGTGAGCAA
Organism: Paenibacillus sp. P32E; assembly: GCF_001909085.1. Classification (NCBI taxonomy): domain Bacteria; kingdom Bacillati; phylum Bacillota; class Bacilli; order Caryophanales; family Paenibacillaceae; genus Paenibacillus; species Paenibacillus sp. P32E. The sequence goes on along the minus strand of NZ_LVYY01000008.1, from coordinate 85,608 downwards.
ATGACGAAGTCGAGCTTGGAGCCAAAGGTTTATATTGTAGGAGCCGGCCCGGGTGATCCCGAACTGATTACGGTAAAAGGCAGCCGGATCCTGCGTTCCGCGGATGTGGTGCTCTACGCAGATTCATTGGTTAGCGGGGAGCTCATTGCCGGCGCCAAGCCGGGAGCCGAGGTGCTGCAGAGCTCGGGAATGGATCTCGAGCAGCAGGTAGAGATCATGGCAGCGGCGGTAAAGAAGGGGAAGAGCGTAGCCCGCGTCCATACTGGCGACCCTTCCATGTACGGGGCGATTCTGGAGCAGATGTCGCTGCTGAAGCTGTGCGGTGTCAGCTATGAGATCGTACCGGGGGTCAGCTCTGTATTTGCTTCCGCGGCGGCGCTGGGCGCCGAGCTGACGGTACCGGACCTGACGCAGACGGTGATTCTGACCCGTGCCGAAGGGCGGACGCCGGTGCCGGAGCGGGAGCAGCTGCGGCAGCTGGCTTCGCATCACTGCACCGTAGCCCTGTTCCTCAGCGCTTCACTGGCGGGACATGTGTCTGCAGAGTTTCTCGCTGCCGGGTGGAGTCCGGACACGCCTGTGGCTGTTGTGAAGCGGGCGACCTGGCCGGACCAGCAGATTCTGCGGACAACGGTGTCCCGTCTTGCAGATGATCTGCGGGATGCGGGCATTACCATGCATGCGATGATCCTCGCCGGCTGGGCGCTTGATCCGGCGCTTACTGATCGTGATCAGCACCGTTCCAAGCTGTACGACAAGACGTTTACCCACGGCTGCCGGGAAGGAGCCGAATCCGATGGCTAGCCGGTATGCGGCGGTTGCTATTACCACAAACGGCATCCGTCTGGCGCTGAAGCTGGGAGCGCTGCTTGCGGATACGGAGGTGTATGGTTATGCCAAGTACAGCGGAGACTTGCAGGAGACTTCAAGCGCCCTCCAGGTGTTCGCGGAGCCGGTCAGAGAGCTGCTTCCGAAGCTGTTCCGGCAGTACGAAGGGATTATTCTATTCTTTTCGCTGGGGGCGGCGGTCAGGCTGATAGCTCCTCTGCTGACGGATAAAAGAACCGACCCCGCCGTCATCGTTATTGACGAAAGCGGAGAGCATGTCATCAGCATGCTCTCCGGGCATCTGGGCGGGGCCAACAGGCTGACGCTGCAGATCGCGCAGCTGCTGGACAGCCATCCGGTGATCACTACCGCCTCGGATGTGCAGGGCATCTTCGCCGTGGATCTGCTCGGTGCAGAGTTCGGCTGGCGCGCAGACCACTTCGCGCCGATGAAAACGGTCAGTGCCGCCCTGGTCAACGGGGAGGCGGTGGCCTTCCTGCAGGAGAGCGGCGAACGCAGCTGGCTGCCGCCGGGAGCGGTTCTGCCTGCCCATGTCCGCCTCTGCGGAAGCATGGCAGAGCTGCAGGAAGCACCGTTCAGCGCGGCGATCGTGGTCACGGACCGGCTATTGACCGGGCCGGAGTCGGCGGCACTGGGCGAGCGGGCCGTAGTCTACCGTTCGCGCAGCCTTGTGCTTGGGCTCGGCTGCAACCGTGGCACCTCGCAGGAGGAGCTTGAAACGGTGGTGCAGGATACACTGGTGGAGCTGGGGCTTTCGCTTCTTAGTGTCCGCAATGTTGCCACCGCAGGGATCAAAGGGGATGAAGCTGGTCTGGTAGCCTTATGTGCAAAATACGGCTGGAAGTTGGCCTTATATTCGCCGGAGCAGCTGAATACGGTCGTGCTGGAGCAGCCTTCGGAGACGGTCTTTAAGGCGACTGGAGCTTACGGCGTCTGCGAGCCGGCAGCCCTGCTGTCCTCAGGTGCCCGCGATCTTGTGCTCAAGAAGAAAAAAAGCGGTAATGTAACCATTGCTGTAGCGAGAGTCAGGTTTAACGAAGCGGGGGAGAGCTTGCATGAATGAGGAGAGCAGAGCGGAGCGGGAGCGGCCTTCACAGCTCCGTCCGCGCTTTGTGGTGGCCGGCACAGGCAGCGGATCAGGCAAAACAACGGTGACACTGGGACTGCTCCGGGCGTTTGCCCGGCGCGGTCTTACCGTACAGGCCTTCAAATGCGGCCCGGATTATATCGATCCTGCCTACCACGCGGCTGTGACGGGACGGCCGGCCCGGAATCTGGATGCCTGGATGACCTCCAGCGAATATATGCTGGAGTATTATTTGCGTTCCTCGGAGGCCGTCGATCTGTCGGTCATTGAAGGCGTTATGGGGCTGTATGACGGTAAAGAGGCGACCGCGCTTACCGGATCAACGGCGGAAATTGCCCTGCTCACGGATAGTCCGGTGCTGCTGGTGGTGGATGTGCGCAGCATGGGCCGCAGTGCGGCCGCGATTGTCCTAGGCTTCCAGTTGCTGGAGCCAGGGGTGCATATCGCAGCAGTGATCGTGAACTGCTGCGGCAGCGCCAGCCATTACCGGACAGTCAAAGCGGCGATTGAAGTGGCTTGCCATATTCCGGTCATCGGATGGCTGGAACGGGACCGGGGACTGGATATCCCGGAGCGGCATTTAGGACTGCTGCCTGCTGTCGAACGCGGTGAGCTGGAGCCGTTATTCGACCGCGCCGCAGACCTGCTGGAGGCCGGTACCGATCTGGATCTGCTGCTGGAGCTTGCTGCGGCAGCGCCGGCCCTTCGCTATCCTAAAGCGAAGGGACTTGGGTCGGACGAGGTTTCAGCAGCCGGGAAACCGTCAGAGGATACTCCCCAAGCGATGGTCACTGCATATGATCCTGCGCCGGTCATCGCTGTTGCACGGGATGCGGCATTCAATTTTTATTATGCCGATAATCTGGAGCTGCTGGCCCAAGCCGGGGCAAGGCTGGCTTACTTCAGTCCGCTTAGCGGCGAGGGTGTACCGCCACAAGCAGACGGAATCTACATCGGTGGCGGCTTCCCGGAAGAATTTGCTGCCGGGATCGCCGGAAATAGTATCTTCATGGATGGCCTAAGGGCTGCTGCGGCAGCCGGGATGCCGCTGTACGCGGAATGCGGCGGCTACATGGTGCTGGCCCGGAGTCTTACCGACCGGAGCGGGGCTATGCATCAAATGGCCGGGATTATCCCCGCTGACACGGTCATGCAGAAGCAGCGCGCTGCACTCGGCTACCGCGAAGTAACCGCCCGGGCAGACTGCCTGTTACTGAAGCAGGGAGAACGCCTGCGTGGTCACGAATTCCACTATTCCCAGATGAACTATGCACAGGGAGAGTCACAGTTGTATGCCTATGACAGTCATGGCAGAAGCGGCAGCCAGCCGGAAGGGTATGTATCCGGGAATGTCATGGCAGCCTATGCGCATATCCATCTGGCTTCCTATTTTCCGGCAGCAGCCCGGCTTGTAGAAGCCTGCCGTATCTACCGCAGGAGAAAGACAGGCTTCTCGCAGTAATAAGGCTAATGCCTAAGAAGGAGAAGTGATTTTGGCTGACCAGAATGGATTGTTCGCACATTTGGGGGACGGTGAAGCCTTTCAAGCCATGACCTTAGTGGAAAAAGTAAAACTAAATCGCTGATATACGCTCCGAAAAAGAGTTTAGTGGGACGGAATAGACTTAATTCAAGCGAATTTACCATTTTAGGATCAATTGGACCAGATTAAGTCTACTTTTTCCCACTACAGGTGATGGGTCAGCCATACGGCACAGATTAAGTCTACTTTTTCCACATCGGTTCGCTCCAGCCTGGCGGATGCGTAACGTGAGGTGAATTTATTCTACTTTAATTTTACTAAATCGGCTCTGATCCTGAGTGTGGTAGAAGCCTGGACTTCCGTCTACTAACTAGTTTCTTTTTTGATGTGTCAACCGCTTGTCATATATCAGCAGGCCACGTATAATAAGGCATAAACCACCCATGCCGCTCTTTCTGCGGCACTATCAGAGGATGGAATTTCAGAGAAGACCCTCGATTTGGCTGGGTCCAATCCGAGGCTATATTTCAGAAGAGAACGCTCTATTACACGGATGGCCTGTCTACGGCCGAACGTTTATGGGAAGGGAGAATGCTGCAGTGAAAGTACTTGGAGCTATTGAAGCAGGGGGAACAAAGTTTGTATGCGGGATTGGAAACGAGGACGGTACGATTATCGACCGGGTCAGCTTTCCGACGACCACACCTGAGGAAACAATGGGGCTTGTGCTGGATTATTTTAGCGGGAAAAATGTAGAAGCCATCGGCATTGGCTCATTCGGTCCTATTGATCCGGTGATTGGCAGCCCGACCTACGGCTACATCACAACCACCCCTAAACCCTATTGGGGACAATATAATTTGGTTGGAACGGTTGCCGGGCATTTTTCAGTACCTATCGGCTTCGATACGGATGTGAATGGTGCGGCGCTGGGAGAATACAAGTGGGGTGCGGCCCAAGGGCTGGACAGTTGTCTCTATATCACAGTCGGCACAGGAATTGGGGCTGGTGCGGTAGTGGGAGGTAAGCTTGTTCATGGCCTGTCTCATCCCGAAATGGGACATATTCTTGTGCGCCGCCATGCGGAAGATACTTTTGAAGGTTTTTGTCCTTATCATGGCGATTGCCTGGAAGGACTGGCGGCAGGTCCGGCGATTGGCACCCGCTGGGGCAAACCGGCAGGTGAGCTGCCGGCGGATCATCCGGCCTGGGCAATGGAAGCCCACTATCTGGCGCATGCGCTGATGAATTACGTGCTTATTCTCTCGCCGCAGAAGATTGTCATGGGTGGCGGAGTCATGAAGCAGAGCCAGCTTTTCCCGCTGATTCATACACAGCTTCAGGAGCTGCTGGGCGGCTATGTTCAGCATCCTGCACTGAATGAGGCCATCGGCAGCTATATTGTTCCGCCGCAGCTCGGGGATAATGCGGGTCTTTCCGGAGCGCTTGGACTGGCTAAGCTGGCATTGGACCGGGAGTAGCGGAGGCCGGCTAAGCCATTTTTGCCCGGAATAAAAAGAGATTGACTGTTTCGCTATAAATAGGTATTGTAAGCATTAACAGTATAGCATCCAGAGGAAGCACCTCTTTCACGCAATTCGTGAGAGAGGTGCTTTTTTGTGTGTAAATTTAAGGATGAGTAGCCTTCAGATTTTCAGCCATCCTTTATTATCCTGGGGCTTTGGCTTGTCCGGCAAAACTCGGAATCCGGCCAGCACGGGAATGATGCATACTGTAAGACGAGGAAGGTAGGGAATGCAGATGCAAATTGTATTTATGAACCGTTTATCCAGAATATCCGGGGCCGATCAGGAGGTATTCGCCCAGCTCTGGATCGGGGAAGAAGAAGGCCATTGGCGCCTTGGCTGGCGTGAATTCTCCGGTATAGAGGAAATGGGTGACAACTTGTGGTATGAAGGCGGCTCCTGGAATGAGATGCTTTGCGTTTACCGGCATGAGCTCGCGGTGAAGATGGGCGACGGTTATCGGCCACTGATTGATGGTTCCTTTCACGATGAGGACAGCCTCACCGGCACCCGCAATCAGGAACAGCTGAAACTGCAATATTTCAGCGAGCATCATGGCAACGAATCCGTCTATGAAGAGTTGTGCGCCTGGCGCCGGGGGAAGGCCTCCAGTGAACGGAAGGCGCCTTACATTCTTGCCAGCAACCGGCTGCTGCGGATGCTGAGTGCCTTTCTTCCCCGTACACCGGAGGAGCTGCTGCAAATTCCGGGTGTAGGCGAGGGCAAAGCCTCGCAATACGGCGGAGACTGGCTGAGCATCACCTCTGCCATAGAGCGGGAGCATAGTTTTCCACTGGGCTGGGTGCATCAGGCCGTTGATGAGGAGCGGTTTATGGCCTGGCAGTACAAGCAGAAGGAGCTGAAATACAAGAAGCAGCTGGAGCGGCTGCGGCTGCGAAGGGTTCTGCTGCAGGGAATCGAGGAAGGTCTTGGGATGGAGCAGTTGAAGGCACAGGGTGGTGTGAGCCGGCGTGAGGTGCTTGAAGCTGTAGAAGAACTGGAAAAAGACGGATACTCCGTGGAGAAGCTCATTGCACTTGAAATGGCGGATGTATCCCCCAACGAGCAAGCCGAGGTATGGACTGCCTACGAGCTTATGGGAGATACCTTCCTGAAGCCTGTCCTTTACAAAGCCTATGGGGAAGGCTTCTCTCCTGCAGAAGGGTTGGATGTCTACTATGAGCGGCTGCGCCTAATCCGCATCCGTTACCGGCGGGGGCAGGCGGTTCAACTAGGTGTGGCAACGAATTTCTAGGCAGTCTGGTCATCCTCTTCAGAATCATTATTGGAAGTGTCTTGATTGAAGCACTCCTCATGGAGACCTCCCTTTAGGAGAATACTGTATCTTGGAGTAAAATACATGTATTCCGAGTAAAAAGGAGAGAGACCCGATGATCGTAACATTAACGGTTAACCCCAGCGTAGATGCCAGCACAGGGATTGACAAGGTAGTACCGGACCACAAGCTGCGCTGCAAGGAGGCATCCTATAAACCTGGAGGTGGCGGGATCAATGTCTCCCGGGCTATCCACAGATTGGGCGGAGAGTCCTTGGCTCTGTATGCATCTGGCGGACTTCACGGGCAACTGCTGCATGAGATGCTGGGTATGGAGGGTGTCAGCCACCAGGAGATCCCGATTTCCGGACAGACGCGGGAAAATCTGATTGTCGTGGAGGAATCAACAGGGCAACAGTTCCGGTTTGACATGCCGGGCCCCCATTTTATTGAAGGCGACTGGGAGCAGTGCCTGGATCAATTGAAGTCGTTGACCGGGAAGCCTAGCTATATTGTGGCCAGCGGCAGCCTGCCTCCAGGCTGTCCGGCAGATTTTTATGGCCGCGTCATTGAGGCAGTGAAGCCATGGCAGGCGAAGGTTATTGTGGATACCTCGGGCGAAGCACTGCAAAAGGCTGCGGATGCCGGAGTATATCTGCTCAAACCCAATGCACGTGAGCTTGAGGAGCTGGCTGGACACGCAATTACAGGTGATGCGGAGGTTCGGGCAGCTGCGCTGGAGCTGATCGAGCAAGGACGGACAGAGGTAGTATTGGTATCCCTTGGCGGCGAGGGCGCTTTGCTGATAACAAGGGATGGCTGTGAACATCTCAAGGCTCCTGAAGTTCCTGTACTGAGTGTGGTGGGAGCCGGTGACAGTCTGGTAGGCGGGCTGGTCTACAGCCTGGAACGGGGCTGGCCGCTGCGCCGGGCCGTTCAATTCGGAATCGCCTCTGGAGCGGCGGCCGTAATGAACCCTGAGCGTCAGCTGTGTAAACGCGGAGATGCGGAACGATTGTTCGCGCAAATAGAGGCGGCAGATGCAGAAGCTCTAAAGTAAACCAAAAAGACGAAGGCTTCCTTACCATGCGGTATAGGGGGCCTTCGTCCTGCTTATTCGTCCAGTATGATTCATAGCCATTCCTTTTTACGGAATATAACCAGCATCCCGCAGCCAAGTGTAACCATGACGGCAATGACTCCATAGTAGCCGTACCGGGTATGGATTTCAGGAATATTATCAAAGTTCATCCCGTAGATCCCGGTGATGACCGTCAGCGGCATGAATATAGTGGTAATGGCGGTGAAGACTCTCATGATCTCATTGGCACGGTTGGCGATACTGGATTGGTAAGCTTCACGTAAGTTCCCCATGAGATCGCGGTACGTTTCAAAGGTTTCAGAGATCTTGACCGCATTTTCATAAATATCGCTAAAATACTTCTGCAGCTGATCATCGATCAGGCGGAGGTCTTTTTTGTTAAGTGTGTTGATAACTTCCTTCTGTGGTCCCAGCATTTTCTTCAACCAGAGAATTTCACTCCGCAGACCGATGATCTCGCTCAAATGCGATTTCTTGGTGTGCATCAGGATATCCTCTTCGAGTTTCTCAATCCGCGCTTCAATCCGGTCACCGACGGAGAAAAAGTTGTCTACGACAAGGTCGATCAGCAGATAGAGGAACCGGTCCGGCTCGCTGACTTCCTGCTCCCACAGAACGGGCTTCAGCACGCGCAGCTCGTGAATCTTTTGCTTGGTCACGGTAATAATGAAATGTCTGCCCAGAAACACGTTGAGTGCACGGAGGAAAATCTCCTCATCATCAAAACGGATGCTGTTAACTACAATAAAATAATGGCTTTCGTAAATTTCAAGCTTCGGGCGCTGATCCTCTTCACTGAGGCAGTCCTCCACGGCTAAATCATGCAGATTATACAAAGGCTGAAGCAGCTCCAGATCCTCAACATCCGCATCAATCCAATAAAATCCCTCTGCGGGGACAGTCAATGTTTCTTCAATGTCATCCACAGGGGTAAAAACTCCTGCGTTTACCAACCGGATTTTCATCTGATTCCACTCCTCTTGACCCTAGTCTTCTCCAGGGTCTGTGCTAATATAGGCACAGGGAAAAATCAGCTTGGCCGGAGGTACGGTCAATCCATGAGGCCAAATGACAGTTCGAGGGCATGAAGAAGAAATGCTCCCGCCGCCGGCAAGCTGATGTTAATCCTGTGTGGTTGCTCTTTCTGGACGCTTAACTGCGAACTCGGGTCGCCTTCCATTCTTCTCTCACCTCTTCTTTTCGTCAGGTAGGGCCTTTGAAACCCTTGTCTAGTATAACCTCCGGGTATAGGTCTTTCAAGCTAAATTCTTGAGGCTGTAAAGGACCCATTAGCATTGTATGGACTTGACGAAAAGGAGGTTCATGATTTAAAGTGAATTTTAAGAAAAGCATTTAACGTTATGTGACTTTTTCTCAATTGAATACAGCTAAATCTTATCAAGAGCAGGTGGAGGGACTAGCCCGATGAAACCCGGCAACCGGCGTGTGAACGCACGGTGCTAATTCTTGCGGAAGCTTTTGCAGGTAAGCCTTTCAGGCTGCTTGGCACAAGTTCTCTGGCAGATGAGAGAGGCGCATATGACTAACAGATATATGACCTTTCTCGCCCGAGAAAGGTCTTTTTTATATTCAGCTCAATGAAGGAGTGGAAACTGATATGCCAATTAAAATTCCCGACAGTCTGCCGGCGAAAGAAGTTTTGTCCGGAGAAAACATTTTTGTAATGGATGAAAGCCAGGCCTTCCACCAGGACATCCGCCCGCTGCGAATCGCCATTCTGAATTTGATGCCTACCAAGGAAACCACAGAGACACAGCTGCTGCGTCTGGTCGGGAATTCACCGCTTCAGGTAGATGTTGTGCTGCTGCACCCGAGCTCCCATACCTCGAAGAACACTTCGGCAGAACATTTGAAGAGTTTTTACAAAACCTTTGATGAGATCAGTGACCGCCGCTTTGACGGGCTGATTGTAACCGGCGCTCCGGTGGAGCAGCTGGAGTTCGAAGACGTGAACTACTGGGAAGAGCTAAAGGTTATATTTGAATGGAGCAAGCACAATGTGACCTCGACCATGCATATCTGTTGGGCGGCACAAGCCGGGCTGTATCATCACTTCGGCGTACGCAAGGTTGATCTGGACGAGAAATGTTTTGGCGTTTTTCCGCACACCGTGAGCCATACTAACGTGAAGCTGCTTCGCGGCTTTGATGAGGTGTTCCATGTTCCGCATTCCCGGCACACGGATATCTCGCGTGAAGATATTCTTGCGAATCCCGAGCTGCAGATTCTTGCCGAATCCGAGGAAGCTGGAGTGTATCTGGTTTCAACGCTTGACGGAAAACAAATTTTTGTGACCGGACATTCTGAATATGATCCATTTTCGTTAAAATGGGAGTATGACCGGGATATTGCCAAAGGGATGGACATTGCCATTCCGAAGCACTACTATCCGCAGGATGACCCGCAGCGCACACCGCCGGCTGTCTGGCGTGCCCATGCCAACTTATTATTCGCTAATTGGCTCAATTACTATGTATACCAGGAGACCCCTTACGATATAGACCAGGCTGATTATTTAGTATTCTAAAAATATAGGATTCTATATATTTCACTTTATCGATTATCCTTCTATTTCTCACTGAAATGGTACCATCCTTTGAAGGACGGCGAAGCCATTTCTGCTTGATATATAGAAGAGATTTGCGCATACATCACACTTAGGAGGCAGCAGCAATGGATGAGAAACTGAGGATTGAGAGCAGATTGGCACAGATAGGTTCACTGGAGGACCCGGCTACAGGAGCGGTTAATTATCCGATTTACAACGCGACGGCATTCCGTCACCCCAGACTCGGGCAGAGCACGGGGTTTGATTATATCCGTACCAAGAATCCTACCCGCTCGGTGCTGGAAGAAGCTGCGGCACAGCTGGAATCGGGCGACGCGGCTTTTGCCTGCAGCTCTGGAATGGGGGCGTTGACGACAGTGTTTGCCTTGTTTGGACAGGGTGACCATCTGGTGGTTTCGCTGGACCTGTATGGCGGAACCTACCGTCTGCTTGAACGGATTCTCTCCAAATACGGCATCAGCGCTTCCTATGTGGATACGAATGATCTGGACGGGCTGGAGGCTTCACGGCTTCCGAATACCAAGGCTGTATTTATTGAAACGCCTACCAATCCGCTGATGATGATTACGGATATCGAAGCGGTCTGTACATGGTCACGCCGTCATGGGCTGCTCACCATTGTCGATAATACGCTGTTGACGCCCTTTTTCCAGCGGCCGCTGGAGCTGGGAGCGGATATCATCGTTCATAGCGCAACCAAATATTTGGGGGGGCATAACGATGTCCTCGCCGGACTGATTGTAACCAAAGGCACCGAGCTTTCTGCAGAAATGGCAATTCTTCATAATTCACTGGGGGCAGTGCTTGCGCCGAACGACAGCTATCAGCTAATGAAGGGGATGAAGACACTTGCTCTGCGCATGGAGCGGCATGAGAGCAATGCCCTGGCGATGGCCCGCTATTTACTCGAGCATCCAGCCATCGCTGAGGTGTTCCACCCCGGACTGCCCGATCATCCCGGCTATGAGATTCAGAACCGCCAGTCCTCAGGCAACACCGGAATCTTCTCCTTCAAGGTAAAAGACGCCAGATATGTCGAGCCGCTGCTGCGTCATATCCGTCTGATCGCCTTCGCCGAGAGTCTGGGCGGCGTGGAGTCACTGATGACCTATCCGGCGGTCCAGACCCATGCCGACATTCCGGTGGAAATCCGCGATGCGGTCGGCGTGGATGACCGTCTGCTGCGCTTCTCTGTAGGCATTGAGCATGTGGACGACCTGATTGCAGATCTTGGTCAGGCGCTGGAAGCTGCCCGGGCCGAGCTGGAGTAAGCATCCGTTCAGACTATGGCAGCTGAATAATGAACTTGGCAGCAGCCTCAAAGCGGAGGCTGCTTTTTTTTAGAATATATGGATTTAAGTGTTTCACCATCGAGTCACAATATTGTTCCCGCTGCGAGGTAAAGGTTTTTCAAGCCGTTCGGATTGTGATACGATGGAGTAACGAGCTTATTTAAAAGTTGTACAAATTTTATTTATCCATTCTTATATAGTATGGGCATAAAAAGGAGGCTGCGAACGATGAGTGCGATAGATCTGATTCTGGACAAAACGCTGAAGGGTGAACGTCTTGGCCTGGAGGACACGATTCGGCTGTTCGAGAGCAACGAAATTGAGAAAATGGGCGCTGCCGCTGATATCATCATGAAACGCTGGCATTCAGACCCGCTGGCTACATTTGTGATTGGCCGCAATATTAATTATACGAATGTATGTGATGTGTACTGCCGTTTCTGCGCCTTTTACCGGAAACCGGGCTCGGAGGAAGGTTATGTGCTTCCGGACGAGACGATTTTTCAGAAAATCCAGGAAACCATCGACGTCAACGGAACGGAAATCCTGATGCAGGGCGGAACCAACCCGAACCTGCCATTCAGCTACTATACGGATTTACTGCGCGGAATTAAGCAGCGGTTCCCGGAGATCACTATGCATTCCTTCTCTCCTGCGGAGATTATGAAAATGGTCGAAGTATCCGGTCTGCCGCTGGAACAGGTGGTCCGCGAGATTCATGCGGCAGGCCTGGACTCCCTTCCCGGCGGTGGTGCAGAAATTCTGGATGACCGGACCCGCCGCAAAATCAGCCGTCTCAAAGGCTCGTGGCGTGAATGGATGGATGTGATGCAGACCGCTCACAAGATCGGCATGAACACTACGGCGACCATGGTGATTGGCCTTGGCGAGAGTATGGAGGAGCGGGCACTTCATCTGCTGCGGGTGCGTGAAGCCCAGGATGAGTGTATTGCGAATAAATATGATTCCGAAGGGTTCCTGGCATTTATCTCCTGGACCTTCCAGCCGGATAATACGAACCTGAAGCTGGACCGGCAGACCCCCGAGGAATATCTGAAGACGGTAGCCATCAGCCGCCTGGTGCTTGATAACATCAAGAACTTCCAGTCCTCATGGGTAACCATGGGGCCTGAAGTCGGCAAGCTGTCGCTGCAATATGGCTGCAATGACTTTGGCAGCACGATGATAGAAGAGAATGTGGTTTCCTCGGCGGGTGCGACCTACAAGGTCAACATTGAGTCGATCACGCAGCTGATCCGCGAGACCGGCAAAATTCCGGCACAGCGCAACACGCGCTACGATATCCTGCGGACCTTTGAGGACGGTAATGTGAAGATTGACAATGATTTTGTAATGCAGAACTAATTCTTCAATAAAAATCTATTGATTCATAACGTTGTGTGTAAGATTTTTTTGCGGCGTCTATCCTTGAGTGATTTCGTTAATGAAAACCTCGAGAATAGGCGTTTTTTTTGTTTTTTGTAAACTTTTATCGTCATTAAGAACAAAAAAAGCCCTAATGATGTGATATTTTACACAACTATTAATTAGATTTAATGGTTTTTGCTAGATTCATAATTTTGGATATGATACAATCTTGCGGTCAGCATAAGTAGGAATAAGAAACATATGGGGAGGATATCTGACTTATGGTAGAAAAAAGATGGAACAAGCCAGTAGCTGCTTTATTGGCGACCACCGTTCTGGCAGCACAAGTGCTGGGCGGAGTTTTTGCAGTTCCGGTTTTGGGGGCGAGCAAGGCGGAGGCTGCAGGCGCTGAGGCTGTTGCTCCTGGAGCGATTAATCTTCGCTTGATGAGTACTACGGATGTTCACACCAATGTATACGGTTGGGACTACTTCAAAAATGCGGCTTCTACTACAGTAGGTCTGGACCGCACATCAACGCTGGTAAAAGAAGCCCGGACCCAAGAACCGAACAATCTCCTTCTTGACAACGGTGATTTGATTCAGGGAACACCGCTGGGTACATATATGGCCCAGGTATCAGATTTTAAGACAAGTCCAGACCAGATTCATCCGCTTATTGCAGCCATGAACCTTATGGGGTATGATGCTGCAACGTTTGGCAATCATGAATTCAATTATGGCTTGGACTATCTGGACCGTACGATCAAAGGAAGCGGTGCGGCAGATACCGGAGCAATATTCCCTTATGTCAATGCAAATATTTATAATGTATCCGATGGTAAAAATACGTTTGTACCGTATGTCATCATTCCTAAAAAAGTTAAGGACAGCAACGGTAATGAGGTAACGGTTAATGTCGGCCTCCTTGGGTTGGTGACCCCGCAAATCATGGATTGGGACAAGGTGAATCTTGAAGGCAAGGTAATCACCAAGGATATTGCTGAAACTGCAGCCAAATTTGTTCCTATCATGAAGGGTGCCGGCGCAGATGTCATTATTGCCATGGCCCACTCCGGGTTTGATGCGACTGCAGCTGCGGGAACCGGAGCTGAGAATGCCATTAACCTGCTGAGCAAGGTTGATGGCATTGACGCCATCACCTTCTCCCATACGCATAAGGTGTTCCCGACGAACGGGGATGACACTAAGCTGGATGCTTCCTTTAAGGATCCGGCAACCAAAAAGCCATATGATTCCGATGTAGCAAAGATCGATAACCTCAACGGTCATATCAACGGCGTTCCAGCTGTTCAAGCCGGTTATGGCGGGGGCAACCTGGGTCTGATCGATCTGAAGATCGTAAAGGATGGCAGCAGCTGGAAAGTTGACAAGGCATCTTCAAAGGCTTTTACACGCTCCATTACCGGAGTAGCCGTTGATCCTGCTATTGATGCAGTGGCTGGAGCTGCCCATGCAGCAACGATCAAATATGTGAATCAGCCGCTCGGGAAAACCAATGCTCCGATGAACAGCTACTTTGCTCTGGTGCAGGATGATCCGACCGTTCAGATCGTAACCTATGCCCAGCAGCAATATGTTTCGAATCTGGTCAATACGGATGCTAAGCTTGCCCCGTATAAGGACCTGCCGATTCTAAGTGTAGGCGCACCCTTCAAGGCCGGACGCAATGGCCCTGAGGAGTATACTGAAATTCAAAAGGGCGATCTTACGATTGCGAGCGCAAGTGACCTGTATCTCTATGACAACACGCTGAAAGCCATTGTGGTCAAAGGCTCTACAGTGAAGGAATGGGTAGAGATGAGTGCAGGTGCATTCAACCGTATCAAACCGGCGATCTCCACTCCACAGCCGCTTTTGAACTCGGCTTTCGCTGTTTACAACTTCGATGTCATCGATGGTATTAAATATACAATTGATGTAACCAAAAATGCGAAGTACAAGCCGGATGGAACGATTAATGATGCGTCTTCCAGCCGTGTGACTTCCATTACGTACGGCAATGAACCTTTGAAGGATGACCAACAGTTCATCGTGGTTACCAATAACTACCGCGCAAGCGGCGGCGGTAACTTCCCGGGTGTTAAAGCTGGGAAAATGATTATTGACTCCCAAATGGAAAACCGCCAGGTACTGATGGATTATATCAGTGCAGCCGGCACCGTTGATCCGACAGCAGACAACAACTGGTCGATCGCTCCAATCAAAGGGAACGTCAATGTGACCTTCACTTCTTCACCGAAGGCAGCGGCTGTGAAGCCTGCCAATGTTACAGACACAGGCACTAAAGATGTCAAAGGATTTGAAATCTATAATCTTAATCTAAAAGAAACTCCAGTTGCTCCAACCGGAGATGTGGAAGTTCACCTGCTCGGGGTCAACGACTTCCACGGCCAACTCGACACCACTTCTTATGTAGGTAGCGATGCAGTAGGAACTGCAGCAACTCTTGCAGCGTACTTGAAAGATACCCGTGCGAAATATGCGAATGCGTTGCTCTTCCATAACGGTGACTCAGTTGGCGCATCTGCGCCAGTATCCTCGCTTGAGCGTGATGAGCCGACGATGGAATGGATGAACCTGATGAAATTCGATGTGGGCAACTTGGGTAACCATGAGTTTGACCAAGGTGTTGAAGCCCTGAAAACACAGATTTTTGGCGGTAAAGATCCTAAGACCGTCAATAACACTACTATCGTTCATAAAGGCGCAGATTTTGACTACATCAATGCAAACGCGGTAGACAGCTCTTCTGGAGATCCGATCATTAACCCTTACGTAATTAAAGAAGTAGGCGGTGTGAAGATCGGATTTATCGGTGTGGTAACCAAAGCCACTCCAAGCAAAGTCTCTCCTGAGGGAACCAAAGGCGTAAAATTCCTGAGCGCCACAGAAGAAGTTGCAGCGATTGAAAAATATGCCGCAGAACTTCAGAAGCAAGGCGTACAGACGATTGTTGTGCTTGCACATGATCCGGCGACAACCAAAGCAGATGTGACTACGGGAGAAGCGGCTGACCTAGCTAACGCACTTCCGGCGAACTCACCTGTTGACGTCGTGGTAGCAGGGGACAACCATGCACTTGCTAATGGCGTTGTAAACGGCAAGCTGATTGTTCAAGCCTATTCCTATGGTACAGCTTTCGAAGACATCAAGCTGGTTATTGATAGTGTAACTGGTGATGTGAAGAGCAAATCGGCGACTGTAACCAGCACTCTTCAAAAGAATGTTACACCAGATGCGGAAACTGCAGCCCTGGTGGACAAATATCTGAAACTTCACCCTGAACTGACTCTGCCTGTAGGTACTACAGACGGAACAGTAACCCGCACTGATGCTTACAATAATGAGGCTGCTCTAGGGAACCTGATTGCAGACGCTATGCGTCAAGCTGATTTCCACGATGGAAAAGGTCTCGCTGATTTCGCCTTTATGAATCCGGGCGGTATCCGCGCTGATCTTCCGAAAGGCAATGTGTCTTTTGGCGACTTGGCCAAGATCCAGCCATTTGGCAACACGCTTGTAAAGCTGACCCTTACCGGTGCACAGATCAAGACACTGCTGCAGCAGCAATGGGCAACCAAAGCTGATGGAACTGCAGATACGAAGACACTGCAAATTTCCGGCCTGAAATATACGGCCAACATGTATTTGCCGGTTGCTGATCGTATCGCTAATCTTACCAAGACAGACGGAACACCAATCAGCATGACTCAAAACTATACTGCGGTAGTTAATAACTTCATGGCTGCAGGCGGCGACAACTATAAGGTGCTGACTGCAGCCAGTGAATCCTTGGCCGGTCCGATTGACCTGGATGTATTCTACGATTACGTTAAGAATACTTTCAAGGGCGGTCAAATCACAGCAAAAGTTGAAGGCCGAATCACAAATAATACTGTAGCTCCGGCTCCAACCTCGAACCCGGGAGGGTCTGTGGCAACACCAACGCCAACACCTACTCCTACGGCTACGCCGGCTGCATCAGCAACACCTGCACCAAGTGTAAAACCAACAGCTCCAACTGCAACACCTACACCGAACTTTAAGGACCTGGGTAAAGTGGCATGGGCACAAGAGGCTATCAGCTCTTTGGCATCCAAAGGTATTGTGAAGGGTCTGGACGGAAGCAACTTCGCACCGAACAAAACCGTAACGCGTGCTGAATTCATAACGATGCTGGTTCGTGCCCTGAATCTCAGTACTTCAGGAGCAAACGCCTCATTTAATGATGTGAAGCAAGGAGTATGGTACACAGATGCCATCACTGCTGCTGTTAATGCGGGTATTGTGAAAGGTTCCGGCAACGGCAAGTTTGAACCGGGGCGTGAAGTGACCCGCGAAGAAATGGCGATGATGATCGCCGCTGCACTTAAAGATCAATTGAAACCAATGGATACCAAGTCAGCGCTGGCAAACTTTAACGACAAGTCTAAGATTGCTTCTTACGCCCAGGATGCAGTAGCCCAGCTTACACAGCTTGGTATTGTCAATGGGGTGGATGGAGAGAAATTCGCACCGAAGAGCGATGCAACCCGCGCTCAAGCGGCGGTTATCATTTACCGTATGCTGGAAAAGAAGGCTTCCTAAGCTTTGAACCCAGCATGAAATAACAAATGCAAAAAGGAGCTCAGTGTCATCTTTGGATGACAGCGGAGCTCCTTTTTTTTGATGCAGTGATAGCTAGAGATGACCAGTATATGGCGAGACCCGTGTATGTTTAATGCACACGGGTCTCTTTGGGGGTTACTTTGTAGCAGCTTCCCACTTACAGCGGACCGGGGAGACAATTGCATTTTCTTTTTTCAACTCAGTGAAGGCTTTATCGATGGCTTTGCGTTCCAGACCAGACAGCTTTTCAACTTCGCCTGCGCTTAGTGGCGTTGCTGATGCCTTGATAATATCCAATACTTGCTCCTTAACACTCATGTGTTCCACGTCCTTCTCCATTTAATTGTAAGACTATGACTTCAGATAGGTTCTTTAGTATAAGAGATAATAGGACGGAACGCAGTGATATTTTTAGTTTACAACAATATCCATAAGTGATATCATAATCATATCAAATACATATCTTATGGAGGTGCCTTTCATGAAAGAAAAAACATTGCGTCCAGTTAGTGGTTTTCTGGTTATTGCGCTTATTGCCATTTGCTTGGCAGGGGGGATTTACGGTGCAACATATGACTATGCTGTGGTTCCGGTTATTCTGTTCATCATTGCGGGTGTGCTATGTACGAGTATTACGGTAGTGCAGCCTAATAAGTCGGTCGTGGTAACCTTTTTCGGCAAATATGTCGGTACCATTGCTAGCAGCGGACTCTTCGCAGTCATTCCGTTTAGTATCCGTAAGACCGTATCCCTGCGGGTGCGCAATTTCAACAGCGTTAAGCTGAAGGTCAATGATGTCGAGGGGAATCCGGTTGAGATTGCTGCAGTTATTGTATTTAAAGTCATCAACTCGGCAAAGGCGTTGTTCGATGTCGACAAATATATGGCGTTTGTGGAAATCCAGAGCGAGACCGCACTACGGCATGTGGCCAGCCGGTATCCTTACGACAATTTTAACGAATCGGGCATGTCCCTTCGTGCGAATTCGGATGAGATTGCCAAGGAACTGGCAGCCGAGCTTCAGGACCGCCTTTCCTTATCCGGTGTTGAAGTGATTGAAGCGCGGCTGACACATCTGGCTTATTCTACTGAAATCGCCAGTACTATGCTGCAGCGGCAGCAGGCCTCAGCGATTCTGTCCGCGCGGCAGATTATCGTCGAAGGGGCGGTCGGAATGGTAGATATGGCGATCCGCCAGCTGAAGGAGAGCGGAGTAGTCGAACTGGATGAAGAGCGCAAGGCGGCGATGATTAACAATCTGATGGTAGCGATCGTGTCGGAGCGTGGAGCGAGTCCGGTCATTAACGCCGGCTCGTTGTACTAAGGACGGTTCATCATGGCGGCCAAGAAAAGCTTTCCGCTGCGGATCGATCCTGACCTGCACGAAGCGCTGGAACGTTGGGCGGGAGAAGAGTTTCGCAGCGTAAACGGACATATCGAATATTTGCTGCGTGAGGCTTTGAAACGCGCAGGCCGCTTGCCTGAACGGAAACGCCTGGAAGAATAGACTTGCAGGGCAGAAGATGGCTTCTGCCCTGCAAGTCTATTTTACAATAGAAGGATTTATATGTTCGCGCTATAGATCATCCTTCTACTTGCCTGGCGGTGTTGTTGCGGATGATAAATACAGGGACTGACTTGACGGAAGGCTGGAGAGAGAATTATAATTACACAAGATTCACGTTATCAGCGTTGACAAAGATATGGATGATTACTTTTTAGGGCCGCTTCAGAGAGAGGAAACTTCAGGCTGTGATTTCCTCCGGTATCCGGTAATCCATCTACCCCTTTGTAGCTGCGGTTATGAACTCCCAAGTGCTGTTGGGCAGCGGACAACCTGCCAGGGATAGTAAGAACCGCCGGTTCATGGCCGTTATCTCCATGCTGACGAAGGATTCCTGCTAGCCGGGAATCGAATTTGGGTGGAACCACGGGTGCAATCACTCGTCCCTTTGCGGGACGGGTGTTTTTTGTGTTCAGGGACATTTCCGTTCCGTTACTTATGCGGCCTTACCAAAATATTAGGAGGAATAAATCATGTCAGTTAATATCAAGCTTCCGGACGGCTCGGTCCGGGAATATGCCGATGGCAGCAGCATTGATGATGTAGCCGCTTCGATCAGCAGTGGTCTCCGCAAAAATGCAGCAGCAGGCAAGCTGAACGGTATCGTTGTAGACCTGTCTACGCCGCTGCAGGAAGGTGCATTGGTTGAGATCGTCACTTTGGATTCGCCGGAAGGCCTGGAAGTGATGCGCCACAGTACAGCCCACTTGATGGCGCAGGCAGTACGCCGCCTGTTCGGGACTAAGGAGGTTAAGCTGGGTGTAGGCCCGGTGATCGAAGATGGCTTTTACTATGATATGGATCTGGAGCACCCGCTCAATCCGGAGGACCTGCTGAAGATCGAGAAGGAAATGGAGCGTATCGTCTCGGAGAATCTGCCGATCGTGCGTATTGAGGTCAGCCGCAAGGAAGCACTGGAGCGTTTCGGTGAACTGGAAGATCCCTATAAGCTGGAGTTGATTGAAGCGCTGCCTGAAGATAGCGTGATCACGATATATGAGCAGGGAGAATTCTTTGACCTTTGCCGCGGCCCGCATGTGCCCTCCACTGCGAAGATCAAGGTCTTCAAGCTTATGAACGTAGCCGGAGCCTACTGGCGTGGGGACAGCAAGAACAAAATGCTGCAACGTATATACGGTACTGCCTGGATCAAAAAAGCTCAGCTCGATGAGTATCTGCACCTACTGGAGGAAGCAAAGAAACGCGACCACCGTAAGCTGGGTAAAGAGCTGGAGATCTTCACCTTCAACCAGCTGGTAGGACAAGGCCTGCCAATCTGGCTTCCAAAAGGTGCGAAACTGCGCAGTATTCTGGAACGCTATATCGTCGATCTGGAAGCAAGCCTGGGTTACCAGCATGTATATACTCCGGTGCTCGGCAATGTAGAGCTGTACAAAACTTCAGGACACTGGGAGCATTATCAAGAGGATATGTTCCCCAAGATGACAATCGACAATGAGGAATTCGTGCTTCGTCCAATGAACTGCCCGCATCACATGATGATTTACAAGAGTTCGATGCACAGCTATCGTGATCTGCCTATCCGGATTGCCGAGCTTGGAATTCAGCACCGCTATGAAATGTCTGGCGCGCTGACTGGGCTGCATCGTGTGCGTTCGATGACATTGAATGATTCACATATTTTCTGCCGCCTGGATCAGATCAAAAGCGAATTTACCCGTGTGCTTGAGCTGATCAAGCAGGTATACAGCGATTTCGGCATTGCCGACTACCGTTTCCGTCTCTCATACCGTGATCCGAAGGATACTGAAAAATACTATCCGAACGATGAAATGTGGGAAACTGCACAGCGCATGCTGCGAGAAGTAGTGGAAGAAGCGGGCCTGCCGTTTTTTGAAGCGGAAGGCGAAGCAGCGTTCTACGGTCCGAAGCTGGACGTTCAGATCAAGACTGTACTTGGCAAAGAAGAAACATTGTCCACAGTGCAAATCGACTTCCTGCTTCCTGAGCGTTTTGAGCTGGAATATGTCGGAGACGATGGCCAAAAACACCGTCCGGTTGTGCTGCACCGCGGAATCCTTGGTACCATGGAACGTTTTGTAGCCTTCTTGCTGGAGAACTTTGCCGGCTCACTTCCATTATGGCTGTCCCCGCAGCAGGTGAAGATCATTCCGGTGTCCTCCGCATTTGATGATTACGCTAAGGACGTAGAAGCAAAACTGCTTGCCAGTGGAATCCGGTCCGAAGTAGATCTGCGCAACGAGAAAATGGGCTATAAAATCCGTGAAGCACAGCTCGAGAAGATCCCTTATATGTTCGTGGTGGGCGAGAATGAAATGAACGCCGGAAGTGTCTCCATCCGCAAGCGCGGAGAAGGCGATATCGGTGCCCAGCCGCTGCAGGAAGTGATCGCTTCCTTAGTTAAGGAAGTTGCGGAGCGTGTAATCTAAGCTTCAGGTATAACCTCATTTATATATCTTTAATGTCATTCATTCACCTCTGTTATAAGCCGCCTGCGGCCGGGTTTTAAACGGCTCCAGGTATAAAATTTTGTGAAACGGGAAACCTTCGCTAATAGGGGGAGGTTTAACAAATGAACAAAATGGGCTTATACCAGAGGTTTTGGTGTCTTTTCGTAACGATTGTGCTTTTGCTGACTGCCGCCGGGGTCTATCCTGATTTTGGACGCAAGCCGGTGGAAGCTAACGGGACGGGAGACACTGCAGGTCAATTAAGCAATAGTATAAACAAGTCACTTGATCCGCAACATATAAAAGGTTCTGCGCAGTTCAGCAGTGTCAGCGGCCACACCGGGCCGGAAGTGCTGGCAGCTGGTCAAGCCGCGCTGTATGATCAAGGAGAATCCGCATCCAGAGGGGTGTCCCGTTCCGAAGCGCTCGCACAGTCCGGCAAGCCGGCAGCCACTAAGACTCCAAAACATACACCAGCACCTCATGCAGTCACACAACCGGGTAATACTGCTTCCAAACCGCCAGCAACCGTACAGGTAGCGGCACCAGGGCCGGAGCAGATTATCACTTCTTTCAAGGTAACTGCTACAGGCTACACAGCAGGTTTTGAATCTACAGGTAAAACCTCAAAGCATCCGCAGTACGGCATCACGTATTCTGGTGTCAAAGTCCGCCGGGACAAAAATGCAGTATCGACCATCGCTGCTGATCCCAAAGTGATTCCGTTAGGCAGCGTTTTGTATATCCCCGGCTATGGCTACGCAGTTGTGGCAGATACCGGTTCGGCTATCAAGGGCCGGAAGATTGATCTTTATTTTTCTACCACTAAGCAGGTTTATAAGGAATGGGGTAAAAAAACGGTAGTGGTGCAGCTCATTAAGCGGGGGAACGGAAGATGTACCGAGAACATGCTGAAGAGTCTGGGCCGGGCTGTTCAAACCTATAATGCCATTCCGCAGGATCTTCTTGAGGAAGTCATCTAGGGTTACCCTACACACTGCCAGTATGAATTTTATTTCACATAAGTATGCATAATAAGGTCCCGCCTTTCCCATAATACGGACTGGGGCAGAAT
This sequence comes from Paenibacillus sp. P32E, assembly GCF_001909085.1. Lineage (NCBI taxonomy): Bacteria > Bacillati > Bacillota > Bacilli > Caryophanales > Paenibacillaceae > Paenibacillus > Paenibacillus sp. P32E. The sequence goes on along the minus strand of NZ_LVYY01000008.1, from coordinate 63,333 downwards.
AAGCAGCCTCTTTCGTTAGATTCTCGGATGCACTCTGGTATCAGACTGTATAAGAGACAAGGGAGGTGATTTCCGTGGCCAATTCTAAAAAACCAAAGGTTCAAGAAAACTACAAAACACCAAATGAAAAATACAATGCTGAGTTTGCTGTAGAAAATGACGGCGCATCTAAGCAGAGTATGGCAAAACCGGTTCAAAAACCGCAGCAATAATGCTGTAGTTCAAACTTTTGTAGCACCATCTTTTAACTGCATCTGTTCAATCACCGTCTGTCCCGTTTCCGTTCAGTTCCTGAGCGGCGGGGCAGTTTTTTTTGTGAGCAGAACTTTACTGCGATTCTACATCCCCCTCGGTCCAGAGACTGAGTCAAGTTTCCTTCTCCCGGCGCTGTTCTCCGGCTGCCTGTTCCTGTAGACTAAGGCAATAAGAGTGAATGAGTGAGTTATATCAACATAAAGGGGAAATGAAGGATGAAAAGACGATTCACCAGCCAGATCCTCGGGGGTCTGCTCCTGATTGGACTGGGAGCGATGTTTTTGCTGCGGCAGATGGGGTATACCGATTTCAATATAGGTTCCCTTTTTGCTGATTATTGGCCGGTTATTCTCATTATTATGGGGATCCAGAAAGTTCTATCCACGAATGAGCGCGGTTCTAAGGGTTCATCTGCTTTTTGGGGATTCCTCTACTTGGCACTTGGGGTGTTTTTCCTGGGGAGAAACCTGGATTGGTTTGATGTTTCAGCCGGCGACTTTTTCAAATTGCTGATTCCCGTGATGCTGATCGGTGGAGGATTATATGTTATCTTCAAGCCGCGGGATCATACTCCACCTGTACCGCCCGCACCGCCCGCACCCAAGGCCTACTATCCTCCAGGACCTGGAGCAGGACCTCTGGATGTTGAGCCTCCAAAGCCTCTCGAATCCACGCTGGATGAGCAGTTCGAGCAGAAGTTCGGCAAATCTGAAGGGCAACGGGATTGGAACGAGTACTTGCATAAGGATGAAGAGGAGGACGAGAGCGACAACGGGAGATTCCACTCTTCTGCAGATTCCCGCTGGCAGGAGAAGCACGAGAGGCACGAACGCAGACGGCAGGAGCGCCAGGAGCGCCACGCACGCCGGCATGGCGAATGGCATGAAGAGTTCCATGGTGCCGCAGATCGTAAGGAAACGACGAACCGTTCCGCTTTTATTGGGGATGTTCATGTGGGCAAGGATCATTTTCAGCTGAAGAATACAAATATTTCGCAGTTCATTGGCGACACCGTCCTGGATCTGACCAATGCGCAGATTCCCTACGGAGAGACGAAGATCAATATTTCTGCTTTTGTAGGCGACATCAAGGTGTATATACCGGAAGATATGGACCTGGGAGTCAAGGTGAACAGCAGTTCTTTTATCGGAGATATGCAGGTTCTGGAGCAGTCGCGTAGCGGGTTCATGAGCAGCGTGCAATGCAATACACCTTATTATAAGGAAGCCGGCAAAAAAGTCCGTATTAATGTCAGTGCCTTCATTGGCGACATTAAAATTAAAACGGTGGGGTAAGCATGGGGAAATTATTAAGTAATACCAAATGGATGCTGCTGGTGTATTTTCTGCTTAGTGGCGGTGTAACCGCCGGACTTATGTATGCCGGGACATGCCTGGGCTATATCAAGGTTCAGGATTACCGTATGTGGCTGTATCTTTGCGTGGGGATCGTGTTGTTCACTGTAGTTGTAGGGTATATGGCCGGCCAGCGGATTCAGCGGCGGATTGACCTTCTGGATCTGAACATGCTTCAGGTGGCCAAGGGTAACTTATCCGTACGGATGCCTGAGAGTGATGACCAGTCTTTTGCCAGAGTATACCACGAGTTCAACATGATGATGGACACTGTGGAGAATAAGATGCAGCTGCTGCAGCGATTGGGCGAGCAGGAAGTGATCGAGAAGGAAAAGGCGGCGGAGAGCGCGGTGCTTGAAGAGCGGAGGCGTATGGCACGGGATCTGCATGATACCGTAAGCCAGCAGCTATTTGCGATTCATATGTCCGCTTCTTCGCTGCCTAAAGTGCTGGAGCGGAATGCGGAGCATGGCAGAACCGTTATGGATCAGCTGATTACCATGTCCCAAATGGCCCAGAAGCAGATGCGAGCCCTGATTGCCCAGCTCCGGCCGGTAGAATTGGAGGGCCGGAATCTGTTCGAGGCGCTGGAGAAATGGTTCCCGGATTATTGCCGCCAGAACGGACTTAAAGGCGTGAAAGAGCTCGAGCTGCAAGGAGAGTTGTCTGAAGCCATTGAACATCAGCTGTTCCTGATTATCCAGGAATCGATGGCCAACATTGTCAAGCATGCGGGAGCACGGCTCGTCAGCCTGTCGCTGCGCGAAGTGCCGAGACAAGTAGTGCTGAGCATCAGCGATGACGGGCAAGGCTTCGAGCATGTACAGCATAAGCAGGGCTCATATGGACTTACAACGATGCGTGAACGCGCGGAGAAGCTCGGCGGGCAAGTGGAGATCATTAGCCGCAAGGGAGCTGGAACTACGATCCGTGTACATATACCAAAATTTATCCAGGGCAACCCGGAGCTGGATAATGCCGGTGCGGCCGAGAGCTGATTGATCAAGAGAGTACTTATGATACTGGTTTGATTGTATGCATGAGGTTTAGCTCTATTAACACTGAGGAGGATAAAAATGAGTGTCATTAAAGTTCTGCTTGTAGATGATCATGACATGGTCCGGATGGGCCTTAAAACATATCTGATGCTGGACCCGATGTTTGAAGTGATTGGAGAGGCTGCAAATGGGCAGGATGCCTTAAAAACACTCCGGAGCTGGGGGAAGGATGCACTTCCTGATCTGGTTCTGATGGACCTGATGATGCCGTTGATGAACGGTGCGGAGACCACCCGTGCGGTATTGGCTGAATTCCCGGGTCTCAAAATTGTGATTCTCACGAGCTTCCTGGAGGATGATCTTGTCGTGGATGCTATTGAAGCCGGTGCCGTCAGCTATGTGCTCAAAACGGTCTCGGCGGAGGAGCTGATCTACGCACTTCAAGGCGCTTTCCGCGGTATGCCGGTGATGACCGGTGATGTATCCCAAGCCCTTACCCGCGGCATCCGCCAGCGGACGGTACAAGGAGATTCTTCGGGTCTCACCGAGCGGGAGAAGGAAGTGCTGCTGCTCATTGCCGAAGGCAAGACCAATAAGGACATCGGCGAGGAGCTTCATATCAGCATCAAAACTGTAAAGACGCATGTCAGCAACCTGCTGATGAAATGTGAGCTGGATGACCGTACCCAGCTGGCGATTTACGCTCACCGCAAGGGCTGGGCTCAGGGTTAAACCGTATTAATCCTAGTAATTGAGTTAGGCTACCTGTCTATCACACTCCGGTTGCACTTCATATTGTCCTATTAATATTAATCTTGCTATCTTAATAATATAACGGTATTGTTTCTGGCCCGGCGCGTTTTGTGTGCTCGGGCCTTTTTTTCGCTTCTATTCGCTATTATCATAGTGAATATCGGATTTCTCTTCCCGGCCAGGGACCCTATTGTCGGGGCGAAAAGTATACAGCCGCCTTTAAACTCGTGTTCCACCCTCAGTGGTCCATTCAAGAGAATACGGGTTTAATAGTGGTGTTGCCTGATACTAGGGTTCCCCCACTTTTTATCTCCGCTTAAATTGTTTTTAATGTGACCTTAAGGTTTAAAGTACAAAATAAGAACAAGAAAACAAATTAATCCTTGCCGGATACGCAAGGTGCGGGAGGAAAGAAAAACATGGACGATAACAAAAATAACTATGATCGTGAAAACAACTTTAATCGTGATAATGAACCGTCTCCGGAGCGGCAATGGGATAGCAATAGCAGCGACAATGTGAACAGCAATGATAACGGTAATATCAATAGCAATAATAATGAATCTCCTGAAACCGGATCTTCCTACTATTACTCTTACGGACCTTTCAAATCGCTGAACAAAGATGAGATGAACCCGGATGATCCGCAGCATTACAACCGCCGGGAACCGGAACGTGTAGAGGTTAATCCTCCACAGCCGGTCAGACCGGTTCCATACAGCACTTCGCTGCGGACAACCGGAATGGACGGCAACGGCGGGCGGGGTGGTAATGGAGCAGATGGAGGTAATGGCTGGCAGTACAACCGTAAGCCCAAGAAACCTGTAAAAGCGGTACTGGTATCTTTTCTCGCCGGAATGATAGTTCTCTCAGGCTCCATGTTCGCAGCAGACCGCGGCAACTGGTTCACAGGGGACCCTGTCACTACTGCGGCTGTATCCAACACTGCGGCCAAGACGGCAAATGGAAGCGTAAATGTTACACCGTCTACCACCACGACATCGCTGCTTACCGGGACAACAGATGCTTCGAGAGTGGTTGATTCCGTAGGCCCGGCCGTTGTCAAAATTGAGACCTTGGTGAAAGCAAACTCTGGCAGAAACTCTACTAATCCGAATATGAGTGATCCGTTCTCACAATTTTTCTTCGGTGATCAATTTGGCAGCAACGGCTCTTCCGGGTCGAATTCAGGATCGAATTCAGAATCCAATTCAGGTTCGAATTCTTCTTCCCAGCTTACACCTTATGGAATCGGAACAGGTTTTATCTATGATTCCTCAGGATATATTTTGACCAACCAGCATGTTGTTGACAAGGCCGATGTAATTCAGGTTACCGTTGACGGCACTACGAAGACCTATGAAGCCAAATTGCTCGGGACCAGCAAGGATCTGGATTTGGCTGTTCTGAAAATTGAAGGGAAAAACTTCCCGACGGTACAGCTGGGTGATTCGGACAGCATTAAGGTCGGCTCCGAAGTGGTAGCGATTGGTAACCCGCAGGGTTTTGACCATACCGTTACAGCGGGTGTGCTCAGCGCCAAAAACCGCAGCATTGATATCAATGAAGAAGACGGAAGCGGTACCCGTAATTATAAAAACCTTCTGCAGACGGACGCTTCCATTAACCCTGGTAACTCCGGCGGCCCGCTGCTTAACCTGAATGGCCAGGTTATCGGAATGAACGTAGCCGTAAGCACGGACTCACAAGGGATCGGATTCGCCATTGCGGTGAATACCATTAAAAATGTTGTAGACAAACTCGAAGCCAACCAGGAAATCCCTAAAGAACCGGTTCCATTCATTGGTGCTTCTCTAATGACGATTACCGATGAAGTTGCCAAACAGATGGGTACGAATATTAAAGAAGGTTCTGTCGTAGCCGACATTATCTTTAAATCGCCAGCCTATACCGCTGATCTGCGTCCTTACGATATTATTACAGGTGTTAACGGCAAGAAATATGCAACCAGCCAAGATCTGATTACCTACATCCAGACGCTCAAAGTAGGTGACAAAATCACGCTCGACGTAGTCCGTGACGGCAAAACGCTGGATCTTTCTGTAACTATTGGCAATAAAAACGACTTCAACACTACTCAAACTCAGCGCCAGTAACAGACACCGTGACGGTGCAGTGCACAGCGGAAGGGGAAACCCTTCCGCTTTTGCTGCACGGGCTGCGAACTGGTGCAATCATGTTACAATAGAGATAGACGATTTGGACAATGGGGGCTGTTTGGATGCGACCGAACATTTTAATTATTGATGACGATGAAAAGATTATTTCCATGCTGCGCCGGGGACTTGCCTTTGAAGGGTATGATGTGAAGACGGCCACAAACGGAGCCGATGGCTTGCGCGCTGTTTTGAACAGTGATCCGGATGTGGTTGTGCTGGATGTTATGATGCCTCAGGTGGATGGCTTCGAGGTCTGCCGGCGTTTGCGGGAGGGTGGCAGTACGGTTCCGGTACTCATGCTCACAGCTAAAGACGAAATTGAGCATAGGGTAAAGGGGTTGGATCTGGGAGCGGATGATTATCTGGTGAAGCCGTTTGCGCTGGAGGAGCTGCTTGCCCGTGTACGCGCATTGTTGCGCCGTAAAAGCGAGCAGGGGGGAAACACAGACCAGGCAGTATCCTACGAGGACATTACGCTGGATGTAGATTCACGTGAGGTAACCCGCGGGGGTAAACGTCTGGAACTGACAGCGAAGGAGTTCGAGCTGCTGCATCTGTTCATGCAGAATCCGAAGCGGGTGCTGTCCCGCGATCTGATCATGGATAAAATCTGGGGCTACGACTACAGCGGGGAATCCAATGTGCTTGAAGTATATATTGCCATGCTTCGCCAGAAAACCGAGGAGCACGGCGGCAAAAGACTGATTCAGACGATCCGGGGAGCCGGTTACATCCTAAGAGGTGACTAATATGTCGATACGATTGCGGCTGACTGCCTGGTATTCAGGAATTCTGGCCGTTATGCTGCTGGCCTTATCAGCCGCAATTTACGGATTTGTCTATTTTAATACGTATGGTGATTTGAAGGAGCGGCTGAAAGAACAGTCGAATCAAGTTCAATTGAAGCCGTCTTGGAACATTGATGGTACAGTGAAACTTAACCTTGTGGGAATTCAGGCACAAAGTTTGTATGCCCAGATTTACGTCTATAGTGAGAAGACATTGATTCCAAGTATCAATATGGAAAACCTCGGTCTTCAGTTCAAAATTCCCGAGCAGGATGTCGTTAAGAATCAACAGGGGTTTATACGTGCAAATTACGAGGGCAACCCTTTTCTTATCTATCAGATGTCGATTGATGTTACTACCTCAACCGGAGGGGCGCTTCCTGCTGTGCTTCAGGTGGCGGCATACACGGGTGAACAGGACCATCTAATGCAGAATTTGCAGAATATCCTTCTTGTCGGCTCCTTCGCCACCCTGATTGCAGCCTTCACGTTTGGCCTCTTCCTCGCGCGTAAAGCGATGAGTCCGATCGGCAATGTCATTGAAGCAGCCAACGGGATTCAGACGGGAACTGACCTCAGCTCGCGGATTGTTTACGATGGACCACAGGATGAGATTGGACGGCTGATCCAGACCGTCAACAGCATGCTAGGGCGGATGGAAGGCTTTTATACAGAGCTGGAGGATTCTTATGCGACTCAGCGCCGCTTTGTGTCTGATGCTTCGCATGAGCTGCGGACACCGCTGACAACGATACGAGGGAATATCGATCTGCTGCAAAAGATATGGGAGATGAACCCTGAGGAGAGCCGGATGACGGAAGCCGAGATTCGCCAGCTGTCCATTGAATCCGTGAAAGATATCGCGGACGAATCCAAACGCATGAGCCGGCTCGTGGCGGATATGCTCTCGCTGGCCCGGGCCGATACCGGACGGACCTTCGACATTGAGCCGGTAGCGCTGGAGCCGATGATGACTGAGGTGGCCCGCAGGGCTTCATTCCTGCAGCGGCAAGCCGACTGGTCCGTTGGGGATCTAAGTCAGCTGAATGGCAAATATATCGTAGGCAACAAGGATTATTTGCAGCAAATGATGTTTATTTTTATTGATAATGCCTTCAAATACACTCCTGAGGGAGAGGTTACACTGGACGCTGTTTTTTATCAGAATCAGGTGGGAATCCGTATTGCCGATACAGGGATCGGAATGGATAAGGATGAAGTTCCCCATATCTTCGACCGTTTCTATCGCGCGGATGAATCGCGGGGAATCACGGAAGGAATCGGACTCGGCTTGTCAATCGCCAAATGGATTATTGATGAGCACGGGGGTTCGGTTGAGGTGGTTACGCGCCAGGGAGAAGGTACGACTTTTGTTATCTGGCTGCCGCTTCTCTTTGCTCCGCCGCTGGAATAGGGTATAATTAGACCGGTTCTATTACAAGCAGTCAACGACAGCAGAAAGCCGGTGAATTCATGGAAGTCATCAAAATTTCTCCCCGGGGCTATTGCTATGGCGTCGTCGATGCCATGGTCATGGCACGGCAGGCCGCGCAAAATCTTGATTTGCCCCGGCCGATTTATATACTTGGCATGATTGTGCACAACAGCCATGTCACCCATTCGTTTGAGGACGATGGAATTATCACGCTGGACGGACATAACCGGCTGGATATTTTGGATAAAGTCGACAGCGGGACGGTGATTTTCACCGCTCATGGCGTATCCCCGGAAGTCCGCCGCCTGGCCCGTGCCAAAGGACTGACCACGGTCGACGCCACGTGCCCGGATGTAACGAAAACCCATGATCTCATCAAGGAGAAGGTAGACGAGGGTTATGAAATTATCTATATCGGCAAGAAAGGCCACCCGGAACCGGAGGGGGCTGTCGGGATTGCGCCTGGACATGTCCATCTGATCGAGAAGGAAGAAGAGATTTCCAGCTTGTCTATCCCTTCTTCGCGTATCGTGATTACGAATCAGACCACCATGAGCCAATGGGATATCAAGCATATCATGAAAAAGCTGCTGGAGACCTTCCCCGGGGCAGAGGTGCATAATGAGATCTGCATGGCAACTCAGGTGCGCCAGGAAGCGGTGGCGGAGCAGGCTGGACAATGCGAGCTCGTGATCGTAGTCGGCGATCCGCGCAGCAACAACTCCAACCGTCTGGCCCAAGTGTCGGAGGAGATTGCCGGGGTGCCTGCGCACCGGATTTCCGATTTGTCTGAGCTGAAGACCGAGTGGCTAAAGGGGATCACCAAGGTAGGTGTTACTTCAGGTGCGTCTACACCCACGCCGATCACTAAGGAAGTGATCAGTTACCTGGAGCAGTATGATCCAGCGCTTCCCGATACCTGGGAAATTAAGCGTACTGTGAACATGGCAAAGCTCCTGCCGCCAGTGAAGAATAAGAGTGCAAGCACGACCTGATCCAGTAGCCAAATGAACTTATACATTTTTTAGAGGGCACGCAACTTTCGGTTTCCGGGAGCTGTGTGCTCTTTGTTGTGGATGGATTTTCCTGTGTACCCTTAATTTACTTTAGGGGATTAGTGGAAACCAGCCATAATATGGACACAGTCCTGTAGATATGGCTGATTACAGATTGACTAATACAGCGGAATGAGTTAATATTACTTTAGTGCTTAAAAGCGTACACGCGTCGTAGCGAAATAGTATGTGATTTATCTTTCGAGCCGATTTAAGAATATTCATCCAAAAGGGGAGCTATAATATGATCGTCATTACATCGAATCAAACACCACAGGAGCAGGTCAACGAGATTATCGCCGTAATTGAAAAGGAAGGCCTTCAGGTTCATCTCTCACGCGGAGCGGATCATACCGTTATTGGCCTGGTGGGCGGAGTGACACCGAAGCTCGCAGAACATCTGCGTCAGATGAAAGGCGTCGAGAACGTGGTGAAGATCTCCAAATCCTACAAACTGGCCAGCCGTGATTTCCATCCGGAGGATACAATTATTGATATCCGCGGTGTAAAAATCGGCGGTGAGAATCTGGTGATCATGGGCGGACCCTGCGCTGTGGAATCCCCGGAACAGATCGACGAGATTGCCCGTCTGGTCAAGGCATCGGGCGGTCAGGTGCTGCGCGGTGGAGCCTTTAAACCACGGACGGGTCCTTACAGCTTCCAAGGTGTAGGTGTGGAAGGTCTTACGATGATGGCGGAAGCCGGCAAACGCCACGGCCTGCTGACCATCACTGAGGTGATGACACCGGAGTATGTTGATATTTGTGCGGAGCATGCGGATATTCTGCAGGTAGGCACACGCAATATGCAGAACTTTGACTTGCTGCGCAAGCTGGGAACCTGCGGACGCCCTGTGCTGCTAAAGCGCGGATTTAGTGCGACTTACGATGAATTGTTGAATGCGGCTGAATACATTCTGGCTGGCGGCAACCGCGATGTCATGCTCTGCGAGCGCGGTATCCGTACATTCGAAACGTACACACGGAATACTCTTGATCTGTCAGCGATTCCTGTACTCCAGAACCTGAGTCATCTTCCGGTTATTTCCGATCCGAGTCATGGCACAGGACGGCGTGAACTGGTTGAACCAATGGCCAAGGCATCGGTGGCTGCGGGAGCCAACGGGCTGATTATTGAGATGCATACCGATCCGGATAACTCGATGACAGGAGATGGTGTACAGTCTCTGTTCCCTGAGCAGTTCGACAAGCTGCTGAGAGACTTGGAGAAGCTGGCACCGCTTGTCGGACGCAAGTTCTCAAGTTCGCTGGAGGCGGCTCCGGTCCTTTAATAACAGAGCCTTCTAAGGATTTTCACCAGTCCTCCATCCCGCTTCCGGGCGGGTGAGAGGGCTGTTTTTGCGTATGGCGGAGTGAATGTAACATGTGATTCGACTGGGTATGCATTTTTCACCAAAGCGTCAGAATATCTTACATTGTCGTCAGAAATACCTGACATAAGCATTGACGATGTTAGGTTTGAGATTTATAATGACGACAGCAAAAAAATAAAAACAAGAACATTTGATACTGTGAGCGGCCTAATGTTCGGAACTTGGGGAGGAATTAATTCATGTCGGTTGAAAAAGTGTTGCAGACGATCAAGGAAAACAATATCGAGTGGGTGGATTTTCGGTTTGTAGATTTAGGTGGACGTGCTCACCATATCTCATTGCCTGCATCCGCTGTGGAAGAAGAGACATTTGTAAATGGTGTAGCATTTGACGGTTCTTCCATCAAAGGGTTCCGCGGTATCGAAGAATCGGACATGGTTATGATGCCTGATCCAAGTACTATATATATCGATCCTTTTACAGCTCACCCAACGCTGAATATTATGTGTGACATTTTCACACCTGATGGCGAACGTTATGAACGCGACCCGCGCGGTATCGCGGTAAAAGCAGAAGAGTTCCTGCAAACATGCGGTGTGGGTACAGCGGCTTTCTTCGCACCTGAATCCGAATTCTTTATCTTTGACGATGTACGCTACGAAAGCGGAATGAACAGCGCTTCTTTCTTCGTAGATTCTGAAGAAGCAGCATGGAACACCAACCGCAAAGACGAAGGCGGCAACATGGCATTCAAAGTAGGCGTTAAAGGCGGTTACGTGCCAGTAGCTCCAGTGGATTCCCAACAGGATATCCGCAGTGAAATGTGCCGTTTGCTCGCTGAAGCAGGCCTTGAAATCGAACGCCATCACCATGAAGTGGCAACTGCAGGCCAAGCGGAAATCAACTTCCGTTTTGACACCCTGAAGAAAACAGCTGACAATCTCCTGACTTACAAATATATTGTTCAAAACACTGCACGCCAATATGGCAAAGTAGCAACTTTCATGCCTAAACCACTGTTCGGCGACAACGGTAGCGGCATGCACGTTCATCAATCCATCTTCAACGGCAGCGAGCCTTTGTTCTACGAAAAAGGCGCATACGCGAACCTGAGTGAAATGGCGCTCCACTACATCGGTGGTATCCTGTATCATGCTCCGGCACTGATCGCACTGACTAACCCAAGCACCAACTCGTTCAAACGTCTGGTTCCTGGTTATGAAGCACCGGTTAACCTGGTTTACTCCAAAGGTAACCGCTCCGCTGCTGTCCGTATCCCGGTAGCTGCTGTAACACCTAAGGGCTGTCGTATTGAATTCCGTACACCTGACTCCACTGCTAACCCTTACCTGGCTTTCTCGGCTATGCTGATGGCGGGTCTGGACGGAATCAAGAAGAAGATCAACCCTGAAGAAATGGGCTACGGTCCACTGGACAAGAACATCTACGAATTGTCTGATGCCGACAAAGAGAAGATCCGCAGCGTTCCAGGCAGCCTGAACGAAGCGCTTGACGCTTTGGAAGCTGACTACGAATTCCTGACTGAAGGCGGCGTATTCACTAAAGACTTTATCGACAACTATATCGCTCTGAAACGTGGAGAAGCACAAGAGGTTGCTATCCGTGTTCATCCGCATGAATACTCCCTGTACTTTGATGTATAAGATCGCATAACTATATAGTAAATCAAGAAGCCTCCGGGAAACCGGGGGCTTTTTGATGTACAGGAAAATCTCGCCATAAACGGGCCAGCGGGCAGAATGGGAGGTAGAAATACCTCTGATCTCGCCGTGAACGGGCCAGCGGGCAGAATGAGAGGTAGAAATACCTCTGATCCCGCCGTGAACGGGCCAGCGGGCAGAATGAGAGGTAGAAATACCTCTGATCTCGCCGTGAACGGCCAGCGGGCTAGCGGGCAGAATGTGAGTTAGGAATACACTTGATTTAGGAGCAATGCCTTTACCTGCGGCAATGAGATGCTGGATTCACCCGTTAGGGTGAGTTTGTTCTTCATAAGAAGAGATGCCAGTAGTGGGCAAACCAAAGATGTGGGGAATTGGAGCTGCAGTATGAACATGAAGGCGCTGAGCGACTCTCTATTGGCTTTACAGCGGCGCAGTGGTGCAATTATGAAGCAAAGGCTTTGAGGCCGTAGCGAGGGCGTCAGCGGCTTCTGGAATCACACCGGGGGCTTCGAGGAATGTGTGAATCCGATACGTTTTCAATCTCTCTGTAGAGAAGAGGGGAGTTAGCTTGGGCAGTTACATGATCAAAGGCGCTGGAACAGAAGATTAGTTTCTGTTTTCGGGATTTTTCGTAAAATCCACCCGTGAAAGTCCATAACTTTCATCTAATAATTTGGGTTACGCTTACATAGAAACGGTTTACATGTGATTAATGAAAATTTTACTAATTACTTACTCGGGAAATAGCCTTTTTCATTCAGTAGATGACTATTTACGAAAATGGTTTCGCTTATCTGGACTACACACGTGATATGGAGTATACCTGTGTTGTAAGGGGCTTTATAGAAATAATTGATGCCGTAGAAATAACTTTACAAAGAAATCCTACGGTGTAATAATAAAAATCGAAACCGGTTTCTGTAATATGAGCGGTAGAAAGGATGAATTCAATGAATCAAAAGGGAACGGGATGGATTTTTAACGGGAATAATGGGGATTTCAGTCTGAAGCAGCCAGACCGCAGCAGCTTTTTATATTTTCCTCTGGTGAATGAGGGGGGCATGATGTCTTCCGTCAGCCCTAAGCTTCACGGTCAGGTCACTTCGGGCCATAATACCTTTCTGACACCCCCCTTGTCGGTGGAGGACCTGCATAACTCACGAGCTTCCCGCAATTTCTGGGTCTATGTGGAAGGTAAAGGCGCCTGGTCAGCAGCAGGGAATTCCGCCCGGCAAAATGCCAAGATGTATGGTGATGAAGCTGACAATGCCGTATTGGAAGCCGGATTGCTGTGGCACCGCGTGACCCGTGAGAGCCGGGAGTTAGGGATCAGGGCAGTAATCACCAGTTATGTACCGGCGGGTAACGATAAAGTGGAGCTTATGAAGGTTGTGCTCACTAATTCCTCGGCAGAGGAAACCATGATAACGCCGACAGCGGCGGTTCCATTGTATGCGCGTTCAGCGGACGATCTGCGCGACCATCGACATGTCACTTCACTGCTGAACCGGATTTATACCTCAGCGCATGGCGTTGAAGTACAACCGGCTCTTTCTTTCGATGAGCGTGGGCACCGGGTCAATCACACCTCTTATGGGGTGTTTGGGGCCGTAGAAGGCGGAGGGCAGCCCGTTGGATTCTTCCCGGTACAGGAGGAATTCATCGGTGAAGGCGGGAGTTTGGATTGGCCGGAAGCGGTGGTAATGAATCTGGAACCGCAAGTCGGAGCAGGTGGAGGTGTGCATAAGGAAGGCTACGAAGCGCTTGGAGGGCTGCGGTTTGCCACGGTAGCTTTACAGCCAGGCCAGAGTATTTCTTATGTGGTTTTGCTGGCCATTGGCAATGATAGAATCGATATTTCGGCGTTGATGGAGAAATACGGCTCCATCGATGCTTTTGATAATAGACTTCAGGAAAATAAATCGTTCTGGGCGGATAAGGTGAATACGGTGGAGTTCCATACCAGCGACCCGGCTGCGGACCAGTGGATGAAATGGGTCACACTGCAGCCGGTGCTGCGCAGACTTTATGGCAATTCTTTTTTACCGTATCATGATTATGGGCGGGGTGGACGTGGTTGGCGTGATCTCTGGCAAGATTGTCTGGCGCTGCTGATCATGGAACCGGCAGATGTCCGCAGTCTGCTGCTGAATAACTATGCCGGTGTGAGAATTGACGGCAGCAATGCAACGATTATCGGCCAGCAGCCGGGTGAGTTCATTGCCGACCGAAACAATATTCCGCGCGTGTGGATGGACCACGGGGCTTGGCCGTTCCTAACAACCATGCTGTATCTGGATCAGAGCGGAGATCTGGACTTCCTGTTTGAGCAGCAGAGCTATTTCCGTGATTCGTTCATGGCCCGCTGCAGGGAGCGCGATGCTTCCTGGGATGTGTCCGCTGGCAGTACGCTTCAAACCATGAACGGAGAGCAATATTCGGGGACGATCCTGGAGCATATTCTGCTACAGAATCTGGTTCCGTTCTTCAACGTGGGCGAACACAACAATATTCTGTTGGAAGGCGCTGACTGGAATGACGGGCTTGATATGGCGGCACAGCGTGGTGAGAGTGTCACCTTCACTTCCTTCTACGCCAGTAATCTGCTGGATCTCTCCCGTTTGCTGCGCACGCTGAAAGAGTATAAAGGGCTTGAAATGCTGGAGTTGGCAGAAGAAATAACGCTGCTGTTGGATTCATTGCATGAAGCGGTGGATTATGAGTCCGTATCTGCCAAGCTTGCGCTCCTCGACCGGTACTATGCTGCTGCACCCAACAAGGTGAGCGGCAGACGTGCAGAGCTTGCTGTGGAAAAGGTGGCGGATGATCTGGCTCATAAAGCAGAGTGGATATTCGAACATCTGCGCCGGAGCGAGTGGATACAGAGCGGACAAGGAGACGGCTGGTTCAATGGTTATTATAATAATGACAGCGAACGTGTCGAGGGAGAATTCGAAAGCAATGTCCGAATGACACTGACGGGGCAGGTGTTCCCGCTCCTCGGTCATGCGGCCTCACCTGAGCAGATTCCGCAGATCATTGCAGCTGTGGAGCGCAATCTGTATGATGAGAAAATCGGGTACCGGCTGAATTCGAACTTTGGCGGCATTCAGCAGAATTTGGGCCGTGCATTCGGGTTTGCTTTTGGGCACAAAGAGAACGGAGCTATGTTCAGCCATATGACAGTGATGTACGGGAACGCACTTTATAAGCGCGGCTATGTTAAAGAAGGACGCAAGGTGCTGGATTCACTGTACAGCCTGAGTGCTAATTTCGAACTCAGCCGGATGTACCCCGGCATTCCCGAGTACATTAATGAACAGGGCAGAGGGATGTACACGTATTTGACCGGCTCCGCAAGCTGGATGCTGCTGACTATGGTGACCGAGGTGTTCGGCGTCAAAGGCAAACTGGGTGATCTGCTTCTTCAGCCCAAGCTGATGAAAGAGCAGTTCGATAAGGAAGACCAGGCGTCGATCAAGACAATATTCGCGGAACGTGTGCTGGAGGTCGTCTATGTGTCCTCAAACCGCGCAGATTACGGAGAGTACCAAATACATTCGGTTATGCTCAACGGCGCTGAGGTGACGCTTCAGCGCGTGTCAGAGGGTGTCGTCATTCCCCGCAGCCTGCTGACGGCCTTGCCGGAAGGAGAGATTCACCTCCTGCGGGTGGAACTAGTCTAGCAGGATAAATAGAAGAAGCGCCAGGTTGCCCGGATATCCGGCGGCAGGCGCTTTTTTCCTGAAAGATAAGTAATTATATGTTTCACGATATAAATTATCCTACTCTTTCTCGTTGAAACGGATGCCTCCCTTATACGGACGGCGTAGCCGTTTCCACTTGAATACACAGACCTTGGCGAGATACATAACCAAAATAAGCTGTATTCTTGATGAAAGTTATGGTTAATTAGAATGTGTTAAGAAGAGAATAGCAGTTGTGGAAAGGAAGGGTTCACAGATGGCTTACAGCCTCACAAATGGCATTCTAAAGGTGGATATTGCCGATGTCGGAGAGTATAGCGGTACTCGCTTCGATTGGACCGGATTTATTACAGGAGTGACTTTACTGCAGGGGCAGCATACCTTTGGCGTACCGGAGAGCCTGGTTCCAGGTCAAGGAAGCGGCGGTATGGGCTTCTGTAATGAGTTCGGCATTTCCCGGGCAATTGGTTATGAGGAAGCAGCGGTTGGCGAGTGGTTTCCGAAGCTCGGAGTTGGGCTGCTGCAGAAGGTAAGCGATGCGCCATACGATTTTTTCGGGAGCTATCCTCTGATTCCTTTTGAGGTCAAAGAGGAACGGAGCGCGGTGTCTGTTACATATACCGTTCAGCCTATGGAGTGCAGGGGGTACAGCATGCTTTTGAGCAAGACTATTCTGCTGCAACAAGACCGGCTGAACATTCACTACACGCTGGAGAACAAGGGAGACAAACCTCTGCATACCGAAGAGTATATCCATAACTTTGTGGGGATTAACGGTGCAAATGTCGGACCGGACTACGAGCTTAGAATCCCGGCCGGACTGAGAGTGGAAGATCCGGAATCGTCGTATACGGCAGAGCTGCTGGCGGTATCGGGCAATACCCTCAGCTGGAGGGCAGAGCCTGACCGTTCATTCTACTGCAAGCTGGCAGGCCAGGAGCAAGGGGAGGCCGACTGCTTCTGGGAACTGCGGTATTCCCCGGGTGGGGTCGCTGTGAAGGAGAGTGGAGATTTCACAGCTGAGCGGATGGCGCTGTGGGGTGAAAAACATGTAATTTCTCCCGAGGTTTTTGCGGACATCAGTATTTTACCGCGTCACAGCAAGCATTGGAGCCGCAGCTTCCAATTTTTCAACTTCTAATGCATGCGATCTTCCCTCCTATGTGAATAATTATACTTGATGGTGTGTGAGATTATTGCTATCATAGCGATATCCATATTCATAGGAGAGAAAGGGTGGGGAGCAATTTTGAACAAGAGAGCATACAATTTTAACGCAGGTCCGGCGGCACTGCCGCTTACAGTACTTGAACGCGCACAAGCGGAGTTTGTTGATTTCCGGGAAAGCGGAATGTCCATTATGGAGATGTCGCACCGCGGGGCAATATACGAATCCGTGCATAATGAAGCGCAGGAACGTCTGCTTTCGCTCCTCGGCAATCCTAAAGGCTACAAGGTTCTGTTCATTCAAGGTGGAGCAAGCACACAGTTCGCCATGATCCCGATGAACTTTATCTCTGAAGGTCAGGTAGGCAGCTATGTTATGACAGGAAGCTGGGCGGAGAAGGCTTTCAAGGAAGCGAAGCTTGTTGGGGGCGCACATGTCGCCGCTTCTTCCGAAGACAAGAAGTTCCTGGCCATTCCAGAGCTGAGCAGCATCAAGGCAGCAGACAATGCAGCTTATCTGCACATTACGTCGAATGAGACGATTGAAGGTACGCAGTATGCGGAGTATCCGGATGCCGGTTCCATTCCACTGATCGCGGATATGTCCAGTGACATTCTCAGCCGTTCCTTTGACGTGAATCAATTCGGGCTGATCTATGCCGGTGCGCAGAAAAATCTTGGACCTTCCGGTGTAACCGTAGTGATTGTTAAGGAAGAGCTGATTGCCAAGTCTCCTTCGAACATTCCAACGATCCTGCGTTATGATACACACTCGAAGAACAACTCTTTGTACAATACACCACCATCATTCTCTGTATATATGGTTAACGAAGTGTTAAAATGGATTGAGGAGCAAGGCGGGCTGGCCGGCATTGAAGTCAAGAACCGCGATAAAGCAGGCCTGCTGTATGACCATATCGATGGCAGCGACGGTTTCTACCGTGGAGTTGCAGAAGCAGGCAGCCGTTCCATTATGAACGTTACCTTCCGGATGCAGTCAGAAGAGCTGGAGAAGCAATTTGTCAAAGCAGCCGAGCAGGAAGGTTTTGTTGGGCTGAAGGGACACCGCAGTGTTGGGGGCTTACGCGCTTCCATATACAACGCAGTTCCTTACGAGAGCGTAAAGGCGCTATCCGATTTCATGAAGCATTTCCGGCAAACTCAAGGTTAATGAATGCAAATTTTGCGGCCTTCCGCCAACAGGCGGAAGGTTTTCTGCTTTGAAATAGTCCCATTACCCGGCCGCCATGCCTCCTACACACACCAATAGGCCGTTGAGCCTGCAGAGAGGAAGTTCATACCTTATGGCATTACACATTGTGCTGGTGGAGCCGGAGATCCCGGCCAACACCGGCAATATCGCCCGTACCTGTGCAGCTACAGGCACCCACCTTCATCTGGTGCGTCCGCTCGGCTTCCGTACAGACGATGCCACGTTAAAGCGTGCCGGCCTGGATTATTGGCATGCGGTGCACATCGAATATCATGACTCCTTTGCGGAAGTGCTGGAAAAGTATGCAGATGGTCGTTTCTTTTATGCCACAACGAAGGCGGACAAGCGCTACAGCGATTTCACGTTCCGGGATGGGGATTTTTTTGTATTCGGCAAGGAAACCAAAGGCTTGTCTCCGGAGATTCTGGAAGCTGGCAAGGAAACCGTCATGCGTATGCCGATGAGTGAAGCGGTAAGATCGTTGAACTTATCGAATTCAGCGGCAATTATTGTCTATGAAGCACTGCGGCAGATGGATTTTCCGCAACTGTTCTAAAAGAAAACATGATTTTTTAATTTTTTCAGCAGGATTCGACATTTTGATAACGAAATAGTTGAATAGTGCCGAAATAAGTAGTAGCTACTAATTTTTAGTTGAACAGGAGAGTGTAAGTTAGATATGAAACCTGCTGGCGTAGTTCGAAAAGTAGATCAGCTGGGTAGAATTGTTCTGCCTAAGTCCCTGCGTAAAAGGTATCAAATGAATGAAGGTGATCCTGTAGAAATCCTGGTGCAAGGCGACCATATCATTCTGGAGCGTTACCGTCCCAAATGTGTCTTTTGCGGATCGATGGAAGGCGTAAGCGAATATAAGGATCGTTATATTTGTGCTGATTGCCTGACGGAAATGACCCAATTGCCAAGACACGCCTAGATCAGAACGGACATTTCAGTAGAATGTGCAAGAGGCAACATGTACATAGAAAAGGCATCAAATTGCGCCTCTTGCGGGAACACCCACTCCAGACGTTGCTTCAAAAGTGGGCTGCAGCCAAGCGGCGACTGCTGTACTGACCAAGGACCCTGACCGTCCCTAAGGGATAGAAGGGATTGTTCCCCCAAAAAAAGCGCCGCACATTTGTGCGGCGCTTTTTTTTACAGGCCATTGGTCTTGTCATCGTTGTACGAAGCAGTAAGGATACCGGCAAGAAACAACAGGAACACAAGGGTGATAATCCAGAAAGTCAGAGAAAACGACATGCGTGCACCTCCGTGAGTGACTGTATTCGTTTTCCTAATTATAACCCCCAGTCTTCCAAAAATAAACGTAAATGTGATCTGCCTCATTGACATTACATAATATTTATCTAAAGAAGAGGAAGTTAGTAGGAACCTTGCGCAGGTTTCCATCCGACGGCCGGTTAATGACCCGTCCATTGAAAATCAACGAGGAGGATCCGCCGCCATCCAGATTGTAGGCATCAATGACGCCCATGCTCCATAGCTTGTTCTGAAGCTCCGCCAGAGTCGCTCCGGAGTTGCCATTTTCATTATAGCCGTCAGCTACCATGATCAGCATCTGGTCATCCTTATACTTGCCAATAACCGTGCGGGGGGCACGTTTGGGAGACAACTGCCATTTGGATGGAATGGGCATCTTGTTGCTGTTCTTCAGCAGGACCGGGACAAAAGTGGCGCCGAAGACCGGACGCAATTGGTCCAGCTGGGTCCTGCTATAGAATTGGCCGCCGATCAGCTGGCCGGATGCGTTCAGACCCACAAAGCTGAGATCCTTATAGCTGGATTCGAAGCCGTATAAGTACTGACCGCCGACGACCGTTGTGGAGAGCGGGTAGCGCTTGCCGTCCTGGTCAGCAAAGCCTCCGGCGTTGATGCCGGCAGTCGCACCATAGCGGTTCACGGCCTGCATTGTCGTTTCTGCTGCACCTTTGCCGTCACCGGCCAGACTCATTTTCATGGCGGTAGGGTCTTTAAGTTTTACTTTTAAAGCGTAGGCTGTATAGTTGCCGGGGTTCAGCCGGTAGAGTTCAATCGTAATCCGGTTGCTTTGCACGACATCGGCAGGAATCCCCAGCCTGGAGGTAATCCGGCGGTTGTAGATCTGTTCCGGCCGCGGGGTTTGGGACTTGGCCATGTGAACCAGCGCATTCATGGCATTTGTAGTCTGATTATACAGCTTCGCACTGGCACCGATGGAATGTATGGTAGTTGAGGCCGATGCTTGAGCGGCGGTTAAATCAGTCAGCAGCGCGGCCGTTTCCTTGACGGGTCCGGGTTCCGCAGTGAACTTTCCTGTACCCAGGTTCAGTTCAAGAGGTGGCTGATACCACCATAAACAGAGGAGCAAGCCGAAAAATGGCGCGGTCAGAAGCATGAAAAAACGGTTAACTCGTTTAACCGGTGTCATCATTTCAACAGATCCATTTCTTTTTGCAGTGCAGCCAGCTGTTTGCGCACCTCGTTCAACTGGGTGTACAGCTTGTTGCTGTTATCTGTTTTGTTGTTGGCATTATCTTTGGTGAAGGTAAGAAGTTCGTTAAAGGTCTGCACAGTGTTCTGCAAATCCTTTACTTGCTGGGATATAACGTCAATTCGCGACTCGTAATCGGTCTTCAAAACGGTAAGCTGTTGCTGGCTTTGGGTGCCGAGTTCGCTCAGCACTTGTTCCTTAAGATGGTTGGTGTAGCTGTACACGGCGTAAAATCCCAGTCCGATCATCAAAATCCAGAACAGTAAAAACCATTTTACGGAAGATCGGCTTCTCGCTGCAGTAGAGCGCGAGTGTATCGGCGTCGATTCCGCTAGCGGTTGCATGTGATCACCTCAGGCAAATTTTTTTCAAGTTCTCATTCTATCAGACTTTTACTATTTTCGCAAAAGTGAAAAGGCTTATGAAAACATGAAAAAGTAATTGCACTCTATTAAACTACTGCGATACAATTTCTATAGATTGGAAGTTATGAGGGGCGTATTCAAGGGAAAAGAAGGGAATATTGATAAGACATCAGGTAGCCTTGCTTACGTACCGACAGGAAACGCTATGGCGCTTCCCTTTCTGGGTAAATATATATAGTTAGCAGGAGGACTGGGCATTAATGATGAAGGTGTGGCGGGTGGTCATCGTGGGGTGTCATCCCACAAGTATGCTGGGAACAAAATTAATTTTGGAGGAAGAACAAGAGATTGAGGTTGTGGGCATGTTCTCCACATGGAACGAGGCAGTCTACACAGTACAACAACAGCAGCCGGATTTGGTGCTGACCGATTATGAAATGCCGGAGGGCAAGGTCGAGGGTGCGCTGGTAGAGATGAAGCAGAGCTCGAAAGGCACCCATTTCATTATCATGACGGAGGAAGAGGACAGCGACCTGTTCCAGCCGCTCATGGAGCTGGGTGCCAGCGGCGTGTTATCCAAGGGGGCTTCTCCAAGGCAACTGCTGCAAATGATAGGCGGGCTGCGTGAAGGATTTCTCTCCATTCCGCTGAACTGGGTGGAGAAAGGGCTTCGGCCGATGACAACATCCCGGGGTCTGGATGGGCTGCTACAGCTGACCCAGACGGAGACGTTCATCATGGAACGGATTGTTCAGGGAATTACATACGATAAAATTGCTCTTGAAATTGAAGTCAGCCGCCGTTCGATTGATAATTATTTGAGGAAAATATATGTGAAGCTGGAGGTCTCTACAAGAGCACAGGCGATTGAGAAGTTCGCTCTTTTCTCCAGACAAAACAAGCAAATGTACGCATAACCCAAGCATGACGACATATTGCAGGCCCGGAAGGAATATTCTTGGTACCAGGGAGAAGGGGGGAGCATATGAAATATGAGTTTTCTGCCCGCGCACATACATTGAACTCATCACCACTGCTGAGCATTCGTACAGAGACACGCAGGGGTACGTTGATTTCACTGGCCGAAGAACTGCCGGCCGAAGAATTGTTTCCATTGTCTCTGCTGGCCGAAGCAGCTTCCACAGTGATCTCGGATGATGCTGGAGCGCTGCAATATGGCGATCCTGAAGGGTATGCACCGCTTCGTGAATGGTTAACCGGAGACTGGCTGAAGGCCAAGGGTGTGAGTGTTGCCGAAGGCGGAGTTCTTCTGACAACGGGAAGCCAACAAGCGATTGATCTGTTGTCCAGGGTCTATATTGATCCGGGAGACCGCGTACTGGTGGAGAACCCGACATCTCCGGGAATTCTGCAGGTATTGCGGATGCAGGGTGCGGTGATTATTCCAGTCCGTGGTGACCGGGACGGGCTGCTGCCGGAGCATCTGCGGACACAAATCCGCCTGCATCGGCCTAAGATGCTGTTCGCTACGCCGAGCTTTACGAATCCGAGCGGAATGTTATGGAGCCTGGCTAGACGCAAGGAAGTGCTGGAGTTGTGTACCTCTCATAACCTGCTAATCGTTGAGGATGATTCTTATGGTGATCTTCATTTTCAGAGGTATAGCGAACATCCTTCAGTGAAGTATCCGTCGCTGTACGCGCTTGAGAATGTCAGTGAGGGTGGCCATGTGCTCTACATTGGCTCCTTCAGCAAGACCGTTGCACCTGCCCTGCGGACGGGCTGGGCGGCAGGCAGCCGTGAGCTGATCGGAATGATGGCTGCCGCGAAGCAAATGGCCGATTGGCAGTCCAGCTCGCTGAACCAGCGGCTGCTGCATCATCTGCTGGATGTGACCGCTTTTGACCTGCGCGAGCATATTACACTGTTGAACCGCGAATACAACACTCGTCTGAAGCTGATGGCGGAGCTGCTCAAGCGTCCTGCATGGAAGAGCAGCAGCTATGATCTGCCTGCTGGCGGCATGTTCCTGTGGGTGACGCTGCCGGAGGGCTTGGATGCGATGGCACTCCTGAAGGCTTCGCTGGCTAAAGGCGTGGCCTTTCTGCCCGGCCCGCTGTGCAGTGTCAGTGGGGGGCACGGATATATCCGTCTCAACTTCAGCCATCCCGGACGGGATGAGCTGCTGCTGGGCATGAACCTGATGAGCGAGGCAGTGACCGAGTTTACGGCCCGGAGCTGATTGGGGAAAGCTGGGAATAGGGATGCCATTGCTTGTACCGGCTTTTGCAGATGGTCGAGGGATATGGAACTGCCATAGGCACCTGGGATGAGGTGAATTCCCTGCTGCCTGTGCGTAAAGGAGTGGCGTACAGGCTGGGAATGTAGGTGCGCTGCAGCTGGAAATTCAGTAAGCCTGGACAAAAGAATAAAGCGGGAGAGCGCTTCCGCTGCCCAAAACAAAAAGGCGATCCTGATTAGACGCCTTTTTGTTTTGGCGTGCCTGAGGCACGCATTTTCCTACAAAAGTGGGCAGACTTACAGCTTGCCCGCGCTGATCTCTGCGATCGCGGCATATTCGATCAATGCCGCGGTTCCGGCGGCCGTGAGCGTGTAGCGGCCGCGCCCCACCCGGAAGAACCACCCGTAGTAGTTCTTCTGCAGGAACGCGGCGGCGCCCGGCACGCCGCTTCTCTTGCGCAGCTCGGCGGGGGTCACGCCGAGCGGTGCCTCCGCCCGGCTGTGCGCAGCCGCCGGGTCTACCCCTGGCACGCCGCTCCGCGCAGCGCGCCTTGCCCCGGCGAGGCCGGCCGCATGAGCGGCTTCGGCCTCGGCCGCCTGCAGCGCGAGGGCCACGCGCAGCGCCTTCTCGCGGTAGGCTGTCACGAGCTTGACGCGCGTGCTGCCGCCGGTGTTGTAGTCCCCGCTGCGCTCGCGGAACTCATAGAGCAGCCGCTCGCGCCGGCGTGCGCCGCTGCGGACCTGCGGCGGCGCGTCGCCCGGCTCCGCGAGCACCTCGACCAGCGGAGCCTTGGTCTTGTAGAAGACCACGGTGATCAGCCCGAGGCCGAGGCGGCGGCATAGCCCGGTAAGCTCGCCCCAGCGCTGGTTCACCGCGCCTTTTTTGTCCCGCACGCGTTCTACCGCGAGGTAGACGTTGGGACTGAGCCGGAGTCGTTCAACCCCCTGCAGCAGCAGGGCGAGGTTGAATGATTTTTTCATCTCCACAATCAGTGGCAGCTCCTCATCCTCCCGCAGGCCCACCAGATCGCAGGTCCGCACCTCGCCTTTGATGGCATACCCCTGCTTCTCAAAAAAACTCTTCAACGGAGCATACAGCTCCGTTTCATGCTTAACCGCCATAGTTGTCACTCCTGCGCCCTATTTTACAGGAATATGCATTTTCCTGGTTTATTAACGATTCTCTATTATAGCACAGCAAAAAAGAGGTCAACTATTCCGGGCCCGCCGCATAGTTATGTAATACACTTTCTAAGCTGGTGGAGCAAGTAGGAGCGCAAGAGGAGGCAGCGAGCAATGGATATATTTGAGCGTATAGCTTCGTATCGGGCTGAGAACGACCGTTTGGCGTGGAGCGGCACCTTCAAGGAGTATATAGAACTGCTGAAAAAAGATCCCTCTCCCGCGAAAACGGCTCATTCCCGCGTATACGACATGATCAAGTCACACGGCGTAGAGGATATCAACGGACGCAAACGGTATAAGTTTTTTGAACAGGAGATCTTTGGACTCGATCGTGCGGTTGAGAAGCTCGTGGAGGAGTATTTCCATTCTGCCGCCCGGCGGCTGGATGTGCGCAAACGGATATTGCTGCTGATGGGACCGGTCAGCGGGGGCAAATCGACACTGGTTACTCTTCTGAAGCGCGGGCTGGAGCAGTATTCGCGGACGGATGAAGGCGCAGTGTATGCCGTGGAAGGCTGCCCGATGCACGAAGATCCGCTGCATTTGATTCCGCTGGAGCTTCGTCCGGAGATCGAGCGGGAGCTGGGGGTGCGTATCGAAGGCAACCTGTGCCCGTCCTGCCAGATGCGGCTCAAAAATGAATATCATGGCGACATTGAACAGGTAAAGGTAGTGCGTGTGCTGTTGTCGGAAGAGGAGCGTGTCGGCATCGGGACCTTCAGTCCTTCCGATCCGAAATCGCAGGATATCGCCGACTTGACGGGCAGCATCGACTTTTCGACCATTACCGAATACGGTTCGGAATCTGACCCGCGCGCCTACCGCTTCGACGGGGAGCTGAACAAGGCCAACCGCGGGCTGATGGAGTTCCAGGAAATGCTCAAGTGCGACGAGAAATTCCTCTGGAACCTGCTGTCACTGACTCAGGAAGGGAACTTCAAAGCCGGCCGCTTCGCGTTGATCTCTGCCGATGAGATGATCATCGCGCACACGAATGAAACGGAATATAAATCCTTCATCTCGAATAAAAAGAACGAGGCGCTTCAGTCCCGCATGATTGTTATGCCCGTCCCTTATAACCTGAGAGTGTCTGAAGAAGAAAAAATCTACGCCAAGCTCATTGCCCAAAGCGACATGAAGCATGTGCATATTGCCCCTCATGCGCTGCGCGCGGCGGCGATTTTCTCGATTCTGACCCGCCTCAAGGAGAGCAAGAAGCAGGGCATGGACCTGATCAAAAAGCTGCGCATGTACGACGGCGAAGAAGTGGAAGGCTACAAGGAAGCCGATCTCAAGGAAATGCAGACCGAATATCTGGACGAAGGCATGTCCGGCATTGATCCGCGGTATGTCATCAACCGGATTTCCAGTGCTTTGATCAAAGGCGATTTACAGTGCATGAACGCGCTGGATGTGCTGCGGGCAATCAAGGACGGCCTGGATCAGCATCCTTCGATTACGAAGGAGGAGCGCGAGCGTTATCTGAACTTCATTTCCATTGCCCGTAAGGAATATGACATTCTGGCCAAAAGCGAAGTTCAAAAGGCTTTTGTCTACTCCTTTGAGGAATCCGCCAAAACGCTGTTCGAGAATTACCTCGACAATATTGAAGCCTTCTGCAACTGGACCAAAATCCGCGATCCGCTCACGGATGAGGAGATGGAGCCGGATGAGCGGCTGATGCGCTCCATAGAAGAGCAGATCGGCATTTCCGAAAATGCCAAAAAAGCCTTCCGCGAGGAGATTCTGATCCGTATTTCCGCTTACTCCCGTAAAGGCAAAAAGTTCGAATACAACAACCATGACCGGCTGCGGGAAGCCATCGAGAAGAAGCTGTTCACCGATCTGAAGGATATTGTCAAAATCACCACCTCCTCCAAAACGCCGGATGAAAGCCAGCTGAAGCGCATCAACGAGGTTTCCAGACGCCTGATCGATGAACATTCCTATTGCCCGATCTGCGCCAACGAGCTGCTGAAATATGTCGGAAGCCTGCTGAACCGCTAAGAGAGTATTAGCCTGCAACTCAAAACTGACTGAGCATCTGCTTATCAGCCGGGTGGTTAGGTCATAAGTGAAACATGCAAGGACTGCCTGCTGGCGGTCCTTTTTTCCGTGAAATGATTTTTTCCTGCACCGGACCATTGAAGTTAAATCTAATGTACTGCTTGTCCCATAACAGGTATACTTGCATGTTCGGCGGTGTCAGAGGGGGGGCTGACCGCCCCCTCCTGCAACCTAACGAGGAGTTTTACTATGCTGACTTATTCCTGGGACTCCGTAGACTCCTTGGTGCCAGCGTCTTTGCCGCCAATCTTAAAGCCTAACTGTCCATTATATTTGCCTACCTGACCGGCAACCCCTAAGCCTGCACCTTGACCGCCGCCGAGTTGTGCCTTGGCATGGGCGCCGAGACCATGATCACCACCGAGCTGCAAATGGGTTTGAAGCCCTGCGCCTTGACTGAAGCCCAGATGTCCTTCGGCATCCGCACTCAGACCGTAGGCTCCACCGGCTTGCGCCCCCGTGTGAAAACCTGCGCCTTGACCCCCACCCAGCTGGGTTTTGGCCTGAGCGGCGACTCCGTACTTCCCTAGGGCCTGAGCTTCTGCACTCAGCCCCAGACCCTGGCTGCTGTTCAGATGGGTATTGCCTTGCGCCTGGATTCCATACGATGGAGCGCCGATGTGGCCGCCTGCATGCATACCCGCGCTGCCATAGTCAACATTCCCGCCAGCATTTAAGCCAATGCCGTGTTTGCCGCCTACTTCTCCTCCGGTATCTGCATGAATCCCTGGCCCGCTGCTCACGCCTGCGTTCAAATGCCCGCTCATCAGTTCTTGTGTTGCGGATTGGCTGTCTGACGGCTGTGCTGCCGGGCTGCTGTCTGAGCGGACCAGATGATAGTAATGAGAGTAAGGGTAGGGGGTGGAACGGGAGGAATAAGGATATGCGGATGGATAAGCCTGGCTGTTTGGATATTCATTCCCAAAGGTCATGTGGGATACCTCCATTATTCAATTAATTACAACAGCCTATTCAGGGTACCGTGGAAATGATACTGACTTTGGTGGGCATTTGGGGATGATACATGACGCGGTGCCGGGAGGCCGGCTGTATGAAAAGAATAAAAGTGTGCCCGCCGGTAATCGGGGCACACTTTTTTTAATGCCTTTGTCAGGATCTGCGCAGTTTTCAATAAACGTATAACAACTCTATTACACTTTCAATGCGCCAAAGTGTACGGTACAAAAGTCGGTTTAAACTACTTAACGGGAAACGATAGCTCAACAATCAGATCTATAGCGTGAAAATAAAGGCTGCTGGCAGATTGGTAGCCTTTTAAGCTAACGGGCAGTTTGACGTGGAAATATATTTCACATGTTTAAATTCCATGTTATGGTAATGTGGAGTTAAATTTATGAAAAGTATACAAGAGATGCAAGCGAAATGGCTGAAGAACCGTTCATCTTTCTAGCGTGTATAATTTTCGTTAAGATTGGATGAATGTAAATAATACATATGGAGGTAATTAAGGTTGAGTACTCACTACTATTTCAGTTGGTTTAATCATTTTTTTCCAGAGAAGCTGGTTCATTGTTTGCATGAGGATATACAAGACAGAAAATCGCTTGTTATGATTAGCGCTGATCCATCAGGTTATACAGGTGAGCCAATTAACATTGATGATGTCTCTGAATGTACATGGTTAAATCAGGCTAACATTATTTTTGATGAATATCATTTCATTGATTACCGCATGCAGAAGGAAGATGCCCAGCGATTCATTCAGGGCGCTTCTGTCATTTTTTTATGCGGTGGAGATCCTGTTTTGCAAAATGATTTTTTGGCAGATTATGAATTATCGGATGTGATTAAGAACAGCAATGCCGTTATAATGGGTGCCAGCGCTGGTGCGTTAAACATGGCTGCAGAATGGTTATGCTTGAAAAACACTGGCAATGAAGTGGAAACTAGTACTATTTATGATGGTATTGGCTTTGATCATTTTGCCTATGAATCTCATGCTAAGCGCGACTACGCTACGTTTGTTGAAGGCTACCTGTTCCCCTTGTCTGAAGAGATCGATGTTTATGCAGCAGAACAGGAGAGTGCAATGCGTGTAAAGGACGGCAAAATAGAAATAATGGGTCCTGTATATTTAATTTCCCACTCCAAGATTCAGAAATTGGTTGAGACGCTGTTAAAGCGATGTAACAGTAATGGGTTAGAATTATAGTATTCGATCTAAATTCAATTACCAAGGAGAAATCATGGACCCCAAAATAAAACTGATGTTCCTGGATGAACATGCTGCTGAAGGTGCTGAGCGCTTCGGGATCAGTCCAAAAGATCTGACTTTCATCGGAGGCTTTCAAAACTTTATTTATTCCTATAATCGCGATGAATCAAAATATATTCTCCGTTTTACTCCGGGCACACTTCGCACGTCGGAAGGACTTGCAGCTGAAATAGAATGGATTCGTTATCTTTCGGACAATGGTATGTCGGTATCAGACCCGGTTGTATCGGTTAATGGAAAGGATTTTGAACATATCGAAGGGAATACGATGGATTTTTACGCAACCTCTTTCAACTATGCACCTGGCAGAAAAATCGGATATCCAGAATGCCTGGGCAATTCAATACTTTATGAACAATGTGGTCGCATAACAGGCCGTCTTCATGAACTGACCAAGCTGTATAAACCTGTATCCACAAGACACACTTGGGAATTTAATGATTACCTCTTACGAGCGAAAGATTATTTACCGGCAGAGCTACAACCCATTATTATTCATGCTATTGATGAACTTACAGCAAATCTGGCTGGTCTGCCTGTGACATCTGATCATTTTGGTTTAATTCACGGAGATATCAACGTAGGTAATTTCACGGTCAATGAATCAGGGCAAATAACGCTCTTCGACTTCGACGAGTGTCAGTACAGTTGGTATGTCGAGGATATTGCTATCCAGCTCTATTACTTGCTGTATGTATTCGGGGAAGATTCGAAGTCTGAACGTAAGGCGCAATACGAACTTTTCATTAAACATTTCGAGCTAGGCTACACTGAGGATGGCCGACAAATGCCTGACGGCTGGGAAAATCAGATGAAGCTTTTTCTTAAACTACGTGAAATTATCGTAGTCGGCGGTATGTACCGGAGTTGGGATTTAACTCAACCCGATGATTGGACCCGCGATTTCTTGCAAGATAGTAGAATGCGCATTACAAAAGGGATTTCGTTGATCGATGAGTTCTAGAACTCCTAAACTGTTTTCACCGAATAGCCGGAGCCGCACCGAACGGCCGGATTGACCATAGGGGCAAGAAGGTAGCATGGTGGATGTGAATACCTCATCTTCACTGCGCAACTTCGTTTGGGCACTGATTTATACCACGACTGAATGGATGGTGAGAACACAAAAATGAGGAGAGTAGAAGTTCTGCCCCATAATCCTCTCTGGGTTTCAAAATTTGAGGAAGAAGCAGAAAACCTTCGACGATGAATACCCAGAAGATATAAAACAATTTTTCTTAAAGAAGAAATTATAGTATAAATATTTTCTATTGAATGCTAACGAAGAACGTTAGTTAAAACGACAACAGCGGCAGTCTAAGACTTTATTTAGTCTTATTCTGCCGCTGCTTCTTTTAATTGATCAGTCAAAAACTAATGATTCAAAAGCTGGCGATTCCGAGTTTTCAACGAACAGTGGTGCTGTGTATATCAGCTTATTTTGATTTCGCGTACCACTCCGAAAACTGCTTCTGGTACTCCGCGATATACTTATCAATTCCCGCCGCCTTCAGTCTTTCGAGCGCTTTCGGGAAGGCCGTATCATAGTCGCTGAAGCCGCTGCCGATTGGGGCGAGGTATTCAGTGAATACGCCGTTCAGTTTCGTTTCTTCATTCTTGACCGGCGTATTGTCGAAATTGAAGCCGGCGCCTTTGGAGATAATGGCTCCGTCATCCCAGGCTTTGTACTTGGCAATGAAATCATCCGGCACGGTGTTGTCGAAGCGGATGAAGTTTTTATTCATCAGCAGCCAGTCGGGAATCAGTGAATCGGTGCTGATTTTGGTCAGACGGCCGTTATCATCCAGGGTATAATCGGTTCCCTTGATCCCGTAGGCGAACAGGTCGTACAGCTCCTGATTTTTTTGCAGGAGATTGAAGAACATAACGTAGCGTTCAGGGTCCTTGGCGGCAGCAGAGACGAAGAAGGCGGTGCTGTACGTGCCGCGGCTGATTTTTGGGCGGCCGGTGCCGAGGAAATAGTTAACCAGCTTGGCGTCAGGTACTGCCTGGGAGATGGTTGCTGCACCCTCGAACGGACGGGCCGCCGTGCCTGCCCAGAACATCGCTTTGCCGGAATTCCAGTCGGACTGCAGCTGTGGAACATTGGTAGCGGCATATTTCGGGATGATGCCTTTTTCATACCAGCCGCGCATCAGCTTGGCATAAGCTTTGAACTCATCGGATTCAAACCAGTTAATGATCTGATCGTTCTGTGCCGATTCATCGAGCGCAATGAAATCATTCTGCCAGTACAGATTTTTATCGGTGAAGTCATATTGCAGCATTCTGCGGGCATCGGTACTGGCGTAACCGATCAGCTCGGGATGAAGGGCATGCACTTTATCATAGAATTGTTCCAGCTCAGCCAGTGAAGTTACCTGCTTCATGCCGGCTTCTTCCAGTAAATCCTGGCGGACGAGCACGCTGTAGAATTCTGCGGAATTCGGCTTGTTGCCAACCGGGATGGCATATTGCTTGCTGTCGAGCTGAAAAGCGGTAAAGGAGGCTTCATCCACCGTTTTGCTCAGATCAGCCGCAGCCCCGACATAGGGGGTAAGATCGGCATAGAGTCCTTTGGCTACAGATTTCACCATGTAATTGGCATCGGTATAGGTGGCGAAATCCTCACCCGTTGAGAGCATCAGATCGGTTTTGCCTCCGCCGTATTCGGTCCAGGGCAGGAACTGAAATTCCACCTCGGCATTGATTTCTTTTTTGATTACATCATAGAAATCAGTCTTCGCCAGCTCCTTCATCCGGTTCGACTCATCCCCGTAGAGGACAATTTTCAGCTTGGCCGGCGCCAGGGTGGTACCTCCAGTTCCACTGTCCGCCGTAGCTGCAGGGGCTGTACCTCCGCTGCCGCTATTGCCGGAATCACCGGAGTTAGCGCTTTCATTATTACCCTGAGAGCAGGCGCTTAACAGGAACACAGCAGAGAGGAGCAGACTTAACCAACCTTTTTTCTTTTTCATGATGAACCCTCCTGAAATAGAATGTACTTATGAGGCATATATTGCATAGGCTGTGCTCCCTTAACCCATTGTACAACAAGTCGGCGGCGGGGAGCAGGGGCCTGGAGCAATCCATATTGCGGCAGTGTACCGGAAATCAGCCTTTGACTGACCCGACGACAATGCCCTTGACGAAGAAGCGCTGTAGAAAAGGATAAAGAATGGCGATCGGCAGAACGGTCAGACAGGTCATGGCCATCTTGGCCGTCTCGAGCGGTGGAGCGATAATGGCGCCTCCAACCTGTGCGGCGTTGCCGGAAGCGAGGAACTGGATGTTCGCCATCATGTTGTACATTAAATACTGAATCGTGTAGAGATCCTGGTCGGATACCAGCATCAGCGGCAGGTAGAAGTCATTCCAGAACTGCAGCGCATAGAATAAGGAGATGGTGATAAGCCCGACCCGGCCGAGCGGAATCATAATGCTGAAAAAGATCCGCAGGTGGCCAGCCCCGTCGATTTGCGCCGATTCTACAATTTCATGCGGTATGCTGCGGAAATAGTTCGCCATCAGGAACATCAGAAACACGCTCAGTACATAAGGAATGAACAGCCCGAGCAGGGTATCGCCTAAGTGATAATATTTGGTGCTGAGCAGATACCAGGGCAGCGTTCCGCCGCTGAACAGCATCGTGAAATAAGCGAAGAAGGCGAAGAAATTTTTGAGTTTGAAGCCTTTGACCGAAATGACGTAAGCATAGGCGGTAGTTACGAGCACGGCGGTGAGGGTACCCAGCACGGTTACAACCACCGACATGGAATACGCCCTCAGAATCTGCTCTGCTTTGGAGCCAAACAGGAATTCGTAGGTTTCAAAGGTGAAGCCTCTGGGCCAGAACGAGTATCCCTCAGCGGCGATCCGCGATTCGGTGGAGAGTGAACCGGATACCGCCAGCACAAACGGCACGAGACAAATGGCTGAAAAAACGGCTATACAGGCATAAAAGAGGATGAGCAGTCCTTTGCTTTCGGTAGTTTGCATACGTTTGGTCTCCTAAAATAGTTTGCTGTCTTTGTCATACCAGCCCGCCAGCTTGTTCGCCAGCAGCACCAGAATGAAGCCAAAGACGGATTGGTATAGCGTAATGGCTGAAGCAAAGCCGAACTCGCCGGACCGGATGGCGGTGCGGTAGACATACACATCGATGATGTCAGTAGTCGGCAGAAGCAGCGGATTGAGGAAGGTTACACCCATAATCATGCTGAGATCGCCTTTGAGCATTCCGCCAATACCGAGCAGAGTCATCAGAATGATGGATGGAATCAGCATTGGTATGGTGATTTTGGTAATAATCTGCCACCTGGAAGCCCCGTCGATCCGTGCGGCCTCATAGTAGGAGGTATCGATTCCCTGCAGTACAGCGTAGTAAATAATCGCGCCATAGCCTGCACTTTTCCAGATATTCGCTAGCACCAGAATGATTACGAACAACCAGGGGCTGGAATACCAGTCCATTTGGGCCAGGCCAAGTGACTGAAACAGCTGGTTCAGAATCCCTTTGTCGTAGTCAAGCAGGGAGAAGAGAATCGCCCCGATAATAATCCAAGAGATAAAATACGGGAAGAACATCACGCTCTGCGTTACTTTAATGAACCACTTGCTGCGCAGCTCATTCAGAATCACGGCGATAGCTACTGAAAAGAATGTGCCGGTCAGCATATAAAGCGCATTCAACATTACGGTGTTGCGTGTAGCTCTCAGGGCATCCTCCATACTGGAGAAGAAGAACTCGAAGTTGGAGAAGCCCGCCCAGGGGCTGCCGAAGATTCCGTCGTTATAGTTGTAATTTTTGAAGACGAGAATCAGTCCGCTCATCGGCAGGTACGCAAAAAGAATTAAGATGATGATACCTGGAAGCGCGAGCAGGTACAGGGAGCTGTCCTTTCTCAGGGATTTGCGGAGGCTTCCGGTTCTGGCGGCCTTAAGCTTCAGGCTCAGGCTTTGCCGTCCCGGCTTCTCCGGTGCAGCCTCTTGAATCATTGACCATTCACTCCTTTATGACTAGCGTTATCACATCTCCCCGTATTTCAGGGGCATGCTTTACAAGGCAAATCATAAATCCGCCGCAAATGTAAACGCTATCATAATAAACGGGAAAAGGTTAAAAAAACGGAATCAGCGGCCTTAAAAAAACGAAAAAGGCATCACATTTCTGCTTTTTGAGTGCATCATGGGCTTTTTTGGCCCCAAAAAAGGATGTCCGGGCCATTTAAACGGCCGCTGGACATCCCTGGATTTTTACTTGGACTGCTTAAGCAAGCGGATTGGTGAGGCTAATCCTGATGCTGCAGAATATGATTCATTCTCCATTTGGAGGGCGTTACCCCGTATCGCTTCTTGAATTGGGTTGTAAAATAGGTGCTGCTGTTATACCCGACCTTTCCGGCAATTTCCTGAATATCCATCCCGAGCTCCGTTACCAGCAGTAGCTGTGCCTGCTCCAGGCGCAGGAGATTGACGAAATCGGGAAAGCTGCTGTCCACTTCATCGGCGATCAGCCTGCTGAGATAGGCGGGACTAAGCGACATTTTCTCGGCAAGGGCGTTCAGCGACAGCCTGGGATCATCATAATGCTCCCGGATATAACAGATCGCTTCGGCTGCAATACTCCGGGTCTGTACAGCGCTCATGGCGGAGATCCGCGCGAGGGCGGCGTAACAGCCGGCTTCCATCCAGCTGCGCAGTTCGTCATAGCTGCGGATCTGCCAGATCCGCTGGTAATCATCCAGAAAGCCGGAGTGCTGCGCCTCGCTGTTAAGCTCGGCGGTGCGGCTCAGCTCAAAAGCAAGCCTCGACAAGGCGATGGTGGCAGGCTCTGCCCGGTAACTGGTCACAACCGCCAGCAGCCGTTCTACCGCCTGCGGAATGTGTACCCCCTGCTCCGGCAACCTGACTGCCTGCAGTACAGGTTCAAGTGTACTTTCAGGTACCGGACTGCTGTTCAGGTGGATGGTATCATCCGCAAAGATAATATTCTGCTTATTGTGAAATTTAATATATTGCAGGCATTCGGCAGCTTCATTATATTTGGGTTTTAGGTTGCTTAGATCAACCGACAATCCGCTAATGCCAAAGGCGCAGCGGATACCGGACGGGGGGAACAGGGTAGCGGTCTCCTCCCATTTACTGCGGTATAAGGTATAATCCCCGAAGCTTCCGCTATTCAGCTCACTGAGAATGAGAACAGCAGACCCTTCATGCGGCAGGAAGGATTGCACCTCAGCCAGCGCGGAGAATTCTGTGCGGATCTGCTGAATCACTTCATTGCATATATTCCAGGCATCCCCGGATGGTCCTTCGGCTAGTACCTCCAGCACGCATACGCAATAGGCTCCTCCAGACGAGCCTAAGCTCATATTGGGATTATCGCGGTTATCCGGAGCTCCGCGGGGCGAGAGCAGCCAGCGCATCAAGGCACTGTCATGATTCTCCTTCTTCAACTGGTCCAGCTTGACCCCGATTATCTCTAATTCCTGACTGGCTGCATCGAAATCCCCACCTGTCTTCAGTGCCTCTTCATTGCCGGACAGATGGATGATATTGCCGAACAGCCGGCCGATAGGCTTGTAGATTTGCCGGGAGATTAGGCCTGAGATCACGGATGCGGCCAGAATAAGGGCAAGACATAGGCCAATCATCAGATTACGGGCGCTGGAGATATCCCGGATGCTGTCCTTATAGGAAGTCTCCGAGACAAACCACAGCTTATCCCCCGGTGAGTACACGAAGGTAATCAGTTGGGGTTCGCCGGCACCTTTATAGACGAAAGAACCTCTTTCAGCGGAGGAGGCAACGATCTTCTCCAGCATGCCGGAATCCAGGGGATTTCCGGAAAGTGCGCTGTGCATAAGAACTGTAGCGTTCGCATCAAGCACGGCATAACGTGTCGCTTCACCTTCTGTCTGTGTGAACAGATTATTCTGCAGCTTGGACAAATTGACCGTTAACGCCACTGCCCCGTAATACGTACTGTCCGCGAAGGCCCGGTCATTATAGAAAACGGTCAGCAGTGTCACGGGAGCGCCATTGTTCAAGGTAGCTTTCCACAGGAAAGGGGATTCAATAATGCGGCTGTTCCGCATCAGCTGTGATAACTCCAGCTTGGACGACGGGCTCAGCGGCATATTTTCGAACATGGCGACGGGCTCTTTTACACCAAAGATGTATGCGTTCTCAAGATACTGGTTGACTACCAGTGCGCCGCGGATCTGGCTTAGGGCACTGTAGAGCTGGTCGCTCCAGTCTGTATCCCCGCTCATCATCAGCGCATTGATATTCGGATTGGCATAGAAGTCCATCGTATAGTTCTGGACGATCTCTTTATAGTTTATAAATACGGTTTCGGTATTCAGCAGAACATTCTGGTTCGCTTTATTGACACTTGCTATCGAAATATTCCGGTACCAGTAAAAGATTACAACTGCCAGCACAAGGATGCAGCAGACAGATATCGTGGTCAGACTGATGAAAAACCGGGTGTATAATTTCTTTTTTTTCCCCATGCTGATCGCCCCTTTGTGTAAATCCTACTACACTCATTCTAGAGGGACAAGTTATTCCCTGACAAGGTAGGATAAGATGGGAAAAATAATAAATAGAGCATAGAAGTATAAAATTGGAGAAACAGAGCATAGAAAATGCAAGAAAGTTAAACTTATACGAACTATAATTGGTTGTGCTTACATTTTAAATGCTTTGAGGAGGCTTCCTATATTGAGAACATTCCGCAACCCGATACTGCCGGGTTTCTACCCTGATCCTTCGGCCATCCGCGTAGGTGAGGATTACTACCTTGTGACTTCCAGCTTTGAGTTCTTCCCCGGTGTTCCGGTCTTTCACAGCAAGGATCTGGTGAACTGGCGGCAGCTTGGGCATGTGCTGGACCGTCCGTCTCAGCTGAATCTGGATCATACGATTCCGTCTATGGGCATCTGGGCGCCGACCATCCGCTATCATGAAGGCATCTTTTATATGATTACTACCTATATCGATAATGACAAAAATCAGCACAATTTCTATGTTACGGCGACCGACCCCGCCGGGGACTGGTCCGACCCGGTATGGCTGGAGGATGCGCCGGGTATCGACTCCTCATTATTCTTTGATAACGACGGCAAAGTGTATTATACCGGTAACCGGGTTCCGCCGGAAGGCCAGGATTACCCGAAGCATATGGATATTTGGCTGCAGGAAATCGACCTTGCAGCGGGTAAGCTGACCGGACCCAAGATCAGCATTTGGCAGGGGGCACTCAAGGTAGCTCATGCACAGGAAGGTCCGCATGTCTACAAAATCGGCGGCTGGTATTACGTCCTGATTGCCGAAGGCGGAACTGGCCATACCCATGCGATTACTATCGCCAGAAGCAGGAATGTGACCGGCCCTTATGAAGGCCATAAGGCCAATCCGATTCTGACCCACAGGCATCTCGGCAGACAATATCCTATTGTCAATGTCGGCCATGGGGAACTCGTAGAGACCCAGCACGGGGACTGGTGGATGTTCTGCCTGGCTTCACGGACAAACGGCGGTTATTACCGCAATCTGGGACGGGAAACCTTCCTTACGCCGGTTGCATGGGAGAATGAATGGCCTGTAGTGAATCCGGGCAAAGGGGTCCTGGAATTTGAAGCGGCGGCTCCGGATTTGCCGGAGACGAAATGGCCGGAGCTGCCGGTGCGTGATGATTTTGAAGATCGTGTGCTTGCACCGGTATGGAACTTCCTGCGGACACCGCGCGGCGGATTCTGGAGTCTTACGGAACAACCGGGGGTACTGCGGCTGCAATTGAAGCCGGAGCGGCTCTCCGAGATCAGCAACCCGTCCTTTGTCGGAAGACGCCAGCAGCATCTGAGTTTCAGAGCGGCTGCGGACATGACATTTAGACCGGGTACAGAGAATGAAACCGCAGGTTTTGTCCTGCTGCAGAATGCGGATTATCATTTCAGGTTTGAATTGGGACTGGATGCCGGGGAGCAGGTGCTGCGCCTGATCGAACGCCGGGGCGGCAGTGAACAGCTGCTTGCTGCAGATCCGTATCCGCAGGATAAGGTGCAGTTTAAGGTAGAGGCCAAAGGGCAGGAATACTGCTTCTTTTACAGATCGTCGGAAGCTGACAAGTGGATTGCTCTGCACGAAGGGGCTGACGGAAGAGTACTCAGCACCGATCTGGCCGGAGGGTTTACAGGGGCTTACATGGGGATGTATGCAAGCTCACAGGGGACGGAGAGCGGTAATTACGCCGATTTTGACTGGTTCAGCTATGAAGGACTTGAGTAAAGGGGAGGGACAGGACGATGAACGGCAAGCAGAGTTCTAATTCTTATCCGCTGCCTGAGCTTCCGCAGATTCCTGATCGGACGTTTAACATAACCAATTATGGGGCGCAGGGCGACGGAATTTCACTCTGCACCTCTGCTATTCAGGCTGCGCTGGACGACTGTGCTGCTGCCGGAGGAGGAAAGGTAGTTATTCCGTCCGGAATCTGGCGTACAGGTCCGCTTACTCTGCATAGCCGGATTAATCTGTCTGCGGATCGGGGGGCACTTGTATTGTTTGCTGCTGACCCGGAGCTGTACCCGCTCCTTCCTTCGCATTATGAGGGAACGTCCGGCTGGCGCTGCCAGGCGCCTCTGGACGGAGAGGCATTAAGTGATGTTGCGATTACGGGAGAAGGAATCTTCGACGGCAGCGGTGATGGCTGGCGGCCGGTAAAACGGTTCAAAATGACGGAGCAGCAGTGGAAGAAGCTAACCAGCTCCGGTGGTGTGCTTGATGCGGAGAATGAAATTTGGTGGCCTTGCCGTGAAGCGATGGAAGGGGAGGCCTACGTCCGGAAACGGCTGGAGAACGGAGAAACCGGGATGGAGGCTTATTTGCCGGTTCGGCCATATCTCCGTCCGGCCTTGCTCAGCTTGCGGAAATGCTGCAGAATACTGCTTGAGGGACCGACGTTCCAGAATTCCCCTGCCTGGTGCCTTCACCCCATGGGCTGTGAGCAGGTTACCGTGCGGAGTATCCAGGTGCGCAATCCGTGGTATTCGCAGAACGGGGACGGTCTTGATCTGGAATCCTGCACACATGCACTTGTCGAGCACTGCAGCTTCGATGTAGGGGATGATGCGATCTGCCTGAAGTCGGGCAAAGACGAAGAAGGCCGCAGGATGGGCATGCCCTGCCGGTATATTACGATCCGGCATTGTACCGTGTATCACGGGCATGGCGGGGTGGTCATCGGCAGCGAGATGTCCGGCGGAGTACATGCGGTCAGAGTTAATGACTGCCTGTTCATCGGCACGGATATCGGCCTGCGGTTCAAAAGCGCCAGAGGCAGAGGCGGTATAGTTGAGGATATTGTTATGGAGAATATCACAATGAGCGGCATTCTCCACGAGGCGGTGTCATTTCATATGTTCTATGCAGGAGTTGAGGGCTCGGAAGGGTATAACGGACAGCTGTTCCCGGTAACCGAGGCCACCCCGGAGTTCCGGGATATTTCCTTACGGAACATCATCTGCCATGGAGCGGCCACCGCACTGCTCGTAAACGGGCTGCCGGAAATGCCGCTGGCCGGTCTTGCTGTCGAGAACTTTCATGCGGTAAGTGAGCGCGGGATCATTCTGCGCCATGCCGAAGGAGTGCTGCTGGACCGCATCAGCCTGCAAACCCCGGCATTGCCGGCACTGCAGATGCATAGTAGCAGCGGTGTCACGTTAACGAACTCGGGAGACTTGGTCCTTACAGAGAGTTAACGAATGCCTGCGGGCCTGAACCGGAATTCACACTATGCCCTGGATGAAGGGCGCGACCTTGCTTCCTTCCGGTATTGGAGCGGGGTCAGACCCGTTGATTTTTTAAATGTCTTATTGAAGTGGGAGAGATGCTCGAACCCGACGGCAGAGGCGATTTCCTGAATTTTGCCGCCTGACCCGGCGAGCAGCCGCTCGGCTTCCCTGACCCTGATGTGGACGATGTATTCACGGAAATGGAAGCCCGTCAACCGGTGGAATACCCGGCTTAAATAAGAGGGGCTGATGAAAAAATGTCCGGCTGTCTCTTCAAGGGTCAGTGACTCCCGGTAATGATCTCGGAT
The DNA here is from genome assembly GCF_001909085.1 of Paenibacillus sp. P32E. NCBI lineage: Bacteria > Bacillati > Bacillota > Bacilli > Caryophanales > Paenibacillaceae > Paenibacillus > Paenibacillus sp. P32E. Next base: position 23,753 of record NZ_LVYY01000008.1, on the reverse strand, counting down.
ATAGGTTGCGACTTCCGTGACCAGCTGATGCAGCGGATGCTTCGTGCCTCCAGCCTGTGAGGTGGTCTCTGAACGCTGCAGCAGGATCATCAGCTCGGTCAATAAGGTGATTACGCAGGTCTCATAATACGGGCGCTGCAGGCGGCATTCCTCCAGCATCCGGGTCAGCAGGCTCTCCGCCTCGTCCTGTTCGCGCAGTGTCAGCCTGAACAAGCGGTAGCCCCGGCTGTGAAACCACTGAGCTCTATTCCGCAGCGCCGGCGGCAGCAGGCTAGGATCATAATTGATCAGAATCCGCTCGAACTCGGCTATCTCGGAGCTGGCGGTGGCATGAAGCTCGCTGCCGGGAATCAGGATCAGCTCGCCTTTATGTACAGTAACCACCCGGTCGTCCACAAAATATACGCGCTCCCCCTCTAGCAGGTAGTAGAGCTCGGTCCATTCGTGGCTGTGGGGACGCGGCATGGCGGTAATGCCCTTACGCTTCATATGCTGGATGCTGTACCGGCCGTCTTCAATATGATATTTGGGATTTGGACTGCTTACGCTGGTCATGAATCTCCTCTTCTCTCCTAACCGTTACGGTTATTATAGAATAAATACAGGTTGATATGAAAGGAGCCGCACATGCTAATTACAGTCTCCCAAAAAAGCACTGAAGGATTTGCCAGTCTGCAGGCGGCGCTGGATTCTATCCCGCCGGAGCATACCTCAGAGGTAACGATCCGCATTAAGCCCGGAATTTACGAAGAGAAAATCACGGTAGGGCCAGAGGCGCCTCCGATCCTGCTGCTTGGCGAGGACCCGCAGTCGACCGTTCTCACCTGGTCAGATAATGCCCATACGCTTGGAGCTGACGGTGAGCCGCTGGGCACATTCCGGTCAGGAACGCTGAACGTGTTTGCCGAACATTTCACGGCGGAGAATCTGACGATCTGCAATGCCTCCGGTCCGGGCACCGGGCAGGCGGTGGCGGCCTTCATCGATGCCGGACAGGCGGTCTTCCGCCGCGTACGTCTGCTTGGAGATCAGGACACGCTGTATACCGGACAAGGCAAGCAGTACTACGATAACTGCTATATCGAAGGCGATGTGGACTATATTTTTGGAGCCGCTACAACTTTATTCGACCGCTGCCACCTGCACAACAAGCGTTCCAGAGGCTACATCACAGCCGCTTCCACCCCTGAAGGGGCAGCTTTCGGCTATGTGTTCCTGGATTGCCGGATTACCGGAGGGGAGGGCGTAAGCGAGGTGTACCTTGGTCGCCCTTGGCGTCCCCACGCGCATGTTGCCTTCATCCGCACCAATATGGACGGTTCAGTCATCGGCGAAGGCTGGCATAATTGGGGGCAGCCTGAACGGGAGGCAACCAGCCGCTATGAAGAATTCGGGAGCAGCGGACCCGGAGCCCATCCGGAAGCCAGGGTAGCATGGTCCCGGCAGCTAAACCCGCAGGAAGCTTCGGAATACAGGGTACTCACTGTATTGGACGGCTGGCATCCGGAGGGGTATTAAGCGTCCGCTTACAGCGCGAACTGCATTTAGGAGGCGAACCATGGATGGATGTACTACAGCAATACATGAATAAGTTGACGGGTTCAGCACCACGCAGTGCTGCGTTCCGTGCTGACATTCCTTACGGGGAATGGCGTTCTATGCTCGCTGCCGGCTTCACCGGGCGGCTGGGCGGGTTCCCGGAGACTCCGGCTGAGCTTCAGCCGGTATTGCTGGAGCGGGTCGCCTGCTCCGGATATACCCGGGAGCGTATAGAGATCACTACCTATGACGGATTGAGGATGCCTCTATACCTCCTCATCCCGGAACAGGCGGTTCCTTCCCCGGTGCCTGCCGTGATTGCCGTTCACGGACACGGCTACGGCAGCCGGGAGATTACCGGCCTGAATCCGGACGGGTCAGACCGTGAGGGAGAAGCGGGACTGCATAAGGATTTTGCTGTCTCTCTAGTGAAGCAAGGGTATGTGGTCGCTGCCCCGGAAGTGCTGGGATTCGGTGACAGACGCCTGGCAGAAGACCTTGCCAGCGGTGAGCCGGGACGGAATTCCTGCTTCCGTCTGTCCTCGGCGCTCTTAATGACCGGGCAGACCATGGCTGGCTACCGCATCTATGAAACGATGCGGATACTGGATTATTTGCAGACCCGGGATGAAGTTATAGGTGAACGGATAGGGATCATGGGCATTTCCGGCGGCGGATTGGTGGCCGGCTTCACAGCAGCACTTGACGAGCGGATACGTTGCGCCGTGGTGAGCGGATATGCGAATACTTTTGCAGACAGTATTCTGACGCGGAACCATTGCCTGGATAATTATATCCCCGGGATTCTGCTCGAAGCAGAGATGCCTGATCTGCTGGGTCTGATTGCACCGCGCGGACTGTTCCTGGAGTCGGGGGATGCAGACCCTCTATTCGGCCCGGAAGGGACGAGGAAGGCTTTAGCCAGACTGCAGCTTATTTACAGTGCCGCCGGACAGAACGGGCAGGTTGAGGCGGATTTTTTCACAGGCGGTCATGAAATTCATGGAGAACCGGCGTTTGCCTGGCTGCGCAGGCAGCTTGCCGGTAATTAAGGCCAAACTTAGCTTGCAAGGCAAGCGACTGGAGGAATTGGGATGTCTATATCAGAAGCAAGCACAACAAGCTGGTCCCGCAAAATTGCGGATACGATTCTCAGCCAGTGCAACGAACAGGGTGAGCATGCCTTTGTGCTGGAACGCTGGGCTTATGTCCCTGGCATGCTGCAGATGGCGGTGGCACGTGCTGGTGTCCAGCTTGGTGAGCCTGAATACGTGGGCTATATGCAGAGGCATATGGACAGTTTCATCGGAGAGGACGGATCAATCCGTACGTACCGGCTGGAGGAGTATAATCTTGACCAGATCAACCAGGGCAAAAATCTGTTCCTGCTGTATCAGCAAACCGGAGAGCAGCGTTATGCCGAAGCCGCTCATATGCTGGCTGCCCAGCTAATCGGACACCCCCGAACCTCTGAGGGCGGATTCTGGCATAAGAAGGTATATCCGTTCCAGATGTGGCTGGATGGGCTGTATATGGCATCGCCGTTTCTTGCGGAGTATGGCGCAGTCTTTCAGCGTCCTGAACTGATCGACGAGGCCGCTCATCAGCTTCTGCTGATTGAACGCAGAACCCGCGATACACGGACCGGGCTGCTCTATCACGGCTGGGATGAATCGAAGGAGCAGGAATGGGCCAATCCGGTTACAGGCCTGTCCTCCCATTTCTGGAGCCGGGCGATGGGCTGGTATGCGATGGCGGTGGTGGATTGCCTGGAACATTTCCCGGTTACTCATCCTAAGCGGGGAACAATCATCGGAATATTCCAGCGGATGTGCGGAGCACTTGTGGAGGTACAGGACAAAGAGACCGGACTCTGGTATCAGGTGCTGGATCAGGCGGACCGCAAGGGGAATTACCTGGAAGCCTCCGGCTCATGTATGTTCGTCTATGCAATGGCCAAGGGGCTAAGACTAGGCTATCTCGAACCTTCATTTCATGAAGCCATGCGGAGCGGCTATGAGGGGATTCTGACGCATCTGGCCGGTGAAGATGATCAAGGCGCTCACCTGCATCGAATCTGCCATGGTGCCGGGCTGAGCAAAGACCGCAACGGCTCCTATGACTATTACATTTCTGAAGCCGTATTGTCCGATGTACCGATGGGCGTTGCTCCTTGGCTGCTGGCTTCACTTGAAGTAGAGAAATTATGATGTCGCACCCGGCCGTATGTACTGCTCCATTTGCTGCTTATGGTGTTTGTCATGGGGAATAAAGTCTTCCAGATAACCCCGGATGCTGAATTTCTGGCCGTCCCCGTCAATATACTCCTTCACCAATTCTTCATCGCTTAAAGCTGTGGCGGCATCCAGGATTTTGGTCCGGTAGAGCACGAATTGTCCGATAGCCGCCTGCTTCGTCAGTGACTTGGCATATTCAATAGCGCGGGCGTTGAACTCATCAAAGTTTGGCTGCCGGAGGGTCAGCGGCTGACCCTTTATTATTTTGGCGAAAGCTTCTTCATAAAAGTACTTGTCCCACTGCGTAAGGTGGCAGAGCATTTCTTTTAATGTCCATTTGCCTGCCGCGACCGGAGTTTCCCAATGCATCTCATCGAGGGTATTCAGCGATTGGATGTAAGGGATCAAAGACCGGAATTCAAACACCAGTTGCTCGTTCGTAGCCGCTGCCATAACAAAGACCTCCAGTTCAAATATATATTCAGCTTCTTCTATATCTTCACTATATCCTATGAACTTGACTACAGTCCGTCAGGTTAGAATAATTGCTGCGTGAAAGATCTCAAGTATAGCAAAACAGGAACAGCCCACCTGGCAGGCAGTTGTTATAATGAAATCACCGATCGGGGAAAGGCTGGGTGGCTGCTTGAATTACAGCAAGGATATGGAGAGATGCATTGAATATATTGAACAAAATATAAAAGAAAATTTGACCGCCGAGGAAATTGCCGCGGAGACGGGATATTCGCTGTATCATTTCAGCCGGGTGTTCAGCCTGTGCAAGCAGATGTCTGTGATGGAGTATGTGCGCAGCCGCAAGCTGTCTTTGGCAGCGGTGGAGCTGTTCAGCGGCAAGCGGATCATTGATATCGCGCTGGAGTACGGCTTTGAGACGCAGAGCGGGTTCACGAAGGCGTTCCGCAAGGCTTTTGGCTACAGTCCCTCGCAATATGCGGCGCGGATGAATGGTTATCTTCAGGACGGTCCTATTTTTGAAATCGGAGGATATCTAATGAATCCAGTGATTGTACAGAAACCGGCTTTTAGGGTCGCAGGCTACGGCATAGCAACAAATGTAGCGGAAGGCAGCTATACAAAGGATATTGCTTCCTTCTGGAGCCACTATGAAGGTGAAAATCTGGAGTCTAAAATGTACGAAATCCTCGCTCCACCTAAACATGGAGAAGTTGGGTTATGTGCTCCGGCATTGGACAGCGGCAATGCTTCATATCTGCTTGGTGTGATTGTGGACGATTTCTCCAAGGTCACACCGGATATGCTGACAGCTGAAGTGCCGGAGGCCCAATATGCCGTATTCACTACACCGCCTGTGGATACTTCGGAGGGGAAGGATCAAGAGGCGTTCGTGCAGGTGATTAAGAGCACCTGGAAGTATATTTTTGAGGAATGGTTTCCGGGGAGCGGGTACGATTATGATGACGGTAAGCTGGATTTTGAGTTCTACGACGAGCGCTGTCATTCCCGGGTGGATACAGTGATGGAGATTTATGTTCCGGTGAGGGGGCGAGCGGGAAAATAGTCATGTGTGCCAAAGGCTGTTCGGTGAATAGCCGCAACTGCGGGAATGTTTGGACTTCCGGCCGCTGTTAAGGTTGGATTTCTTGATTTGAGCCGCTGTGCAGCGGTGGAAATCCAACCTTAAAGGCGGACGCTGGCGCTCCTCCAGTTCCAAAATTCCCTCCGTTACTCTCACCTTCACAACCTTTACCTATTATTCCTATTTGCACGGTCGCTGTGGGTAGCGACCGTGCAAAAGGCCCGCTCGCACAAAAATATGTGCTGGCGGGCCTTTTGCAACATGCCGGTCCGGTGGCCCTTTAGAGATAAGGACAATCAGTTAAAGCCCGCTGAATGTTTCAAATGCTGTAAATAACGGGCACGGATCAGCAGAAAGTACAGGATTTGCGCGGCAAGGAAAACGATGTAGACCGTAATGGCCGATTGAGTCACCGGGGAATGGAATAGATTATGCAGAGCGTAGAGCGCAACTGAGCTATGGATGAGTGAGACCGTGAGCGGTACGAAAAACAACAGCGCCAGCTGTAGAGTTGTCACCTTCTCAAGCTCCTTGCCGGTCAATCCGATCTTCGTTACGGAACGGTACTTCTGCTTGTCATCATTCAGGTCGGTAAACAGCCGGAAATATAGAAAGCTTCCCGATGCAACAAAAAATATTGAGCTGATGAACAACCCGACGAAAAGCATCAGATTATAGGTCCGCTTCATCTGCTCCTCCAAATAGGCAGAAGATGCGAACCAATAACCGGAGGTTGGTGCATGTCCGAGCTGCCCGGCGATGGCCTTCCCGGTCTCCGCCGTTGAATCGGCGCTGTCCGTATTGTAACTGGTTAAAAGCTGTTCTTTTTTCGGATTGCCCAAGGAGTCAAACATCCGATCCGAAACGATCAACAGCGGTTCATCGATCATGGGAGGCGTGACCGCCTTTCCGACCGTTTGTTTCATGTTGAATGTGATGGATGTTCCCTTTATGGACCACTCGTGTTCCGGAAACGGCCGGTTTGTCATGGTCCAAAGGGTCGCAGCTTCATTTCCCTGCAGTGACAGTTCCGGGTAATCCAAGGCTTTGGCTAGCTTGGTATATTCGGACAGGCGGATGAAGTTCAGAGATTGTCCATTTATCGAATCGAAGCTCGCTACATGAACAGACCATTTATCATAACGAATTCCCCGTTCTTTGAGCACTTGTTCAATTATTTTCGTGTGATAGGCTGCCTGCCCGGCATCGCCGGTAGTTTGGATGTAATTATAGGCGAACGGGTAAGCAGCCGAGACTTGTTTGTGGATGGTTTCCAGAAATCCCATCAAGCCGCCCATAGCGCAAATGGCGACTGTCGAAACGATCGTCACCAGAAAGAACATGCGGGCGTTGTCCTTCATGCGGTAAGCCATGTCAGATAAAACGAGCACATTTGTTTTGCGCAAAAAGACAGCGCGGTTGCTTCTTAAAGCGCGAATCACAAACACGCTTAATTGGGTGTACAAAAAGTAAGTGCCGATGATCACTATGACCGTGACCGGCAATAGAGCGAAAACGACCGTGGCACCTTTCACCTGGAACGAGATGATGTATCCGGCAAGCAGAAGGCAGAACGCTATAATGGAAAGAAAAACGGATGCTTTAGGCTCAGGCTTCGGTTTGGCGCTGCTTTTCAGCAGATCGATCGGCTTGCTGGCCCGTACGAATACGGCTGTGAACGCGGAAATGACGAGAAACAACAGCACGAATGCGGACAGAGTGAGCAGAATGGCTGTGCCAGGCATGTAGTATGGCAGCGGGCTCATGTGCATCACATCGGCTCCGATCATCATGAATAGCTTGGCGAACAGCATGCCGGCGGCAAGACCTGCCACGATGGAAGCGAAACCGATCACCATATTTTCGATAAAGACGATCTGTCGCAGCTGATGGTAGGTCATACCGTGCATGATGAGCACACCGAATTCCCGTTTGCGGGATTTCAGGAAGGCACTGCCGGAATAGAGTACGAAGAAGATGGAGAACACATATACGATATATTCCGCAACAGTCATTGCCTGAGCCGCCGATCCGTTGAAACCGGAATTTTTAATGGCAGGGTGAAAAATAAAAACAGCATACATGAAAAAGATCATCACCGAAAACGTGCTGCTCAGAAAAAAAGCGGCATATGTCCGTTTGTTCCGGCTAACATTACGGAAGGCAAATTGTCGCAACGTCATTTATTGACCCTCCAGGCTTGTTACCGGAATGGTCATCATGGACAGGATACGCCGGGAGCTCCTCTTAATGAACACGAAGCGGTGAAAGCTCATGTGCATTCCCTCCCATTAGCGAAAGCATGTCGATAATCTGCTGGAAGAAGGCCTGCCGGTTGTTCCCCCTGTAAAATTCATTATAGAGCCGGCCGTCCTTGATGAATACGACCCGGTGGCAGTAGCTGGCCGCGAGAGCATCATGGGTGACCAGCAGCATGGTCGTATGATCGGTATGGTTGATGGTCTCCATCATTTCCATGACATCGCGTGAGGATTTGGAATCGAGATTTCCCGTCGGTTCATCGGCCAACAGCAGCGAAGGGGAATGAATGATGGCCCTTGCAATGGCGGCCCTCTGCCGTTGACCTCCCGACACTTCATAGGTTCGTTTATTCAGAATTTCGGTGATGCCCAGTTTTTCGGCCACCGGATGAAGCTTGGCGTCCATCTCTTTCACACTTTTCCCGTCCAGCGTAAGAGGGAGAATGATATTTTCCCCGAGGGTCAGCGTATCCAGCAGATTGAAATCCTGAAAGACAAAGCCCAGCTTCCGTCTGCGGAACAGGGCCAGATCGTGTTTGGATAACAAATGAGGGTTTTCGCCATGAATCAACACTTCCCCGGAGGTAGGCGTGTCGATTGTGGATACTACGTTCAGCAGCGTTGTTTTGCCACTGCCGGAAGGACCCATAATGCCGACAAATTCGCCTTTCCCAACAACCAGGTTCATATCACTCATCGCTTTATACCCCATGCTGCCATCATATACTTTTGCCAGATTGCGCACGATTAACATATCCATATCAAGCATTCTTCCTTTCATGGGGCCGGAATTTCGACTATCCAAGGCTCTCCCGCATAATCATAACCGCTCCACAATCGCTATCCCATCGATTATCCTTAAACCAATCTTACAATGCTGTAATAAAAAACAAAGCATGTTCATGGAGCTTGAACATGCGTGATTCCCATCCATATACGTACTGCGGTTCCTTGGCCCTGCTCGGATTCAATCTCGACTTGATGATCAAGCCGTGAGGCGATTTCCCGAACCAGGTAGAGACCCATGCCGGTGGATTCGCCGAACCGTCTTCCGTTTTCCCCTGTAAAATAGGCATCGAACACCCGCTTGATATCCTGTTTCGGGATTCCCGCGCCGTTGTCCCGAATCTCAAGAGCGGCTCGCTGTCCGCGTACATCCGAGCGAATCAGGACACGGCTGCTTGCGCCTGCCGAATACCGTACCGCATTGGTGATTAATTGGCTAAGTGCGAATGCAAGCCACTTGTCATCAGACATGACCATCAGCCGGTCATCCACCTGGATTTCCGGGAAGACCTTATTGCGGATAAATAAATTTTTGTGTTCAGCCACCACTTTCCCGACCAGCTGATGAAGCTGCACCGGCTCCGCTACGAAATCCTGCTCGAATGCATCCAAGCGTGAAGTATACAGCACCGTGTCAAGCCCCTTCTTCAGCTTGTCTATTTCCTCTCGAAGGCTGTCAAAGAAGGGGTCGGTTTCATTCTGAACCGCAAGATGCATAACGGAGAGCGGGGTTTTCATCTGGTGCACCCACTGATTGATAAAGGTGATGTGATCGTTTAGCTTTTTCCGGTATTGTTGGATATCGTTCTGATACAGACGATAGTTCCCCTGGAGCAGATGCCGAAGTGCACCCGCGAGCGGTGCGTTCCCGATAAATTCGGCCGATTCGTCGATGGACAGAAGCGGACGGGTCAGCCTCCGGTAAAACCGGTAATGGCGGATATAACGGTATATCAGGTAAAACGCGAATAAGGCCGTATTTACGATGCAGATGTACACAAGATCGAAGGTATTCCGGAAACCGGATAAGCGGCACATATATACAGTCAGCAGAAGCTGTCCGGCATACATAAAGATTAACGGAGCCTGCTCTCTCCAAAACAGCCTCATGGCTCCTCCCTCCAGAAAGGCCGCAGTTTATATCCGGCTCCCCTTACGGTTTCCAGCGCTTCTTCAACGCCAAGCTCGGATAACTTTTTACGGATACGCGTGATATTGACATTAAGCGTGTTGTCATCAACTACCTGTTGACTGTTCCACAGCTTGTCCAGAAGATAGTCGCGGCTGACCACCTTGGAGCTGTTTTCCATCAGTGTTTCGATCAGCAAGGATTCTTTATGACTGAGATCTACGGTTTTGCCGGATAAGGTCAGCTCAAGCCTTTCGGGATACAACACGAGTCCTGTGCATTCTACGGTCCGTTCCCTCTTGCTCAGGGCGTATGAGCCGTAAGCGCGGCGAAGCTGGCTCTTGATCTTGGCCATGACCACTTCATAATCGAAGGGCTTGGCGATATAATCGTCAGCCCCGTTCTCCAGCGCCATGACCAGCTCCATCTTGCCGTCGCGGGCGGAGATGAACAGAATCGGGCAGGTGGAGACCGTCCGGATTTGTCTGCACCAGTAATAGCCGTCGTAACGGGGCAGATTGACATCTAGCAGCACCAGATCCGGACGAATGTCCTGGAACACCTCCATAACCCGGTCGAACTCCTGGACCGCTTTAGCCCGATACCCGTAATTCTCCACATAGGATTGAAGCAGCTGCGCCAGCTTAAGATCGTCTTCTACAATCAGGATACTAAACATAGATTTGGCTCCTTTTCTGATTTGAAAAAACACCAGCATGCCGTCTCCGAGGAGCGATGGGAACTTACTGTGTTTCTATGGCTTGAATAGGCTGGATTAGGTTCAGCTGTAAACTATTATAACCTCAAGCGGTACTCTTTCAAGCGGATGAGAAACCGTTATACGGGTCCTCCACTCCCACAAGCGAATTTCATACTTGTAAGATTAATGTAAGGTAAATCGATAGCTCAGTCTGGTCTGTGAGGATAAGATTGGAACAAACAAAAATAGAAAATTTTAAAAAGGAGAATCGGGATGAGACTGTTTGAACTGTTGCTTTTTTTATCAAACATCGGCTTGTTTGCATGTACATTCCTATTAAAAAAAGGCCGGCGTAAAACTCCAGTATTCGTTGCAAGCGGGATCGCTACACTTTTACTGGTCATACATTGGACGGTGGAAGGATACAGAGTTCAGCTATTGTTCCCCTATGGCCTAACGATCCTTTTTTTGGTTGTTTCAGGTTTTAGCTATTTTAAAAAAATCGGCCTCAAAAAAATTCCGCGATTCATATGGGGTACGGCTTATACCGCTATAGCGGTGATGCTGGCTGTAACAGCGATTCTTATGTATGCTTTTCCTGTATTTAAACTACCTGAACCCACAGGCGAATTTAAGGTAGGCACGCAAACCTTTCATTTCGTGGATACCCATAGGAAAGAGATTTACGGCGAAGGCAGAGAGGGTCATAGAGAATTAATGGTTCAGGTATGGTATCCGGCTCAAGCGGGCACCGGCAAGTATGCTCCCTTTATTCCTGAACCCCGGATTTTAAGTTATATGGCCGCGGACTATGGACTTCCCGGGTTTACTTTTGGGCACCTGAGGTACGTATCCAGTCATACTTATTCGGGGGCTGAAGTCTCTCCGGCACAGAAATCATACCCGCTGATCCTTGCAAATCCCGGCAATGGCTCTTCCAGGTTCCTCCACACGTCGCAAGCTGAATATCTCGCGAGTCACGGATATATCGTGGCTGTGATCGACCACACCTACAATACATTTGCCACAGAGTTTCCAGACGGGCGAATCACAACCAGCACAACCAACGACTTATTCTCACTCAACAATGATTACCGGACAGGAATAGAAATTCGCGACAAGCTGGGAAAAGTCTTAACCGGGGATGTGGCGTTTGCGCTGGACCAATTCGAGCTCATCCAATCGGGGCAGATTCCAAGTCAGATCAAAGGAAAGATTGATCTCGGTCATGTCGGGGTGTTCGGTCATTCCATCGGCGGAGCAACGGCCTATGATGCTGCTTACGATCCGCGGATCGCGGTTGGCATAGACCTTGATGGAGGGCTTTATCGTCTGCGGGACAGAGAGGGTCTGCGTAAGCCGTTTTTGTTCATCAACTCGGAAAGCTATTTCGAAAAATTAAAAATGGTGATGGATAACCGGGTTTACACGGATGCAGAGCTTAGCCGTATGGGCTCGACTAGAGAGTGGGAGGATCAAGTCACGGAAGATAAAAAGTTGGAGCTTGAGCGGATGCGAGAAACGGTCGGAGTAGGGGGACGAGTCCTATATATCAAAAATACGGAGCATTTAAATTTTACCGACGTACAGTTTATTTCTCCGATTTTCAAAATGTTGGGCATTACAGGAAAGATTGAGCCCAAACGAGCGGACTCCGTGATCAATGCCTATATGCTGGATTTCTTCGATAGGTATCTGAAAAAGCAAGGCGGAAGCTTAATGAAAGGACCGGATAGCCGCTTTCCGGAGGTGAAGTTCGTAAATTCGCTTTCATAAATAACGGAACAGGCTATCCCAGCCGAGCATAACTCTCCGATTGGTTGAAGCTGTGGAGAGTCGGATGCTTGCTTGTCTAAAAGAAAAGGGCACGAACCAGCGCATTTCCGCTAGGGAAACGCGCTGATAGTGCCCATTTGCTTCTACATAAATTTCCGCTGCACCCTTTTACCGTCATAGGTAAAAAGGGCTTTTTTGTCTTCGACCACGGTTTGCAGGTGGACGGTACGCCCCCAGAGGGCATAGATGTGCGGCAGAGTGCGCTCCAGGTACTTCAGATCCAGCTCGATGCTCTCATAGCGGTGGGCGATCAGCAGTTCCCCGTTGCGCTCATAATCCGCATCCTCAACGACAAGGTAAGGCGAGCCGCCATTGACACGGGCCAGCACCAGCTGGTCACGGACATTTTCCCAGGCCTTGTCAGTGATTTTCCATTCCGGGCCCTTTTTCTCGAAGACGTACAGGTCCAGATCATTGACCAATTGCTTCGACAGATAGCTGCGGATAAAAGAGATGTCGGAGTCCAGCTCCCGGACCTCGAACATTTTGTCACGGTCCCAGCGGCGCTCGATGTCCTCAAAGATCTTCAGCCCCAGGTAGTAGGGATTGAGGCTCTGCCGGGAGGGCTGCACGACCGAGGAATTCAGCTTCGCGTATTCGATCGTCTCCTCAGGTGTCAGGTCCAGCTCGCGCATGATCCGCTGATGCCAGTAGGAAGCCCAGCCTTCGTTCATGATCTTGGTTTCCATCTGCGGCCAGAAATAGAGCATCTCGTCATGAAGCATCGTCATGATGTCACGCTGCCAGTCCTCCAGCGCCGTCGAATATTGCTGGATGAACCAGACGATATCCTTCTCCGGCTCGGGCGGGAACTTACGCTTCCCGGCGGTTTCCGGTTCCGGGCCGGCAGCCTTGCCATTTTCCAGATCCCACAGCTCATCATAGGGATTGGCCGGGCCAGGACTTCCGGGAGGCGTATCTTTACGTTCCTTCATCTTGGCTTCAAGCAGGTGGGTCTTGCCCAGCTTGCGGGGCTGGATCAGACTGGGGTCGATATGCTCCTGAACCGCCAGCACAGAATCAATGAAGCCCTCTACGGCATCCATACCATAGGTGACCGAATAATCGGCGATCCGGTCTGCCGTGGCCGACATACTCTCCACCATATCGCGGTTCGACATGGAGAAACGCATGTTGTTTTTGAAGAAATCGCAGTGGGCCAGCACATGCGCTACGATCAGCTTGTTCTGGACCAGCGAGTTGCCGTCCAGCAGGAACGCGTAGCAGGGGTTGGAGTTAATGACAAGCTCATAGATTTTGCTTAGACCAAAATCATATTGCGATTTCATCTTATGAAACGTTTTTCCAAAACTCCAGTGCCCGAATCGGGTAGGCATCCCGTAGGCACCGAACGTGTAGATAATGTCAGCCGGGCATATCTCATAACGCATCGGGTAAAAATCCAGCCCAAATCCGGAAGCAATCTCCGTAATCTCGGCAATCGCCCGTTCCAGCGCCCTAATCTCATCTCCGGGCATGAATCCATCTCTCCCTCCAGCTTGGGCTTACACTGTAACCTATTCTGACAAGGCCGCCAAGGTTCTACGGCAACGTCCGGAATTGCTCTACTTATGTATATGGGAGGGGAGAGAGGTGTATGACGTTCTGAATAGTCTCTGGGGCAGCAGGGTTTTGCTGAGAATGCCTGAAAGTATAGAGCTGTCGTGAAAAGGATGAGGGAATTCAAAACGTAAATGATGAAGCAGCAGCCGATGAAGTTGACGCAGCATTTCATCTTTGGAAATTGACTACAGGACAGAATACAAGCAAAGCAAAAAAAAGATTAGGCATCTCACACCTAATCTTTTTCTTTGGTTGGATACATAACAAGCTCTGCCAAATTCCTTATACCGGCAGCTCCCGTTTAATTTTGCCAGTCGACCGTCACTGTGCCTACGCCGCTGGTTGGTGTTGTATACGTATGGTTGCTGCCGCCTTCCCAGTTGACGGTGGTGCCGTTCGACTTGACGAACTTGAATTGCAGCGCTGTCCCTGCGGGTACGCTGACGTCGAAATACCATGTTGGATAGGATGCTTCAACTACATTGTACATTGGGCCAATCGCACCAGAGACGTTCCAGGCACCAAGCTCAGCTACATTGCCGGCCAGGTATACCTTTGTTCCAAGGGCTGTGGTGGCGTTGTTGACTTTAAAGCGTACGGTGACCTGATCGGCCGTCAGTACATTGAAATTGCTGAAAGCATTGCTCTTCGTACTGGAAGCAGTGGCTACCGATACATTCGTCTTGCCGGCAGAGACACTTGGGATTTTCACTTTAATCTGGGAGTCTTCCCAGCTCACAATGTTTGAACCGGTGACAGCCGTAGTGCCGAAATACACCGTGCCCGCCGTGCTGCCAAAGCCGCGGCCGTCAATCGTCACGGTATTGCCCGGTTTGCCCATTGTCGGTCCGACATTGGCGATGGTCGGCGAAGTCTCTGCCGCCCCATATTGCCAAACCGCTGTTCCGCCGGCTGAAAGCGTGAAATTGGTCACAGAGCCGGTGCTGCCAACGGTAATTGAATTGCCGTTTAACAGGCCGCCCAGCACATCCGAATAGGTGCCCGCAGGCAGGGACGTCAACAGGTTCGAAATCGGATAAGGCGTGGACGTGTTGCGGTTGATAGCAACGAGGGCGACGCTTTTGCCGAATTTCCGTTCATAAATGAAGACGTCGTCATTGACCCAGCACTGTTTTGTCGTTCCGTAGGCAATAGCGGGATTAGACTTGCGCAGCGGGGCCAAGGCTTTAATCAGTTTGTAAGCTGTTGTGTTGGTGTTAAACCCTGTCATCATAGCCCGGTTATTCGGATCACCAACGCCGGTCATGTACTGCTCGGTACCATAGTAGATGGCCGGTACTCCGCGGGATGTTAGTGTAAGCGCCAGTGCTTGTTCGGTTGGCCGCGTGCTGGAACCCGCTACACTGAAGCGGTCCATATCATGATTGTCGATAAAGGTTACCATATTATTAATATAATCATAGCTGGATGCGGTAGACGCTAACACTGAGTTGAGATCGTTCATAGTTTCCGATTTGTCCTTGAATACTTCCCGAACTTCCTGGGCGTATGCGAAGTCTAGCAGGTTCATACCACTGTTGTTGGCAAAATTGACATTGTCCGTACTGGTCTCGTCAGGGCCAAGGAACCATTCACCGAAGGTGAAAACCGGATGACTGCCGCTATAGATGGAGGAGACGTAGCTTTTTTGCCAGCCAAATGGCATATGTTTCACTGCATCAAATCTGATTCCGTCTATACCGAGGCCAAGCCAGAGGTCTATAGCTTCCTTGAAATAGCTGTCAATCGTGCTGTTATTTTGATTGATGTCCGCCAGATCAAAGAGGTTTCTGTAAATGCCATCTTCAATGGTGGAAAAATCCGTGCCGCCGTTGTGATGGAACAAACCAGCGGAGTCGCTTCCATAAGCTCCGAGCAACGTGCCGTTATTATACAGCTTGCCATTCTCGGCAAAGCTTGCGTTCGTGGACGAAGCCGGGCTGGTATGGTTTGGAGCAAAGTCGATAATGACCTTGATGTTATTCGCATGCGCTGTAGAGATCAGGTTTTGAAAATCGGTAAAGCTCCCGAAGGCAGCGTTGGTTTTTTTGAAATCCCGGGGCCAATATCCGTGATAAGCTGTGTTGTTAACGCCGGAATAGTTGATGACAGAGGTGATGTTCTCCACAGGCTGAGAAATCCAAAGTGCCGTAACTCCCATACCGGTCAGGTAGCCGTCATTGATTTTATTGATGATTCCCTGCCAGTCTCCTCCAAAATACAGTTTTAAATTGGAATGATCGCTGCTGAATGCAGAACCTGTCGGATTGTTAGACGAATTGCCGTCTGCGAACCGGTCGGTCACAATTTGATAAACAACGTCCGTACTGTAATCCAGTTTGTTATTAACGCTTGTATCTGGGGAAGCCCATGCGGGCAATGCGGCACCCAGTACCATGCTCATCGAAAGCGATAGGGTTGTCAAAAGCTTTGAGTACGTTTTCATGATTCGAGTCTCCTTTTAAATGTTCCGTCTTTAATCATCGGATCGGTCCTGCTTTGCCTCCAGAAAAGCGGTGCGCAACCGCCTGGGAGCCGGCAGGGCCAATAAGACACTTACTTTATTCTTCTTCAGCATCTGCCTGTTTCACGGTGAACCGTATGCAATGATGAAAAAAAATCGTTGCGCTTAGCAGACGCAAACAGAGGGTTATCTCTGCATCTTACGTTGAATCTAGTGACAAAAAATTTGTACAAATGACAGGAAACCGGTTTCCACACCAAAATACCACTCTATCAGGATCAAGTCAATGACTAAAATGGGATTATTTATAAAAAATACATTTTTATATGTTGGAGAACTGTGAGTACAATCTATTCCAGAAGGAAAATCTTCATTCCGTACCAGCGGTTGAAGACATACGCTGTACTGTAAAACCAATTCTGAAGAGCCTGGTGTGGGAAATCCGCACGCCGGGTTCTGTGGGGGTTAGGGTCACCAGTTGGGTGACATCTTACCTGGGTTACCTCTAGTGAAACTGAAATAGAAATGGACCGGATGATTTTCATTAATGGTATACTTTAGCAAATGTTCAACTTCCATCAGCCCTGAAAAGGAGGCTTCATGTGATGAGTCCACACCTTTCTTCAAAATGGCAGCGTCTGCCTAAGGTGGTCATCAGACGTGCCATGAGAGGATTTCTTATGCTTCTAACCGTCTTGCTGACCCTGTTTATATTTACAGGCTGCTCCCTGCTGCCTTGGAATAAAGATTCGGCAAACCATCCGAAGATCAGCCACAAGCTGAACGAGCAGGAGGATGTGATCAACCGCAACAGCTTAGGCACGGAGAATCTGGACAAACTGGATGCTTTTATCGAACGGGGGAGCGGAGTTCAGCGGGTGGTGCAGCATACCATTGAGGGTGATCCGATATTTAGGGTGCTGGAGTACAAGGGAGGAAGACTGCAATACACCGTCGACACAACGGAGGATGCCTTTGGCACACCTGAGGTGCGTACGGTTTCCTGCGCAGAGCTGGAGCGGGTGGAGACCAATACCCTGCTGACATATACGCTGACAGGGTGCGATGGCGAGCAAGCGGAGCGGCAGCTATTATCGATCGAATATGATGTGGCGAAGCAGGACCGGTTCGAGTTTGTGTTGAAATATGGAGTGGACCGCAAGAATGAGATCAACACTGGGGAGCAGAAGCTGGTCAAGGACTTGCGGAATGGTTCAGTGGCCGAAGTTAATGATTATACATTGCCGGATAAGGACCGCCAGAGTATTTATCGCGAGCTGGTGCTCAGTAGTGACCTGGAGGAAGAGAAGCAGCTGTCCACAGAATGTAACAGGAAGCCTTATATAAGCTATGAGCTGACGGTCCAAATCAACGGCGCTGAGCGTCATTATGTCTGGAGTGAATGCGACACTAGCACGGACGGCCTGAGCATGACCGGGGTGGCACAGTTCATCATAGACACGGTTGAAGCCAATGAAGCCTTTAAGCAGCTGCCGGAAGCTGAGGGCGGGTACGAATAAGACAATAATCGGATGAATCTGCACAGCAAAGCCTGATATAATTTTAAGGAATCAAGCTATAAATCGGCGATGAGCTGTACGTGCGAAATATTTTTAATTACAGGGAGGTTCAGACATGCCACAGCGTGTGCTGCTGATAGAAGACGACGAGGCGATAAGCGAAATGGTGCGCTCGTATTTGGTAAAAGAGGGGTATGAGGTGGAAACGGCATTTGACGGTGAGGCAGCGGAGAGGCTGTTTCACCGCAGCGGCGCCTATGATCTGGTTCTGCTGGATCTGATGCTTCCCAAACGAAGCGGCAATGATGTGCTGCAGACGATCCGCCGGGACAGTCTGGTGCCTGTACTGATCATGTCCGCAAAGGACAGTGATGTTGACAAGGCGCTGGGCCTGGGCTTCGGCGCAGATGACTATATTACGAAGCCGTTCTCGATGATCGAGCTGGCGGCACGGGTGAAGGCAGCGATCCGCAGGGCCGGATATGCCGCTGCAGGCAGTGCCAGCCAGGAAACAGCTCCGGTAGAGGCGAAATCGAACAGGATATCGCTGCGCGGACTCACTGTGGATTTTGATAATTTCTCGGCACTGAAGAACGGTGAGGAGGTCAAGCTGACCGCCAAGGAATTCCAGATTCTGAAGCTGTTCGTGAGCAGCCCCGGCCGGGTGTACACCAAAGCACAGATTTACAGCAGTGTCTGGGAAGACGATTATTACGGGGACGAGAATGTCATTAATGTACATATGCGCAGATTGCGTGAAAAAATTGAAGATGATCCATCCAAGCCGGAATACATCAAAACATTATGGGGCATCGGCTACAAGCTGGGGGATGTGCTGGAATGATGGCTTTGCTCAGTGTGGCTATCCTACTGCTGCTAATTGTGATCCTCTGGCAGTACCTGCGTCTGCGGGAGCATTCCCGCCAGCTCGAATATATCCATAGCAAGCTTGAGGGAATTGTGGACCGGGGCTCCCACGAAAGGCTGCTGCTGTTCAACAGCGATCCTCATCTGCAAAAGCTGCTAACCGATCTGAACCGGCTGCTGGACGTCAACCACAAGGGTGCAGTGGAACTGGCCAAGCTGGAGAAGTCCATGCGCAGCATGCTGGCGAACATTTCTCATGATCTGAAGACTCCGCTGACGGTGGTGCTTGGTTATATTGAAACGATTCTTCATGATCAGGCGATGACGCAAGAGGAGCAGGAGCATATTCTACGGACGATTCACGGCAAGGCAGAAGAAGTGATCCGGCTGATGAACAGCTTTTTTGATCTGGCCAAGCTGGAGTCGGGGGATAAGGAGATCGCTCTATCGCGGGTGGAACTGGGGGAGATCTGCCGGCGGAACATACTTTCCTTTTACGATATTCTCAGTGCCAAGGGCAGTGAGGTGGAGATCGAGATTCCGGATGAGGCGATGTACATCATGGGCAACGGAGAGGCGCTGGACCGGGTGCTCTCCAATCTGCTG
Source organism: Paenibacillus sp. P32E (assembly GCF_001909085.1). NCBI lineage: Bacteria > Bacillati > Bacillota > Bacilli > Caryophanales > Paenibacillaceae > Paenibacillus > Paenibacillus sp. P32E. Next base: position 4,687 of record NZ_LVYY01000008.1, on the reverse strand, counting down.
TCTAATGCAATCAAATACGGGGATGCCGGCGGAGTACTTGGACTCCGGTTATACAGCGATGGGGATCAGGTGTGCATCGAGGTATGGGACCGGGGGAAGGGCATCACCGAAGGCCACCTGGATAAAGTTTTTGAGCGGCTCTACACGCTGGAGGATTCCCGTAACCGGGATTATCAGGGGAGCGGACTCGGGCTGACCATCACCAAAAGGTTAACCGAACAAATGAACGGCACCATTACTCTGCGCAGTAAGCCTTTCGTCAAAACCGTATTTACGCTTTCTTTTCGCAGGCTGACCTTCTAACAAGCCCTCCTGGTCTGGCGGTTTACCTGGGTTACGGCAGCTTAAGATTTTCGTAAGATTCAGGTAATAAAAAAGAAAATTCCGCTGTGTACAATAAGAACCAGGAAGACAAACGAAGAGCCAAAGGGGATAACGGAAATGACTACCATATTACGGACCTGGGATTTAACCAAGGAGTATCAAGGCAAAGAGGCTGTTAACGGCGTGAATATGAGCATCAAGCAAGGCGAAATCTACGGGTTCCTGGGACCCAACGGCGCGGGCAAAACCACTGTGATGAAAATGATCACCAATCTGGTAAAGCCGACGGCGGGGAACATTGAATTTTTCGGTGAAAGTATGAATGACCACTCGTATGAAATGCTGAAGCGCATGGGCTGTATTATAGAATATCCGGTATTTTACGATAAGCTGACCGCCAGAGAAAATCTTCAACTGCATGGAGAGTATATGGGCTACTACGATGCCAAGGCCATGGAAGAGGCGCTGGAGCTGGTGAAGCTGAAGGGTGTGGACAAAAAGCCGGTCAAGCAGTTCTCTCTCGGGATGAAGCAGCGGCTGGGCATCGCCCGGGCGGTGATGACGAAGCCGGAGCTGCTCATTCTGGATGAGCCGATCAACGGGCTGGACCCTATGGGCATCAAGGAGCTGCGCGAGGTGTTCCGCATGCTGAGCCGGGAATACGGAATGACGCTGCTGATCTCCAGCCACATTCTGGGGGAGATTGAACAGGTAGCCGATACGATCGGTGTCATCCGTGAGGGAATCCTGCTGGAGGAAGTGGCGATGGATACGATCCGCAGCCGGGATACGCAGTACATTGAAATGATTACCGGAGAGAGCAGCAAAGCGGTGTATGTTCTGGAGCATAAGCTGGGCCTCACCAACTTCAAGGTGCTGGATCCCCGGACCATCCGCATTTATGATGCCGTGCAGCAGAGGGAACTGAACAAAGCGCTGGCCGAAGCGGATGTGGAGCTGGAAAGTCTGAGTAAAAAGCATCATTCGCTTGAAGATCATTTTGTGGAACTGATGGGGGGTGAAGGTATTGCTTAAGCTAATTCAACTGGAAATTCGTAAAAACAAGCTCCTCGGCATGCTCAAGGGTGTCGTCATTGCCAATCTGGCCATTCTTGCCTTCATGATTCTGATCACTTACGTTGACACTGGAGAAGGCGGCGGTGAATTTAATACCTATGCTGAGATGTTTGCGGTCATTTATCTCTTTGTCAAAGCGACATTTCTGGTTTTTGCTTCAGTCGTGCTGAGCAAGCTGGTGATTGAGGAGTATAAGAACAATACCATTACGTTACTCTTCATGTACCCTATCTCCCGCAAAAAGCTCATGGCTGCCAAAATCATCATCGTGTTCTTGTTTACCGTTGTTAGTATTTTTGTCTCAGATATTCTGCTTAACGCCGTTCTGGTGGGGATTAACTCCTTTACCCATGTGATACCGGGTTCTCTTGATCTCAACATTATTCCGTCAGAGCTGATCAGAATCAGTACCGATGCGGTATATGCAGCGGGTATTGGCTTAATTCCATTATTCATCGGGATGCGCAAAAAATCCGTACCGGCCACCATCGTTACTGCGGTGCTGCTTGTCAGCCTGATTTCCTCCGGCACCAATGATTTTCAGATGGGGAACCAGGTGGGGGTTTCTCTGGCGCTGGCCCTCGTTGGTATAGGTATCGCCTACCTGTCCATCCGGAATATTGAACAAAAGGATATTGCCTGAATGTTTTTGGAATCACGCTAGATTCACCTCAATTATTGGCATTCACAGATCAAAGGTTCCTCCGTAGATAGTAAGGATTTCCATATATCCTTGCTCATCTGCCGGAGGGACTTTTTTTGCTGGAAAACCGCATGGTGTCAATGTTTTGATGGCGGTCTGCTGCGGTTTTTTGCTATAATAGTATATATTTCAGCAATTTTTGATCATACCCAATAATGGCTGATTGCAACTGCTGCCTGAGGGCAGTCGAGATTGAGATTACATATATAGTTTATCCGCAGCTTCTGAACAGACGAACGCAAGATTGAAGCTCGGAGGAGGTGGGTTATGCCTAAAGAATGGTTATCCATTCTGAACCGGGTGCTTTCGGAGGAAAGTGCCTATAAAGTGTTATACGATCATCATCCTGATCTGATTATTGTGCTGGACAGGCAGGGGCAGTATGTGGACAGTAACCGTCCATTAGAAGATGCCGCTGGAACAGGTGCAGAGCTCCATAAGCAATCCTTTCGTGTGGTACCGAAGCTTCCTGGAGAAGAACATTTTGCCGCAGCACTCGGCGGTATCGGTTCCAGTTTTGAGTTGGAAGCTGAAGAGAGCACTGGAAGCAGCCTGACCACTATTACCTATGTGCCGGTAAAAACAGAAGAAGGAATCGCAGGTATATTCGCCATTATCCGGTATGACCAGAGCTGCAGATTGACTTTTTCGCTTCAGGAATGGTTCCACCGGCTCCTGACTGGGGAAGATCGTCCTCCCGTGGTTTGGACAGATGACCGGATACCAGAATTTGAAGAGGAGCGGGTTGAAAACGCTGCAGCGCAGGAACAGCAGAAGGCGGAACTGGTGCTGGAAATGTCCGAGGACAAGCATCTCGCTCTGATCCTCAACTCTGTTGCAGCGGGAATCTTTGGATTGGATACACAGGGCAGGACATTCTTCATTAACCGCGAAGGGTCTGATATGCTGGGCTATACGCCTTCCGAATTGATCGGCCGGAGCCTTGCCGATCAGATTCATCACATCCGTGGAGACGGGTCCAGGTACCAGCAGAGTGAATGTCCGATCTTGCAGACCCTGCAGGATGGCATTACCCGCAGCAAGACGGATGAAATTTTCTGGAGAAAAGACGGAACCAGTTTTTTTGTCAGCTACCGGATTGCACCGCTTCTGCACAAAGGGATCATATGCGGTGTGGTAGGTTCCTTCAGTGATACTTCCAATGAACGTGAGGTTCTCCGGGCCAAAGAAACGGCGGAGCAGGCAGCTCAAGCCAAGTCCGATTTTCTCGCGATGATGAGCCATGAGATCCGTACTCCGATGAACGGGATGATCGGGATGGCCGATCTGCTGCTGGAAACAGAGCTCGCGGAAGAGCAGCGCACCTATGCCGAGATTCTGCGTAGCAGCAGCTACAGCCTGCTCAAAATTCTGAATGATATCCTCGATTTCAGTAAGATGGAAGCCGGCAAAATGCCGCTGCTATCGGAAAGATTCGATCTGCGTGAAATGATTGAGAGCATCATTGATCTATTTACCCCCAAAGCGGAGGAGAAAAAACTCGCGCTGCGGTGGTGGGCAGATACCAGTGTACCAGCTATTGTGACCACGGACCCCAGCCGTTTGCGGCAGATCATTGTGAACCTGGTAGGCAATGCACTTAAATTCACTGACCATGGAAGCGTAACCTTGTCTGTGAAGAATATCGAGCTGCCGGCTTCTCCGGAGTATCTGCTGGAATTTTCGGTAAGGGATACAGGGGTCGGGATTGCGGACAGTAAGCTGAATCTGCTGTTCCAGTCCTTCTCCCAGCTGCATCCGTTCATTAATCGCAAATACGGGGGCACGGGTCTTGGACTGGCCATCTGTAAGCAGCTGGTAGAGCTGATGGGCGGAACCATCTTTGTGGAGAGTGAAGAAGACCGGGGCTCGACCTTCCGCTTCATGCTTCCTTTCGTCAAAGAAGAGATAGAGTCGGATATCACGTTCTGAGTTAGCCTCTTCGTGCCAAGCATCAGGAGGCGGGAATCCCCTACTAATTAACTCCGGCCGAGCAGCTGGAGGCTTTTATAGTAGGAAACAGCAGTCTCCGGTAAACGCTATGACCGGGGGCTTGCTGTTTTTTTGTGCAGCAGCCCGGTTATGTGTGAATTTAGTAGCTCAATGCGTTTATGTGTGAACTAAGTGGCTCAGTGCGTTTATGTGTGAATACCAGATCAATGCGTTTATGTATGAACCTAGTGACTCAGTGCGTTTATGTGTGAACCTATCGGCTCAATGTGGTTATGTGTGAACTAAGTGGCTCAGTGCGTTTATGTGTGAACTACCAGATCAATGCGGTTATGTGTGAACCTAGTGGCTCAGTGCGTTTATGTGTGAACCTATCGGCTCAATGCGAGTTCGCTGTTGCTTAGTGGAAAAAGTAAACCTAATTCATTGAAATATCAGGTAAACCTTAAGTTAAGTGGAAAAAGTAAATCTAAATAAATCGGGAGCGGCTAAATGGGGTCATTTTGGTTATTTCCTCAGAATGTAAGTGGATACATTCCACTTACATTCTGAAAAAGAACAAAAGACAAAAAAATAGGTGGAGAAAATCCACTTAGTTAGAATCGTGAGCTCCCGAACCCGAACCCCGAACCC